>NZ_JALHAT010000005.1:0-180790 GCF_022818885.1 Novosphingobium mangrovi | reverse complement strand
GGCCCCCGCGCCGCGTCAGGCCGCCCTGCCCCAGCCCGCCCCGCGGTCCGCTCCCAAGGCGCCCGCGCGTTCCTCTGCCCCCAGGCCCGGTAGCGTCCAGCACCAGCAGGAGCGTGCTCAGGGCTTCACCCTCGACATGAACATGGGTGGACCGGACTCCGACGACGCCGATTTCGGGTTCGCTGCCTGATCCCTTCCTTCCTCCTGCAAGCGGGCCCGCCATGAACGACGCTGCCTTCGTCCCCTTCGAGAACCCCGCGGCCGGGGACACCATCTCCCCGGCCCAGTTCAAGGGCCTTGCCGCTCTCATCCGCGAGCACACCGGGATCAACCTGCCTCCGGCCAAGCGCACCATGCTGGAAGGGCGGCTGCGTCGCTGCGCGCGCGATGGGGGCCACGCGACGCTGGGAGCCTACTGCAAGTGGATCCTCTCGCAGGACCACGGCGCGGACGAGATCGAGAACCTCATCAACGCGGTCACCACCAACAAGACCGACTTCTTCCGCGAGCCGCGCCATTTCGACTACCTGACCGAAACCATCCTGCCCCAACTGGCCGAGAGCGGTCGCCGGCAGGTGCGCTGCTGGAGTGCCGCCTGCTCGACAGGTGCCGAACCTTACACCATCGCCATGCTGCTCGACGCCTTTGCCCAGCGCAATTCCGGTTTCGAGTATTCGATCCTCGCCACCGACCTCGACACGCGGGTGCTCTCCACCGCGATCCGGGGCATCTACCCGCGCGAGATGGTGGACCCCGTGCCCGCCCCCTTGCGCAAGGCCTATGTCATGGAGGCAAAGGACCCGCGCCGCGGCGAAATTCGCATCGCGCCTGCCCTGCGCCGCAAGATCGCCTTTGGCCGCCTCAACCTCATGGATCGCCACTACGCCATCGGCGAGCCGGTCGACATGATCTTCTGCCGCAACGTGCTCATCTACTTCGACCGCGAAACGCAGGAGGCCGTGGTCAACCGCCTGTGCGACCAGCTGCGCCCCGGGGGCTACCTCTTCCTGGGCCATTCGGAATCGATCAGCGGATTCCAGCATAACCTGACGGCCGCATCCGGCACCGTCTTCCAGAGGAACTGACCCGATGCCTTTTGCCAAGACGCGCGTGCTCATCGTCGATGACAGCGCGAGCGTGCGCCAGACAATGAAGGCCATTCTCGAAGAGGACCCGGTGATCGAGGTCATCGCGACCGCCGCCGATCCCTTCGCCGCCGCGCGCATCATCCAGAGCGAAGTGCCCGACGTCATCACGCTCGATGTGGAAATGCCGCGCATGGACGGCATCACCTTCCTGCGCAAGCTGATGAGCCAGTGCCCGGTCCCCGTGGTCATGTGCTCCTCGCTTACCGAGGATGGCTCCGACACCCTGATGGAGGCCCTTGAGGCGGGCGCGGTGGACGTGATCCTGAAACCCCGCGTCGGCGTGGCCGAGCATCTCCAGGAGGCCCGCGCCACCATCCGCGACGTCGTCAAGGCGGCGGCCCGCGCCCGCGTCTCCGGCCGCAAGCCCTCCCCCCAGCCCTCGCTCGAACCGCAAAAGAAGCTCACTGCCGACGCCATGCTGCCTCCGCCCGACGGACGTCCAATGAGCCGCACGACCGAGATGGTCGTGTGCATCGGCGCCTCGACCGGCGGCACCGAGGCACTGCGCGAAGTGCTCCAGGCGCTTCCCGCCAACGCGCCGGGTGTGGTCGTCGTCCAGCACATGCCCGAGAACTTCACCCGCGCCTTCGCCAAGCGGCTCGACAGCCTGTGCGAGGTGAGCGTCAAGGAAGCCGAGGACGGCGACACGGTGATGCGCGGCCACGTCCTGATCGCGCCAGGGGGCAAGCACACCCTGCTCGAACGCCAGGGCGCGCGCTACCTCGTCGCGGTGCGCGATGGGCCGCTAGTCTCACGCCACCGCCCCTCGGTCGACGTGCTGTTCCGCTCAGCCGCCCGCTCGGCCGGATCCAACGCGGTCGGCGTCATCATGACCGGCATGGGCGATGACGGCGCACGCGGCCTGCTCGAAATGAAACAGGGCGGCGCGCGCACCATTGCCCAGGACGAGGCCACCTCGATCGTGTTCGGCATGCCCAAGGAGGCCATCGCCCACGGCGCGGTCGACCGCATCGTTCCGCTCTCGGCGATTGCGCGCGAGTTCCTGCAGGCCACGGTCCGCTAGACCATGGCAACCCTTGCCCACCGTCTCGATGCCGGCTCCGACGCGTCCGATGGGCGCGCCGATCTCGTGCGCCAGAACCTCGCGGCCGTTGCCGAGGGGCTGAACGGGCATTTCGACAAGGCCGGGCTCGCGCTCGGCCAGACCGTCGAGACCATCGACATCATCCTGGGCGCGCTGCGCGAAGTCGCCGAAGTCTTCGCGAAGAGCGAGGCCACAGCCGCCATCGCGACCTTGCGCGATTCGGCAAGCCGGCTTGGCCAGGTCGCGCAGAGCCTGGAGCGGCGCGGCGCCGAGATCAGCGCAATCCACAAGGTGTCTCGCGACCTGCGCCGCGCCATCAGCGAAGTGCAGCGTTGCCTGCAGGTGCTTCAGATCTACGCAATGAACGTGAAGATCGCGGCCTCGGGCGCTCCCGATTTCGTGAACTTCGCCGACGAGATGAACGTGAAGCTGGGGGCGGGCAACCGCGAGAGCGAGGCTTTCGCTCTCAAGCTGGCCGAACTCGACACCAGCATCACCTCGATGCAGGGCATCGACGCCCGGCTCCTGCGCGAATGCCGCAAGGTCATTCCCCAGGTACCTGACCGGCTTGCCCGCGACGCCGAAGCGCTTGCCAGCCACCAGGACGGGCTTGTCGACCTGGCCGAGGCCACCTCGAACCACGCCCGCGCGATCCAGGGCGAACTGGCAAGCGCGCTCACCGCGCTCCAGGTCGGTGACCGGGCTCGCCAGCGCCTCGAACATGTCTGCCAGGCCTGCACGCGGCTCGACCAGGCCTCAGGGCAGGCCCTGTCCGATCCCCAGCGCGGCCATGTCCTTGCCCTCCTCCACGCGCAGGTCGAGGACACCGCCCAGGAGTACGAACGCGATACCCGCGCGCTTGTCGCCGCGCTACAGCGCCTGCGCACCAATGCCGAGAAACTGACCGCGCTGCAGGACCGCGACACCTTCGACGAGCAGGCCGGAGCCCTGTTCCTGCGCCGCATGGAAGACGGCATCGCGGAAGCGGCCGGGATGATCGGCCAATTGCACGAAGCCGATGTTCAGGCCGAGGCCACGCTCGACGTGATCCTCGCGACCGTGGCGACCGTGACCGAGCGCGTGGCCGCGATCCGGAACCTGCGCGTCGATGTGCGCCAGATGGCCATCAACATCGGCCTGCGCTGCCGCAAGACCGAGGTCATCGGGCGGCCGGTCTCGATCATCGCCAACGAGATCCGCAGCCACTCCGACAAGCTCGACACGCTGATCGCCGGGATCAACAGCGCCGAGGCCGAACTGGTCGCGATCTCGGAACGCATGCGCTCGATGGCCGACAACGGCGACGGCGCGGTGGGCACCGGACTGTCCGGGGCGCTCGAAACGATCCGTGACAGCGCGCAGGCCACCGACATGGCCATGGCCACCGTCGAGCAGGGCGCGATCGGCATGGCCGAGCTGATGGAACAGACCCAAGGCTTCCTTGCCGCCGCGCTTCAGATGGCGCCGGGCATTGCCGAGGAAGCCCAGGCGCTGTCCGCCAGCCCGCTATCCCCCGGCGCGCCGGGCGACGATGGGCCCTTGCGTCTCCTCCTGGACAATATCGCGGAAAGCTACACGATGGCGGGCGAACGCAGTGTCCACAACCGCTTCCTGCGCCCTGGCATGGCGGCGCTGGGGACAAGCGGGAACGCTCCCTCTGCCAGCGCTTCGGACGACAACACAGGGTTCGAGGACTTCGACGATTTCGACGATTTCGACGATGGCCTGTTCTAGATCTCGCGCGCCGCGCCCTTGAGGCCCAGGAGCGCAAGGATCGCGATGAACGAGCCCAGTCCCATGACCACGGCGACACCCTGAAGGCCAAGGCCTCCCTCGAACAGGAAGCCTGCCAGCACGGGGCCTAGCGCCGCACCGCCGCGCCCGATGCCGATGACGAACCCGGTGCCGCCCGCGCGCGCCTCGGTCGGATAGGCTCCGGCGATCAGCGAGTAGAAGGCGACCATGCCCGCATTGGTGAAGAAGCCCGCCGAAGCCGCCGCCCAGGACAGGCCCGAGAGGTCACCCGCCCCGCGCCCGAAGTTGATGACCAGCAGCGTCGAGCAGGCAAGCGCGGCCACCATCAGCGGGCGCAGGCCGATGCGCAGCAGCAGCGCGCTCAGCAGCAACGAGCCGAGGAGGCCGCCGATGTTGGCAAAGACCAGAACCCCGCCCGCCGAGGACGGCGCGTAGCCCATGTCGACCACGATCTTGGGGACCCACTTCAGGATGAAGTAGAAGGTCATGACGTGGGTGAAATAGGCGATGGTCAGAAGGATGGTGGTGCGGCGAAGATCGGGGGCGAACAGGCGCGCGGTCGAGACTTTCGCGCGCGGCGCCAGTTCCGGCTCGGTCACGGCCGCGACAGCCGAATGGCCAAGCCCGGCCAGCGCGCGGTTGACCTTGGCAAGACGGCCTGAGCGGCCACCCTGCATGAGGAAGCCCACGCTCTCGGGCACGAGCAGCAGCACGATGGGGATCAGCGCTGCGCTGACCACGGCCCCGAAGATGAAGACACCCCGCCAGCCGTCTTCGAGCAGGAACGCGCTGACGAAGGCGCCCCCGGTAATGGCTCCTATGGGATAGCCTGCCGCCATCACCGAGATCGCGGCCTTGCGCCACGTGTCGTTGGCGTATTCGGCCACCATCGCGTTGGTGCAGGCGAGCATGCCGCCGATGCCGATGCCGGTGCCAAAGCGCAGCGCCGCCAGCTCGTAGACCGACCCGACGTAGGCCGCCCCCAGCATACCGGTCGCCATGACCGCAAGGCAGGCGAGCGCGGTCGGCTTGCGCCCAATCCGGTCCGCCATGGGGCCCAGCACGAAGGAGCCCAGAGCCATGCCGAACAGCTCCATCGAGAGGACGATGCCGAGCGCACCCCGGTCGATCCCCCAGTCCGCCGCGATGCCGGGCGAGGCAAAGCTGATGGCGAGGACATCGAACCCATCGAGCGCGTTCAAAAGGACGCACACCCCGATGGCGAGCACCTGACGCGCGCGCATGGGGCCTTGCGCAATCAGGGCGCGGGGATCTGTCGCACCTTGCGGTGATGCGTTCATGCCGGACTTCCTCTCTCGCGGCGCTTCTTCGGCGCCGCTGTGTTGTTCGTGTTCGGGGAGAACGGGCCTTGCGGCCCGTTTCGCCTCAGGGTGCGACCGGCTCGACCAGCATCAAGGCATCGAGCGCGACCACGCCGTGTCCCTCGGGATAGAGGATAACGGGATTAAGGTCGAGTTCGGAGAGACTTGGCTCCGCGCTAAGGACCGCCGCCACCTGCGCGACGAGCGCGGCCAGCGCGGGCACGTCCAGCCGGGGCGAACCGCGATAGCCCGATAGCAGCGCGGCCGACTTGAGGCCCATCAGCCCCTCCTCGATCTGCGCCAGCGTCATGTCGGGGGTGAACAGGCACACGTCCTTGAGGATCTCGGCCGTCACGCCGCCAAATCCTGCCAGGACCACCGGTCCCCATTCGGGATCGTTACGCCCGCCCACGATCATCTCCATGCCGCGCGCGCCCATCTTCTCGATCAGCACGCCGTCAAGCGCGAGCGCAGCGTTGTAGGCCGCGACGTTGTCGTGGATGGTGCTCCACGCGGTGCGCACCGCGTCGGCATCGGCAAGGTTCAGGAGAACGCCGCCCGCATCGCTCTTGTGGCCAAGCGCCTGCGCCTGCGCCTTCATCGCGACCGGATAGCCCACCGTGTCGGCCACCGCGACCGCGGCCTCGGCGCTGTCGGCAAAGCCGCCTTCGGGGAAGGCCAGGCCGAGTGGGGAAAGTAGCTTCTTGGCCTGATATTCGGCGACGACGCCCGTGTAGGCATCGAGGCCTGCAACCGGGGTCGGCTCGAACGCGCCCTTCGCAAGGTCCCGGCGCGCGAAGGCGGCGAGGCGCGAGAGCGCGCGGATCGCACGTTCCGCGTTGGGGAAGCAGGGAATGCCGCGCGCACGGAAATCGGTGATGATCTCCTCGGGGATCGGCGCGCCTTCGTCGAGCCCGGCATAGATCAGCGGCTTGGTCGAACTGCGCCCCTCAAGCGCGGCGCGGATCGCGGGTGCCTTGATGCCGATGGTAACAGGATCGGTCTGGATGATCCCGGCGACCACCGCGCCCACGCGATCATCGTCGAGCAGCGCGGTGAGGCAATTGGTGTAGATTTCGGGCTGGCTGAGCCCTTGGGCGGTAATGTCGAGCGGATTGCTGACCGGCACGAAGGGCGGCAGCGCCTCGCGCAGCGCCGGTGCGTTGGCATCGTCCAGCTGCGCCAAGGGCAGATTGAATTCTTCGGCAAGGTCGAGTGTCAGCGCCTTGAAGGCGCCCGATTCGCCCAGCACCGCGATGTCGGCGCGCTCCATGTGCGGGCAGTGCATGAGGATCTCGGTGATGTCGCCCAGCTCCTCCAGCGTCTCGGCGAAGATCACGCCCTCGCGCTCGACCTTGCGGCGCATGAGCGTGTAGTCGCCCGCCATCGCGCCGGTGTGGGTGGCCGCGCTCTCGCGCGCCGCGCTCGACTTGCCGGGGTGCAGAAGGACGATGGGCTTGCCCGCGCCGCGCGCCCTTGCGGCAACTTCGAGGAAGCGGGCGGGCTTGCGGAACTGCTCGACGATCATGGCGATGACGTGGGTCTCGTCATCTTCCAGCAGCCATTCGACGTAGTCTTCCACGCCGCTTGCCGCCTCGTTGCCGGTCGAGACCGAATAGCTGATCGGCAGGTCGCGCGCGCCGAAGGTCGCGCCCAGCACCGCGGCCATCGCACCCGACTGGGAGACGACGCCGAGCGCGCGGCGCCCGGCGGGCGGCAACGCCTGCGTCTCCACGAAGGTCAGCGGCACGGCATCGACGTAGTTGACCGCGCCCAGGCAATTGGGCCCCTCGATAACCATGCCGTGCTCGGCCGCGATGCGGGCGATCTCGGCCTGCTGGGCCTTGCCCTCCTCGCCGCCCTCGGCAAAGCCCGCCGAGAAGATGATGGCCCCGCCCGCCTTGCGCGCGGCAAGGCCCTTCACCGCGTCGAGCACGGCGGGCTGCGGGATCGCCAGAACGGCGACGTCCACGCCCTCGGGCAGCGCGTCGACACTGGGGTAGCAGCGATGCGTGCCGATCGTCTCGCGCTTGGGATTGACCGGGTAGATGGCGCCCGAATAGCCGTTGCGTTCCAGGTTCTTGAGCACCGAGGCGCCAAGCGCGCCGGGCTTGTCGCTCGCGCCCACGATGGCAATCGAGCTGGGCTTCAGGAAGCGCGAAATGGCGTCGTGCGAAAGGGTGGTAACGGTCATTCTGGAGGCCTCTCCCGGCGAGGTTCAGGTGAATGTGAGATAGGTCTGGGGTGGACGGGACCCGCCGCTGCGACGTGGCCCCGTCCCGTGAAGGTCAGTCCTTCTTGTTCAGGTCATAGGCGCCCAGCCCCGGCTTGAAGGTCTTTTCGTCGATGAACTGGCGGGTGGCTTCCTTGCGGCCTTCGCCGTCGAAGAAGTTGGCCGCTTCCTGCGTGCGAACGAGGTAGTCCATCGAGTTGTCGAAGGTCATCTCGCCCACGCGGCGGATTGCCCACTTGGTGGCGCGCAGCGCGGTCGGGTTCTTACCCAGCAGCACACCGGCGATCTCCTCGACGCGGGCCTTGAGCTTGTCGCCGGGCACGGCCTCGTTAACGAGGCCCCACTCGGCAGCCTTCTTGCCATCGACGTTCTCGCCCATCATGGCGTGGTACATCGCGTTGCGGAAACCGGTCAGCTCGACGATGACCTTCGAGGCGCCTCCGCCGGGCAGGATGCCCCAGTTGATTTCCGAGAGGCCGAACTGCGCGTCCTCGGCCGCAACGGCCAAGTCACAGCTGAACAGCGGACCGTAGGCGCCGCCAAAGCACCAGCCGTTGACCATCGCGATGGTCGGCTTCTCGTACCAGCGCAGGCGCTCCCACCAGCCATAGGCTTCGCGCTGGGCATGGCGGGTCGCCCCGATGCCCTTTTCCTCGTTCTCGCGGAAGTACTCTTTCAGATCCATGCCCGCCGAGAAGGCCGTGCCCTCACCGGTCAGGACGAGCACGCCCACGTCCTCGCGGAATTCCAGCTCGTTGAGGATCTCGGTCATGCGCCGGTTGAGGTTGGGGCTCATGCAGTTGCGCTTTTCCGGGCGGTTGAAGGAAACCCAGGCAATGCGGTTCTCGACGGTGTAGGAGACGGTATCTTCAGGTGCACGTTCGGACATGGCAAATTTCCTTGATCTGTGTATTTGACTATCTTCGATACGAATAAGATGGCTCACGAAGAGCCCAATTGCGGAGAGAACCTTGGCCGACACATCCGGAAAGCCCGATAACGGCTCCCTTCCTGCGCCCGATGGGGAACCCGATCCGCTTGCCATCCTGCCGGGCTACACGCTGCGCCGTGCGGCCAATGCGATGATGGCGGAACTGGGCACGCTGCTGTCCGAGGTGGACCTGCGCGTGTCCGAAGCCTCGATCCTCCTGCTGATCGACGGGCGCGACACGATGACCTCCAGCCAGATCGGCACCGCTCTCGACATCCGCTCGGCCAACATGGCCCCGCTGATCGGGCGTCTGGTCACGCGCGGACTGGTCGAACGCGTGCCGCTCGATGGAAAGTCGATGGCGATCATCTTGACAGTTGAGGGCGAGGCGACCCTGCACGAGGTGCGCCGGATCACCCAGACCTTCGAGCAGGACCTGCTCCAGCGCATCCCCACAGAGCATCGCGACCACTTCGTCCCCGCCCTCAACGCCCTCTGGCGCTGAGGCGGAACCCGCCAGAGGCTGGACCCAAAGGCCGCTGCCGTGGAGGGAGACGTGCATCATATCGACCGTGCCCGGACCGCTCCGCGGCTCAGATCGGGTAGTGCCCGGGCTGGGTCTCGACCGTGATCCAGCGCAGCTCGGTGAAGCTATCGATCCCGGCCTTGCCGCCAAAGCGGCCGTAGCCAGAGGCCCCGACGCCTCCGAAGGGCATCTGCGCCTCGTCGTGGACGGTCGCGCCGTTCACGTGGCAGATCCCCGACCTGATGCGCCGCGCCACCGCCAGGCCGCGCGCGGTGTCCCTGGTGAAGACAGCGGCGGAGAGGCCGTATTCGGTGTCGTTGGCGAGCGCGATCGCGTGTTCCTCGTCGCGCGCGTGAAGGACAGCGACGACCGGGCCGAAGCTTTCATCGCTGTAGATCTTCATGGCATCGGTCACACCCGAGACGACGGTTGCGGGCATCAGCACGCTGTTCGCCGTTCCGCCCGTCAGCAGGGTCGCGCCGTGGGACAGCGCGTCCTCGATCAGCGAATTGACGTGGTCCACCGTCTTCTGGTCAACCACCGCGCCGAGCGGGTGCGTGCCCTCGCGCGGATCGCCCGTGGTCATCGTCGCGACCTTGGCCGCAAACTTTTGCGCAAACGCCTCGGCGACCGCTTCGACCACGATGATACGCTCGGTCGACATGCAGATCTGGCCCTGGTTCATGAAGGCGCCGAAGGAAGCGGCCTTCACCGCTTCGTCGAGATCGGCATCCTCCAGGACGAGGAAGGGTGCCTTGCCACCCAGTTCGAGGACGCAGGGCTTGAGATGGCCTGCCGCGCGCTGGGCGATGATGCGGCCCACCGCGGTGGAGCCTGTGAAGTTGATGCGCTTGACTTCGGGTGCGTCGATGAGCGCGCCCACGACCTCGCCCGCATCTTCGGGCGCATTGGTGACGAGGTTGACGACACCTTCCGGAAAGCCTGCAGCGGCGAAGGATTCGATCACCAGCGAATGGACCCGCGGGCAGATCTCGCTGGCCTTGAGGATCACCGCGTTGCCGCAGGCAAGCGGGGTTGCGATGGCGCGCACGGCCAGGATGATCGGCGCGTTCCAGGGCGCGATGGAGAGGATGACGCCGACCGGCTCACGCACGGCCATGGCAAGGCACCCGGGCTTGTCGGACGGGATGATCTCCCCCGAGATCTGCGTCGTGAGCGCAGCGGCTTCGCGGATCATGCTGGCCGACAGGCCGTGATTGAACATGGCCCAGCCCGCGGTTGCGCCAATCTCGCTTTGCATGGCGGCCACGAAATCATCGCGGCGCGCCTCGAGCGCTTCGGCGGCTTCGGTAAGGACGGCGCGGCGGGCGTTGGGGCCCATCTGGCCCCACTCGGCCTGTCCCTGCGCGGCCTTCTTCGCGATGGCCGGAATATCGCCGGGCTGCATGGCCGGCGCGCTGGAGGCGATTTCGCCCGTCAGCGGATTGCGACGCGAGAACTCAGTCATCCCTATCTCCCTTGGCTCTGCTGGCCCTGAATCACTTGGCTATGCTGAATAGCGATATTTTGCCTATCAGCAATAGTAATATCAGAGGATGCGACGAGCCGTGACGCACAGCGCCACGCGCCGAGGCCTAGTGCAAGGGAAAAAGCGTCCGGGAGGGATGGTGCTGCGCCGCGACGAGGCGCGCGCGCAGCCCACGCGCCGTCGGCGGCTCAGCGGATCAGGCCCGTCTTCTCCAGGAAACGCAGAAGATTGCGCGGGAGATAGGGAAATGGCGCGAAGGGAGGCTTGAGACTAGCCTTTGAATCCCGGCTGAGATTCAGACGCGCCAGCACACTCGGGTGGATTGTCTCAGTCGCGTCGGAGCCCAGTGCACGCTCCTTCTGGCCCTGCAGCTTCCAGAACGCATGTCGTGCCGAATCGACCAGAAGGCCACGCGCCGCGCCCTGCTCCACCCGCTCGACCTTGCGCGCGAGGTAGTCCTCGTCGAGCTCCAGGAACGGCTTTGCCTTGTCGCACATCCACAGCAGCGCGATGTCGGACAGCACCTTGTCGGGATACCCTCCGCCCACGTTGCTGTGTGCGCCCGCAAACCACACCTGCTCCACCTCCTGCCCCGGGGGAATGCCCCCCTTCGTGTCCCAGATGGCCGGAACGAACTTGCGGCGTCGCTCGTCGATGGCGAGAGCGTGGTAGGCGTGGCGCACCTTGCCGCCCAGCTTGACGTCGTGGAAGGCATGGCGCCGCCGTCCCAGAGGCCCCAGGAAATTGGTCGGAACACCCAGCGCGCCCACGGTATCCCACACGCCCACCATTTCGATGTCCGGATGCCGGCCTTCGAAGAGGGCCATATCGAGGGGCGCCTTGGCCCGATTGCGATCATCCTTGCGGTAGTAGGCCCAGATCTCGGGCAGCTTGTCGAGATCACCCTTGCGCACCAGCCCGACGAGGCCGACCAGACCAGCCAGGCTGCGCACCGTATAGGCCCCTCGCGAGAAGCCGAACAGGAACAGGCTGTCGCCCACATCGTAGTTCTGGCACAAAAAGCGGTAGGCCTGCTGGACATTGGTGCCCAGCCCCGTGCCGAACGCGCCGCCCACCACCCGGTCGAGCACGTTGCCGCTGCCCACGCCCTCGTCGTAATAGATCACCTGCGCGCGACCTGTCGCCGTGCGCGGCAGGATCGCCCGCGCCATCTTGGTGACGTTGGTCGGCTCGCCCTTCTGGTCCGCGCTGTTCCAGGTTCCATCGCAGCACACGATCAGGCTCTTGGACATGACACTCTCCTCTCGGGGGCACGGAGGCCCGGTATGGGGTATTCCGTCAGGCGCTTCACCCCCTCTTGCCCAGGAACTGGGCCAGCGGATCACGCATCAGCGGGAGCAGCGCGGCCAGCGCGAAGAACGAAGTCGTGACAAGCTGGACCAGGTTGGGGGAGACGTAGGCCACCAGCACACAGGCCGCGACGTAGGCGACAATGATCGGCAGGCGCACATGGTCCCACTTGTCCTCTACCTGCGCGCAGTAGTTTCGCACCCGCTCCCTCTCCTCACGCGGGAGGTCGTGACGGATGTATTCCGCAAGTTCCTCGCACGCGATCTGCACATAGGGCGTCAGTTGCAGGTAACCACGCTCGACCAGATCCTGGATCGCTTCCCGCTCGTGGAAATTGATCGAGCGACCATGGGCCAGCGCCATTAACCGCGCCTTCTGCGGATAGCCTCCCAGCGCATCCCAGGCCGTACGCGGATTGGACTGTATCTGCTTGCCGCGTGCTATCAGTTGTTGCGCGGACGATACATCAACCGGAAGCAGATAGAGACCGGTCAGGTGTTCCGCTACAGCCACGAGCAGCCGATACATGGCGAACCCGAAGAACGCCACGAACAGCCCCAGGAACAGCACGGTAAGCCAGCGGGGGTGGAGCGGCAGCTGCTCTGCATCGCCACTGATCAGCGCCGTTCCCTCAAGCGACCAGCTCGTTTTCTCGGCGCGCAAGGGCTGAAATTGCCTTGGTCGCGCCAGCGCAAGGCGCCCCGCCTCCCGGGTCAGGATGTAGCGGTTGGCCTGATCCTCCACCCCCGGGTCGGACACCCCGATGCGCGGTTGCAGACGCTCGACCAGGGCGGCCAGCCCCCCCCGTGACCGAGGTTCGATATTGCAAGGCTCGCCGTTGCTGACCTCGCTCTTGTCATTGCTGGCCTCGCTCTTGTCATTGCCAGCCTCGCTCTTCTCATTGCCAGCCTCGCTCTTCTCATTGCTGGCCTCGTCCGCCGATTTGCAGCACTTGGGAAAGGCCTCCACCCCGACCGCGAAGAGCCCACCCCCGTCGGTGTCCGCGCCCGCGGTCGACCGATCCTGTGACTGGGGTTCGATCTCGTGAACCTTCGCGTTGCGTTCCTCGCCCGCCTCGGGACGGTCCTCACCGTCCTTTATGGGCTTCTCACCGTGGGCGTCCACTCCATCACTGCACCATGTCGCAGCTGGCAAAGCGCTGACCAACCAGCCAGGATTTTTCAGCGCATGGGTGCCAAGCCCGAATTCCGTTTTCCAATCTTCGAGTAACCCTTTCGCCAGTTCGTCCAGCTTCTTCTTTTCGTCGAGCGAAATTTCAGCTTTCGCAGTTCCCCCACCCGCCTCCTTGGCCCGTGCCAGACGCATCGCATCGGCCTGGAACGCGCGAGCCTGCCTTTCCGATTGCGCGGCAACATGCGCCAGCGAGCGTCCCATATACTGCTCGACATTCACGCTGTAGGTCAGCGCCATGATACAGACCATGGGCATGCTCACGACGATAGTCAGCAGAGTAAGGGTGCGCAGGATGTAGGCCTGACGCTGGCCGGAACGAACCTGCTGTGGGGGCGCCGAAGGGCGCTGGTAATGGCGCAGGCTTAGCCAACGCACAATCTGGATAGCTACCACGGCCAGCGCGGCTGGCAGGAATACCCATGCCTGCGCGAGATCGGAAGTGTCGATCCTCCCGCACAGGCCCAGGACAAGGGCCATCGCGAGCAGCGTGACACCTGCAACCCCCATGCGCAGCCACGCAACCCATTTGGCATGACGACGGCCGCGTTCGCTCTGCGAATCTTCGCTGCGGCGTACGATCGTGAGGTAGTTGCAGCACAGAAGAAGCACCGCGAGCCCACAACTGGCGAAGACCGCGACCTCAGGCGCACAAGCCCACAGCACAGCCCCCTGAAGCAGGAGAACGCCACCCTGCCAGATCAGTTCGCGTGGCCCGGTCACAAAGGAATAGCGCAGGCCATCGCCCGCGCCCTTAGACAGGGCATTGGGAAAGAACCAGATCGAACGCCCGCGTATGGGAGGAGGGGCAGGCCTATTCGTCCCCTGCGTCCGCCCCGGATCGGGCCGCAACAGGATTGCGCGCATGGCCCTCGGCAGCAACCAGCAGATTAGAAAGACCAACACGATCCAGCCACACCCGAGCAGGAACGCCTGCACCACGGAAAGGTCAAGCAGGTCCAGCGCCTCGTCGCGCGCGTAGATCGCCACAACCGACCAGGGCGTGTCCGGAACCGGCCGCACCAGCGCGAAGTGAGGGTGTCCCTGATAGGAAATGGGCAGCAGCGAACTGCGTACCGAGGCCCGTTCGCCGTCCTTGCTGGGTGGGCCCTGCCGCAACATTTCGAGAGCTGAGGCCAGCCCTGGATCGTACCGCGCTTCGACAAGCAGGTTCTCGTTCATGCTGCGGGCCTGGTGGCTGTGGTAGAGCACGTCGCCCGCAACGACGCCTCCGCGCGCGGTCAGATCACCTGGAAGATCGCTGTTGAGAACAACCATGAACGCAAAGTTGCGAGGCAGGACCGGAGCGCGCAGCGCAATCGGAAAGAAGGTAAAGAGCGGCGTCCCCCCTCGCCGATCCAGCCCGCAATCTGCCCCCGGGCATACCACCTTCCCGCCCATGGCCGAGAGCGAGAGCCGGCCATTGCCTTTAGAGCGCAGGAACTGGACATAGTTGCCTCCCCCGGGAAAGCCCAGACCCATTTCCCAAGCCTTGAAGTAGTCCCGTTTGGCGACATTCAGTTTCCCAAATCTGGGTTGCACACCGAAGAACCTCCCGCCACAAAAAACCTTTTGCGTGTCTTCCAAGGAAGGCAGACACCCCCCGTCGGCATCGACAGCTGTCACACCGACGAGTGCGTCGGCATCCCCCCGTGCGACGACGCCCTGGTGCGTGCCGAACAGCAACGTCTTCACGGCCTCTTCGTCCTCTCCCAGAGGCTTGTTGCGAGCCGCAATGGTCTTTGAAAGGCTCTGCGAGACCTTGTTAGAGAGCCACGCCAGTTCACCTTCGATATCGCGCGTGACACTGCTGCGAAACAGCACCACGGTCGTGAACAGCGTCGCGGTCATGGTGATCAGCATGATTGAGAGCATGACTGCGGCCAGGTCCGCGATACGGATGGGCTTGAGCGCGTTCTGGCTGAACAGCTTGATCATCGGAATGGCCAGGAACAGGATGACGATCACCATCAACAGGTGCACGAGAGCGCTCTTGGGCAGCGCCGTGGCCGTGCGGTCAATGACCCGCTCGGGAACGAGAAACGCATAGATCAGGCTACGGCTCTGCACGGCCCCATCCGAGCCGGATGCGAACGGGCTGTCGCCCCCTCCGATCCACACCGCGCCTTTTGTCGCCGAAAGGCGATGCGCGGCCATGAACACCGCATAATCCTGCCCTCCGAAACTGTGGGTCAGGCGCGCGGGCGCCCCTGAAAAGACCGCATTGCGCTCGCCGCGCTGGTAGGCCTCGATGGTTTGCTTCATCTTGACCAGTTCCCGGGTTGTACTGGCCTCTCCTCCGGAGCTCACACCCGGCTTCCGACCCTGCTCGGTGGCCTCCCCCCCCGCCCCGTCCCCTCCCAGGATCAGGGTTCCAAGCGAATGGAACAGGCTCCAGCGACCATCCCTGTCCTGCCCGGCCAGAACATTTCCATGTTCATCCATGATGAGGAGGATGGCCTCGGGATAGGGAAGATCGGCATTCTCCGCGATTGTCTTCAACGGCACGTTCACGGTGTCCTGCTCTTCCGCGACCTCGTCTGTCTTCGGCGGCACGTTCACGTTGGCCTGCTCTTCCGCGCCCTCGTCCTTGTCGCCCATAATTCTCACACATAGGACAGGCTCGTTCGGGCATCCGCCTTCCAAGTGCGGGTAGTCTTCCAGAGCTTTGTTCTCTTCGATGCTGGATCCAGACCAGATTGACTGCGCCAACTTCGCAACCTCGATCTGGTCATCGATCAGCCGCGCGACCTGCGCCATCGCGCGGTAGATGCGGTCACGCTCGTGCTGCGCACGGGGCTGCACAAAGAAGGCGAAGAAGAGGCTGCCAGCCAGCAGCACGCCGAGCACGCCAGCGAGAACCTCGCCCAAGGCGCCCCCGAGGAATCCCCCCCCGGTCTTCACCGCAGACGCCTGCGCCATGAGTCCTCCTATTGCCCCACACCGGACATGAAATGCGAAGAGCGACCCACCCAAAATTCTATATCAAGCGGCACTTAAATCGATAGATTAATAAAATTAACCTCAATAATGACACTATTATTCATCTTTAAATAAATACAGATTCAAAACAGGCACATGAAATCGCGCGCAAACCCGCCTCTAGGCGTGGTTCACCGCAGCACGCCCGGTATCGCGAAAAACGCCGCAAGACAGCCTTTCCCCTGGCCCTCACCCCCAGGAATGGCCGAATCGCGGGAGCCACAGCGAGCGCCCGCAGGTTAAAGATCCGGCCCCTGCCACGGCGCTCGTCCCAAACTGTTCGCGCGCGAGAACTTATCAAGCCCAAGTAAAAGTGCGCCGTCACCAAGCAGGGATCTTTGCGCCAGCATGTCCCGCGAACCTGATGCAGGGCGGCGGCCTGACGTCCGGATCGCGGCGGATCGTCTGCCGCGTCCTGGAGCCCTCGGCCCATGCGCCGCCCGCCGATCCGGACTATTCCCCTGCGCCATAAGGCTTTGCGACGCTCTCGCAGGGGTTCATGAACCGTGCGTATCCCTGCTCCCACCGTTGCAGCGCGGCCCGCTTGGCGGCATCGTGCCTGCCATGACGCTCTCGCCCCTTCGCCTCGTGCTTCTCGTCCTTGTCGCCATCATGGCGCTGGCCGTCTGCGAGACGCCGCTCGTGGCGCAGCCCACCGCGGCGGACGGCACGCCCGAGAATGCGCCCGAGGTGGCTCCGGCCGCCCAGCGCGCCGCCCGCATCCAGGCGCTTCTCGCCGGAAACCTGGACCCGGCCGTCGACGCCCACGACCTCTTCGGAGCCAGCCTCATCGGGCAGGACACGCCGCGCCTGAGGCTTGTCGCGCGCATGGTCGAGGACCGCGATCTTTATGCGCGCGCCGCACGCGATCCGGCCGCATTGGGGGGACTGCCCCCGGCGCAGGCGCAGCTCGCACTGGCCGAAGCCGCCTTCCTGCGCCTCTCCGACCAACGCCGCCGCACCCTCCTCGAAAGCCATGAAAAGGCCCACCGCAGTTACCGCGAGGCCGCCGAGGAAAAGAGCTCGCAGGCCCAGGAACTCACGCGCCTGAAGGCCGAGCTCGCCGCGCTTGAGGCCTTCCTCAAGGGGGAGGCCGTGCCGCCCGGCGCGCTCGACATCAACCTGCTCGATGCCGCCAACAACGCCGGCCAGATGGCGCTCCTGCGAGACACTGAAATCCCCGACGAGGCCGAACCCGCCGAAGACGCGTCCCCCGCGCTGCGCATCGCCTGGCTCAAGGACCAGGTCGCGCTGGCCCGGCGCACGATCTTCCGCTTGCCTCCCGACCGCCTCGTCCAGCTTGCCGCCGCGTCCGGCGTCTCCTCGCGCTCGGCGCAGGAAGTCGCCCAGGCCGATGCCCGGCTCAAGAACGCCAACACCCGCCTCAGCAAGGCCGAGCAGGACGCGCGCGATGCCGCCAGCGAGCATGAGCGCCTTGTCGCCAGCGAGCGCGCGCGTCTCCTCAAGACCGAACAGGCCCAGGCCAAATTCCGCGCCGACCTCGTGCGCGGCAGCGCCTCGCCCGACACCGTGGGCGACAACGCGC
This sequence comes from Novosphingobium mangrovi, assembly GCF_022818885.1. NCBI lineage: Bacteria > Pseudomonadati > Pseudomonadota > Alphaproteobacteria > Sphingomonadales > Sphingomonadaceae > Novosphingobium > Novosphingobium mangrovi. The sequence continues at coordinate 163,311 of NZ_JALHAT010000005.1, read as the reverse complement.
TTGCCTGGCGCCGCCGCGCCCTCGAAGCTGCCGAGGCCGGCCCCGCCACGGCCGATGCGCTCTACCCCGAACTGGTCGCCGAACTGACCAAGGTGCGTGGGGAACTGCAGGCCGCGCTCGAGGTCTCCGAAGCGCCCTCAACGCCCGGCCTGACGCCGCCAGCTCTCGACCGCGCGCTGTCCTCCGACGCGCCGGAGACGCGCGCGCTGGAGACCCACCGCGCCGCGCTCGAGCGCGACGCAGCGCTGCTGACCGAAGCCTACGCCCAGCGGCTATGGCAGCAGCGCAGCGCACTGCGCGAGGCCATGAACCTGATGAACGGCGCGCGCCTCACCCTCCTGCACGCGCTGAGCGGATCGATGCGAGGCCGCGTGACCGGCTTTGGCCCGGAAGGCGTGGCGCAGGTCCGCCGCGAAGTCTTCGAGATCGTCCTGGAACTGCGCTTTAATTTTCAGGCCTGGCGCCATACCGCCAGCGATCTTCTGGCCCGCGTGACCAGCCCCAGCCCCGCCTTCGTCCTCGCCGTGCTGCGCCTCATGCTGATCGCAATGGCGTTCGCCTGGTGGCGCAAGCGCGGCGATACCCTGCTGGCACGCGCGCAGATGGAAGCGGCCCTCAAGCGCCCCCGCACGGTCCTGCGTTCCCTGCAAAGCGCCGCGCTCCAGCACTGGCGCCAGGTGCGCGCGCCGCTCGACTGGCTGCTGCTCGCCTGCGTCCTGTGGTGGCTCTGGCCCGAGGATCTTGCGCTGGCGGGCCTGCGCTTCCTCTGGATCGTGGTGTTCTGGTCGCTGGCGACCGTGGTCACGGTGCGCCTTGTCAACGAACTGGCACGCGGGCGCGGGCAGGACGATCCCCGCGCAGCGCTGCGCTGGAAGTCGCTGCGCCTGATCGCGGGCAGCCTGCTGGCGATCGGCCTCATGCTCAACCTCACCCGCGCGAGCGTCGGGGAAGGCGCGATCTACAACTGGGTGGTGACCGTCGCCTGGCTACTGGTGCCGGTGGTGGCGGTGCTGCTCGCCAGCTGGTGGCGCGCACGCATCGTCAGCCTTGCCGCGGCGGACGCAGGCGACAGCGCGCTGCTGCGCTGGATTGCGCGTGACCCGGGCGGCGTGACCGGCGTTGCCGGACGCATCGCGGTGGGTGTGCTGCTGCTGGCCAAGGGCGTGCGCGCGGTGATCGCACGGCGCGTGCGCGACGTGGCGCTGGTGCGCGAGATGCTGGAGCAGCGCGCGCGCATCGCGGCCGAGCGGCAGGTGGCCGAGGACAAGGCCAGCGGACGCTTCCACCGCCTTCCCCCGGAGACCCTCGCCGTTTTCGATCCGCACCGCCCGCCCTCGACGCTGCGCCTCGGGGCCGAACGTCCCGGGCACCTGCCGATGCCTCCGGTTCCGGCCGGATCGCTCACGCTGTTCGTGGGCGAACGCGGGCTCGGCAAGTCCTCGTACTTGCGCGACCTCGCCCGCAAGTCGGGCAAGGACATGCACCACGTGCACCTGGAAGTGCCGCCCTGCCCGCCCGCCGACTGGGTCGAGCGCCTGCCCGACCAGCTGGCGCAAGAGGCGAGCGGCGGCGCCCCGCTCTTCATCACCATCGACGATATCCAGCGCATTATCACCCCGGCCATCGGCGGGCTTGCGGCGCTCGACCGGCTGATCGGACAGGCCCGCCATTCGTGCGAGGAGGGCCATGCCTGGGTCTTCGCAATCTCGGATGCCGCCTGGCGCTTCCTCCAGCGCGCGCGCAGCGAACGCATCCTCTTCGATGCCATCCACACGCTGCCCGTCTGGACTGCAGACGAGCTGCGCGCCCTTATCGAGCGCCGCTCGGCGCAGGCCGGGATCGCCCCCGATTTTTCCGCCATGGTCGATGACGGCGTGTTCGAGTTCGGCGAGGACGTTTCGGTCACCGAACGCCGCAAGCGCGGCTACTTCGAACGCCTCGCCGAACACGTCGGCGGCAATCCCGCAATCGCGCTCGACTACTGGCGCCGCTCGCTCTTCGTCGAGGCCGTCACCGGCACGGTCACCGTGCGCACCTTCGACACGCCGCCCACGGAAAGCCTCGCCGCACTGCCCATGCCCGCCCTCTTCGTGCTGCGCGTGCTGCTCCAGATGGACTTTGCCGACAAGGCGGCCATCCACGCCAGCACCGATCTTTCGGACATGCAGATCAGCGACGCACTGCGCCGCCTCGAACGCATGGGCGCGGTCACGCACACAGCGCCCGGCTACCAGATCGCGCTCAACTGGTGGACGACCGTCGCCCGCCTGCTCGCGCGCCAGAACCTCATCGTGCGGGAGACACGCTGATGCCCTGCCCCTCCTTTGTCCGCGCCCTGTTCCGGCCCTTGCGGTCTGCCGCCCCACTTCTGGCGCTGGTCGCCAGCCCCGCATGGGCTCAGGACGATATCGACATCGACACGATCAGCCGCCTCGCCGACATCGTGCGCTGGGGCGGGGTCATCACCTCGCTTTTCGTAGTGGCTGGCGCCTGGATGCTGCTGCGTCTTCTCGGACGCTTCGTCGCCGCCTTCGGGAGCGAGTTCTCCTCGCGGCGCCTGACCCTCCACAAGGTCAGCACGATCGGCCAGTTCGTGATCTACGTCGCGACAACGATCCTCGTGCTTCTCCTCTCCTTCCGGGTCGACGAAACAACCCTGGCGGTGATCGGCGGCACGGTGGCGGTCGCGGTCGGCTTTGCGATGAAGGATCTTGTCGCCTCGTTCATCGCGGGCGTCATCGTCATGCTCGACCGGCCCTTCCAGGTCGGCGACCGGGTCAATTTCGGGGGCGAATACGGCGACATCACCGCCATCGGCCTGCGCTCCGTGCGCATGCAGACGCTGGACGACAACACCGTCACCATCCCCAACAGCAAGTTCCTGAGCGATGTGACGTCCTCGGGCAACTACGGCGCGCTCGACATGCAGGTGGTGATGGATTTCCACATCGCGGCCGACCAGGACATCGAGCGCGCGCGCGAGATCGTGAACGAGGCCGTGCTGTCCAGCCGCTACGTCTTCCTCGCCAAGCCCGTGGTCATCCTCGTCAACCAGTGGGTGTCGGATTACCTGGTCGGCGTGCGCCTGCGCCTCAAGGCCTACGTCCTCGACACGCGCTTTGAGAAAGCCTTCGAATCCGACGTGAACCTGCGGGTCCTGCGCGCCTTCCAGCACGAAGGCATCCTGACGCCCGGCCAGTCCCGCCCCGCCCCCTGACCCCGACAATGGATTGCAGAGCTCCCGAATAGGCGTAGTCTGTGCGTACAGCGAACGGCACCCACGAAGGGAGAGGGGCCCGAGATGTCGAGCAACGCACATTCCATCGCCGATTTCAAAGGAACCGTACTAGGCCCCGACGATCCCGCGTTCGCCTCCGCCCGGCAAGGCTGGAACGCCATGATAGGAAGGCGCCCGGCGCTTATCGCGCAGTGCCGCGACGCCGCGGACGTGGAGGCCGCCGTCCGCCATGCCGCCGCGCACGCGATGCAGGCCGTCGCGCGCTGCGGAGGGCATTCGGTCTCGGGCGCCGCGCTCGTCGAAGGCTCGCTCCTCATCGACCTGGCCGCCCTCAAACGGATCGAAGTCAACGCGGTGGCGCGCACCGCACGAGTGGGGGGCGGCGTGCTCCTGGGCGAACTCGATGCGGCCACGCAGGTTCACGGCCTGGCCGTCACCGCCGGGGTCGAGCCCCAGACGGGCGTGGGCGGGCTGACGCTGGGCGGAGGGATCGGCTTTCTCTCGCGCCAACTGGGGCTTGCCATCGACAACCTGATCGGCGCCGAAGTCGTGCTCGCCGATGGCCGCCGCGTCGAGGTCAACGCACGCGAGCATCCCGACCTGTTCTGGGCGCTGCGCGGAGGGGGCGGCCAGTTCGGGATCGTTACCCGCTTCGACTTTGAGCTGTCCCCCGTAGGCCCCGAAATCACCACCGCCTGGGCCTTCTACCCCCTCGACAGGGCGCAGGAAGTCATGGCCTTCGTGGGTGGTTTCATGCGCGCTGCCGCGCGCGAGGTTGGCCTTGTCCCTGCCTTCATGAAGATACCGCCGCTGCCCGACTTCCCGAACCATCTGCACGGCAAGCCCTGCCTGGCCCTCGTCGCCCTGCACACAGGCGAAGCCCAGCGCGCCGCGCGCGAGCTTGCGCCCCTGCTGGAGGTGGGAGAGCTTCTGCACGGCTTCGTCACACCCCAGCCCTATGTCGATTTTCAGAAGGCCTTCGCCAATTCTTCCCCGAGAGGCGGGCGCTACTACTGGAAGTCGATCTTCGCCGACGAACTCACCCCGGATCTCGTCGCCTGCCTTGCCGATGGTATCGCCACGATCCCCGGCGAATACACGCTGATCTTTCTGGAAGCGCTCGGCGGCGCGGTTTGCGATGTCGACATTTCGGCCAGCGCCTTTCCCAATCGCCATGCGCTCTACAACGTGGGCATCTCGGCCGGGTGGTGCGATCCGGCCGAGGATGCTGCAATCATCGCGGCGGTGCGCGAGGTCTTCGCCCGGCTTGCACCGCTGTCGGACGGCACCGTCTACCTCAATTATCTCGACCGCGACGAAGCCGCACGAGCGCCCGCCGGGTTCGGCCCGAACTACGAGCGCCTTCGCGCGGTAAAGGCCCGCTACGACCCGGAAGGTCGCTTCCCCGGCCCACTTTCACAAACTACGTGAACTTACGAGAAGTTTGGTGCAAGTCACTGTTTTTAAGATGATATATCTAAACCTTATGGGCCTTCGCTGTCAGACCGCGCACACGGCAACCCTGCAGGCCATCCTAATACACCATCTAAGCAATTATACGCATATCACTGTAAGTAGGTGACTTATATATCCTCAGGCGTGCGCCGGGTAATCCGGATTGTCCATCACGCAGCCAATCAGGAAGTCCGCGACGAGATCGGGCAGGCGCCCCTCCACTCCCGCCCGGCGCATCCAGATCAGGCGGTAGTTCTCGAGCGGAAAGAGCGCGGCAAGTTGGGGCCGGATGGCGGGCGCAATCATCGGCTCGGTCATGCAGGCCGCCCCCATCCCGCGCTCGACAAGGTTCACCATCACGTCGAAATCGTCGCAGTGGCCCACGATCCGCCGCGGGACGATACCCAGCCGGGCAAGCCCGTCCAGGTGCGCGCGGGTCTGGTCCGAACCGGCCGCAGGCAGAATGAAGGGAAGCGCGCTCACCGCCTGGGGTGAAAGCGGACCTTCGCTCTCTCCCGCCAGCGAGCGCGCGGCGTAGATCGCGCAGCGCACCTGCGCGAGGCAGCGCGTCCCCTCTCCCACCTCTCCACCGAGCGGAGCATGGAACAAGGCAAAGTCGGGTTCGGGCTCGGGCTGGCCCGGGTCGCGCGCCTCGCCTGGCACATGGGTATCGAAGGTGATCTCGAGTTCGGGATGCGCGCCGAGCAGATGGCCAAGACGTGGCCGGACATAGTGCTCGAACAAGGCCAGCCCGATCCGCACGCGGAAACGCCCAGCACAGGGCTCTGCCGGTTCCTCGGCCCGGTGCGCGGCCAGTCTGTCGGCGGCGGCGTGAAAGGCCCGAAGGTCCTCGGCAAAGGCCATGCCCTGCGCGGTCAGCGCCAGCCCCTTGCCCGCCTGCCGCGCAACCAGCGCGAAACCCAGCTGCTCTTCCAGAAGCGCGATCTGGCTCGACACCGCGGCGTGCGAGATCCCCAGCCGCCGCGCGCAGCCGCGCACGCTCAGGTCCTGTGCAAGCGCCGCGAAAAGCTCCAGCTGGCGCAGCGTGAACGGCAAAGGCGTCATGGCGATCTCTCTCCCGGGCCCCTTCTTATGGGTGCCCATCCCCGGGCCCATAACCTGGGGGTTGCCACATGGGTAACCCGGCGATGCGTTGCCGACAAGCGCGCACAGCCGCATCACACCTCCCACAACGACGAAAACATGACGGGAGAGTTGACGATGACGAGGAGCCTTGCGCCCGCGCCCCATGGCGCGCGCCGGATTGCACGGGAACCGGCACCAGGAGGTCTGGGCACAGCGATGAGCGCGCTCGGCCTCGTGCTGGCCTGCCTGCCGCTGGACGCCGCCCGGGCGCAGGAGACCGCGCCGCCCGAGCCCGAACCCGACTTAGCGACGATCATCGTGACCGCGCAGTTCCGCGCGCAGAACCTCCAGGACACCCCCATCGCGATCACCGCGATGACCTCGGATATGCTGGAAGAGCGTAGCCAGCAGAGCCTGGCGGACATCGCCAACCAGGCCCCCAGCGTCGCGCTGCGCCAGCAGTCGGCCTCGTTCGGGCCCTCGATCAGCGCCTCGATCCGCGGCATGGGCCAGATCGACTTCAACCCGCTGGTGGAGCCCGGCGTCGGCCTCTACATCGACGATGTCTATTTCCCGCGCCTCACCGGCGCCAATTTCGAACTGGTCGATGTCGAGCGCGTCGAAGTCCTGCGCGGCCCCCAGGGCACGCTGACCGGACGCAATTCCGAAGGCGGGGCGATCCGCTACATCTCCAAGAAGCCCGACGGAACCTTCGGCGGCTATGCCGAGGCGACCTACGGCATCCGCGACCGGGTGAACCTGCGCGGCGCGCTGCAGTTTCCCATTGCAGGCGATCTCTCGGCGCGCGTCTCGGCCGCCTATGGCCGCCAGGACGGATACGTCACCGGCTACGACTATGGCTGTCTCAATCCGGACAGCGGCGTCCCCGCGCAGACTTCAGGCGGGGACTGCAAGACGGCGGACTACGGAAACAAGGATTATTACGCCGGCCGCGTGGCGCTGCGCTTCGAGCGCCCCGGTATCGACCTGCAACTGGTCGGCGATTACTCGCACGATTCCACCTACAACGCGGGCGAAGTCCTCCTCTACGCGAACAATCCCAACCCCAACGTCGCGACCGAGAACGGCCTGCCCTTCGACAACCGCTTCGTGTGCGGGCGCTACTGCAACTACGCCGCGTTCCAGTCTGCGGGCGACAGCTTTCAAGCGGGCCTGATCCCCGGGCTCGAGGGCTTTCCGGTCCAGCCCTCCACCCACGCCAACGAGGCCTTCTTCGAAGGCTGGGGCGTCTCGCTCCACGGCCAGTTCGACCTTGCGGACTGGATGAACCTTACCACGATCACCGCCTACCGCGGCTTCGATTCGAAGTTCTCCAACGACAGCGACCTCTCGCCCGCGCGCCTCGATGCGCCGGTGGTCGACCTCAAGAGCCGCTTCTTCAGCCACGAGATGCGCCTCAACGCCGAGCTTGGCCCCATCGTCGAGGCGACGGTCGGCAGCTATTTCTCCAAGGAAGACACCGACCAGGCGACCCGCACCGACATCCGCTACGTCGCCGCGGCGGGCCAGCCGATCTATCCGCTGCAGTTCCTGGGCGGCGGGCCGGTCGAAGTGGAATCCTTCGCGCTTTTCAGCACCGTCTTCGTACGGCCGACCAGTGATCTCACCCTGACGCTCGGCGGGCGCTACACCGACGAGAGCAAGTCCACGACGTATGAGCGGCTGAACTACGACGGCACCAGCCCCAACGCCTTCGTCGACCCCATCGGGGCGGCCTACGGCATCGGTTACCAGGGGCCGGACGTGCTCGACGTCAACGGCAATGGCAACACCGCCGAGATCGTGACCGCGCTCAACGGGCTGACGGGCGGCTTCAAGGGCACCCGCTTCGACTACCGCGCCAGCCTGGACTATCGCATCTCGGACGAGGTGCTGGTCTATGCCTCGACCTCGACCGGCTTCAAGGGCGGCGGGATCAGCCCGCGCCCGTTCAACGCAGCGCAGGTCCAGCCCTTCGGGCCCGAGGAGCTGACCGCCTACGAGATTGGCGTGAAGACCGACCTGTTCGGCCACCGCGTGCGGCTCAACCTCTCGGCCTACCTCAACCAGTTCAAAGGCGCGCAGCTGGGCCTGCTGTCCTGCCCCCAGTTCGGGGGGCCCGGCCCCTGCGCCCTTCCCCAGAACGCGGGCGATGCGACGATCAAGGGGCTGGAAGCGGAACTGAGCGCCGAGCCCATCGACGGGCTCGACCTCAACGCCTCGGCCTCCTACCTCGACTGGAGCTGGGACTGCGTGAATATCCAGGTCGTGCGCGCCCTCGCCCCCGGCGAAAGCAACAGCTGCAGCCAGGATGCCGCCGTCGTCGATCGCCTTGCCAGCCCGCCGCGCGGGGTGACCAAGTGGCAGTGGTCGATCGGCGCCCAGTACCGCATCGAGATCGACCGGTTCGGCAGCCTGACCCCGCGCATCGACGTCTCGCACCAGGGGGCGATGGCGGGCAGCGCGCTCGTGCCGGTGCCGGGCTCGCCCTCCGACCTCTACGGCCGGATTCCCAGCTACACCCTCACCAACGCGCGGCTCACCTACCGCACGCCGGACGACAACTGGCAGCTCTCGCTCGCGCTCACCAACCTCTTCGACCAGTACTATTTCAGCCAGAAGTTCGACCTGACCGGCGCGGGCGCGGGACTCATTTCGGGCACCCCGGCGCGCCCGCGCGAATGGGCGCTCACCGTCAAGCGCCGCTTCTAGGAGGCCATGAGGGCGGGCCGGGAGGGGATTGATCTGGCCCCTTCCGGCCTTGCGCCCGGATCCCCCCTGCCTTCACCTTCGGATACTTCTCGTGACAAGGGACGCACGATGACCCAGACCTTTCCCCCCAGCCCCCGCGCGATCTCGCGCCGCGCCGTCGTCGCAGGGCTTCTGGCCGGCGCAGCGCTGGCCCATGCGCCCGGCGCACTCGCCGCGCCTTCACCGCCTTCGGGCTCGGGCACGCGCCCCAACATCCTGTTCATCATGGCCGACGACATGGGCTTCGCCGACCTCTCCTGCTACGGGCGGCGCGAATACAAGACCCCCGTGCTGGACCAGCTCGCAGCCGAAGGCATGCGCTTCACGCAAGCTTATGCCAACAGCGCGGTGTGTACCGCCACGCGCGTCGCGCTCATCACCGGGCGCTACCAGTACCGCCTGCCGGTGGGCCTGGAAGAGCCGCTCGGCCTTCGCGATGTGGGCCTTCCCCCCGAACAGCCGACGATGGCCTCGCTCCTGCGCGGCGCGGGCTATCACACCAGCCTCGTCGGCAAGTGGCACATGGGATCGCTCCCCAAGTACGGCCCGCTCAAGAGCGGCTACGACCAGTTCTGGGGCATCCGCCAGGGCGGGGTCGACTACTTCACGCACAAGATCGGCGGTTTCCCCGACCTTTGGGACGGGGAGACCCCGGTCGAGGAGACGGGCTATCTGACGCAGCTTCTTGCCGAGCGCACCATCGAGGCCCTGGAAGAGCGCGCGCGCGAGGACACGCCCTGGCTCATCAGCCTGCACCTCACCGCCCCGCACTGGCCCTGGGAAGGGCCCGAGGACCATGCGGAAAGCGCACGCCTCGCTGCCAAGGGCGGCTTTTCCATCGCCCATTACGACGGGGGCTCGATGGACACCTACGCCGCGATGGTGACCTCGATGGACGAGCAGATCGGCCGCGTCCTCGACCGCCTTGCGCAGCTCGGCCTTGCCGAGGACACCCTGGTCGTCTTCACCAGCGACAACGGGGGCGAGCGCTTCTCCGACACCTGGCCCTTCACCGGCAAGAAGACCGAGCTGCTCGAAGGAGGCCTGCGCATCCCCGCCATCGTGCGCTGGCCGGGGGTGACCCCGCCTGCAAGCACGAGCGCGGCGCAGATCATGTCGATGGACTGGATGCCCACGTTCCTGGCCGCTGCGGGCGCCGCGCCCGATCCGGCAAGCCCGAGCGATGGGCGCGACCTTCGCGGCGCGCTGGAAGGCCGCGAGTTCCCCGAGCGCGCGCTGTTCTGGCGCTTTCGCAACCATGACCAGATGGCCGCGCGCGAGGGCCGCTGGAAGTACCTCTCGATTGCGGGCAACAGCTTCCTGTTCGACGTCGAGGCCGACCCGCTCGAACGGGCGAACCTGAAGGAACGCCACCCCGAGACCTTCGCCCGCCTGCGCGCGGCTTGGGAGGCCTGGAACGCCAAGATGCTGCCCAACGATCCCGAGGCCGCCTCCTACGGCTTCACCGGCGAGATGCTGGCCGACCATTTCGGGATCGACAGCTAAGTCTCGACTGCGGTGGGATAAGCGTTGTCCTCCAGGATCGCACTGCGCACGAACGCCTCCAGCGCATCGGCCCGCTCCCCGCCCAGCCCCGGATTGCGGTAGAGCACGAGCGTCCAGTCCGAGAGCGGAAAGAGCCGCACCAGCTTCGCGTGCGCCGAGCGCGTCAGGAGCGGCTCGAGCAGGCAGGCCGCGCCCACCCCGCGCTCGACCATGGCGACAAGAACATCGGGATACTCGGTCCGGGCCACCACCCGCTGCGGAACAAGGCCCTGCTCGGCAAGGCTCGCCAGTTGCATCGCCTCCTCGCGCGAGCCTTGCGGGGGAAGGATGAGCGGCAAGCCTGCGCACGCCTCGGCGGCAAGGGGCAGCGCGGCAGCCTCCGCCATCTTGGGGACCCCATAGATCCCGGAGCGCACCTGCCCGAGCGGCCGGCAATGGGGCGGCATGGGCCAGTCGCTGCGCAGGTAGAACACGGTAAAATCGCTTGCCTCACGCCGCTGCGGGGCAGCCAGTTCCTCGGCGGGATGGGTACGCTGGACCTCGCAGGCGATGCCCGGGTGCGCGGCGAGGAAGGCCCCCAGCTTGGGCTTCACGTAAGGATCGAACAGGCCCACGCCGATGCGCAGGCGAAACGTCTGCGTGCTTGCGCGTTCACGGCGCGTAAGACGGTAGCTCGCCAGCTTACGCCCCGCTTTGTCGAGCGCATCCAGATCCTGAAGAAAGGCGTCCCCCCGACTGGTCAGGTCGGGGCGGCGGCCAGGTCCCCGCACGAACAGGGCGAACCCCAGGCGCGCCTCCAGCTCGGAGAGCTGGCGGCTGACCGAGGCCTGCGAAATTCCCAGCCGCTCGGCACAGACGCGAAAGCTGCGCGTCTCGCTCAGGAGTGCAAAGACCTCCAGCTGGCGCAGTGTGAACGGGTAGTCCCGCACCCTCTCCTCCTTGCATCGCCCCTCTTGCGGGAGCCATCTGACCCTGCGCCGGGGGCGGCAAAAAGGCAATCGGGAAGGCGGGATGCAGAAGCCGGAATCGAAGGGCCGGAAGGTCCAGGTCCCGCGTCCCCCTCGGTGCCGGGGACACGGGACCTGTCACCGGGAGGGGGTATGGTCCCGGCGAAGTCGGTGATGGTGCCGCATTCAGGAAGCCTCCACGGCTCCTAGCGGCACTTGGGGTGGCTGTGGATGTCGCGGATGTCCTCCACGCGGCCGTCCGCCACGGTCATCTGGAGACACTGCTTGGAGGAGGGGCGGTTCCAGATGGTGTAGGCCGCGCTGCCCGACTTGAAACCGTCGACATTGCGGAAGCCCCGCTGCCGGAGCGACGAATCCGCGCCAGCCGCCCGCGCACCGTTGAGATCGAGATAGGTCGCCGTGCGCTGGTACCCACCATCCCCGTGATGGTGCTGAGTGCGGTTGTTGCGCTGTTCCACGCCTTTCGAATATCCACGCGAGTAATATGTCGAGTCGTCGTAGTTGTGGTAGGACTTGTGGTAGAGCCCGTCCTGGTAGCCACGGTCGTATTCGCGTTCGTGATCGTGGTTGTCGAAATGGACCTTGTCATCGTGATCGTCGGACTTGTGGGCGATCAGCGCGCCGAGCAGCGCCAGCCCCGCCACCGCGGCCACGGCAGCCCCGGTGTTGTCGCCCGAATGGTGGCAATCCTTCTTGTCGGCATCGTTGATGGTCATCACGCGCCCGTCGCTCACCTCGACCACCACGCAGTCGTCACCGTCATCGTCCCACCAGTAGGAATAGCTCTCGCCATAACTTCCCTTGCGCCCGTCGATATACTTGAGGCCGCGCGACTGAAGCATGCTTTCCGCGCTCGATGCGCGCGCACCGTTGAGATCGGTCAGCGAAGAGGCCTTCCTGGCCATGACCGCGTGCGGTGCCAGCCCGACGAAGACCGCCAGTGCGCCCATGACGGCGAAGCGTGTGTGCGTACTCATGATCAGGCTCTCCCCTTCTGTTTCCCAAACTCTGCCCCATCTGCGCGCATCCCTGCGCCTCAGCCCCCTTCGGGCGCGGCGTGCGGATGGATTGCATCGATCACGGTAAGGTGATCCCACGAGCCCGCGCCAACCCGCGAATTGGTGACCAGTACCGTCGTTCCCGGGCCGATCACGGCATCGAGGTCGCGGTGAAATTCGCGCGGCATCTCCACCCGGTTGAGCAGGGCCTCGTCGATCTCGCGCCCTTGCTCCTCCTCGTGCCCCGCCATCCCGACGAAGACCCAGTGCGGTCTGCCCTCCCGCACGATCTGGGTGATGACGTGCGATCCCGGATCCGCGTCGCGAATGCGCGCGACACTGCGCCCGATTTCCTTGCCCCCGCGCAGCACGACGATGCGCTGGTCGAGCTTGGAGACAATCACCGAGACCGGTCCCTCGCGCGCAATATCCGGGGTCCAGTGGAACTGCTCACCGGGCCGCAGCGGGTGGTAGGCCATCGCCTTGCCGGCATCGTCAAAGGGCGAGAGAAGCGCGTTGCCGCTTGTCTCCAGGTGGTGCTGGGCATCGCCCTCGACCACCACGGTCACGCCCAGTTCGGTCACGGTGAAGAGCTCGCGCGCGAAGTTGTAGGGCAGGTGCACGCAGCCATGGCTTTCGGGATAGCCCGGCAGACCGCCCGCATGGAGCGCCACGCCGTCCCAGGTCAGCCGCTGCTGATAGGGCATGGGGGCATTGTTGTAGGTGCTGGAGCGGTGCTTGGCGTCCTTCTGCAGGATCGTGAAGACGCCCGTCGGCGTCGCGTGGCCAGGTTTCCCCGTGGAAACCGTGGTCGCCCCGATGCGGATGCCGTTGCGGTAGACGAGCGCGATTTGGCGCGAGAGATCGACGAAGACGAGCACCGGCCCTTCGGGCGCGACCTCGGGCGCCCAGACCCATTGGCCTGGTTCAAGTGTCTCGATGGCCCGCGCCAGCTCGGGCGCGGAACTGACCTTGGAGCCTTGCGCGCGCGCCAGCACCGGCAGCAGCGCAAAGGCCAGGGCCAGGACAAGCGCAAGCGCCAGTGCGCTGGCCGGAGCCGGAGCGCGCAGCCTTGCCGCGCCCAGGCGTGCGAACCCGCGGCGCCGCATCAGCGCACCTTCCCGCGCTGGATCAGGTTGACGATGCCCAGCAGCACCACCGCGCCGCCAAAGGCGACAAGAAGGCCCACGATCGAGAACTCCTGCACGCTGCCTGCAATGCCGAAATTGTTGGCAATCGCATTGCCCACGACCGAGCCGACGCAGCCCACCACGATGTTCCAGAAAATCCCCATCGAGGCATCGCGGTTCATGACCTTGCTTGCCAGCCACCCGGCCAGCCCTCCCACGATCAGGGCAACGATCCAGCCCATGACGTCTCTCCTCGTCCGTGTCACCCGTGCGCGCAGGGCCTCTCTTCCTGCCCGCGATCCGCTATCCAGCGGTGCGCCGCCGTCCCTTCCAAAGTCCCCAGAGCAGCGCGGCGTTGACCGCCGGCGCCAGTACGCCGCTCACCACCCCGCCCCAGCCAAGGCCGTCAGCGAGGCGGTTCCAGGGTAGGCCCAGCGGCACCAGAAAGACGCCCGAAAGCGGGTCCCTCTCCTGCCCCAGCCAGCCGAAGGTACCGATGGCAAGCAGCGCCAGCGCCCCCAGATAGAGCGCGATGAAGACAAGGAAGACCCACTTCATCGCCGTGCCCCGAGCGAGGTGCCCGCCCCCATCTAGAGCGCCCCCTCGTCGCCGCCGTAAAAGACCTGATCGAGCACGCCGTCGCGGCTTCCAAAGCATTGCCACGGAGCCTGCGCGGTCCGCACGTTCACATAGATCATGACGCCCGATTCCGCCTCCTCGATACGCTGCGTGCCAATGACCTCCCCGCTGGTCATGTCGTTGATGCGGGCATGGCAGACGCTTTCCATACCCCCTGCTCCTCTGATCGGATCGGTCGCGGGCGCAGTTGCTGCGGGCGCCGATGTCGCCGCAGAGCCCGCCGCGGCCAGGCCAGCGTTGGCATCGCCCATCGGCACCGAGACGATGGCAATGGGCCCGTCCGCACCGACAATGGTGCCGCCAAGCGCCTTGGCCTCCGCCATACCCGGGCAGCCGACAAGGACCGCGCTGTCATCGAGCCAGTTGGATGTCACCGCACTTTCACCCAGGCGCCGACAGGGATCGCCACTTGCCGGATAGCCATCGCCGATCACGACGAGGCTCTCGGGAAACGCGACCGGCTCGGCCGCCGGGACCGTGGTCTCTTCACCAGGGGCCATGCCGCAGGCTGCCAGAAGGCCGCACAGACCGACAAGCGGCCCTAAGGGCCGGAAGCGGTATCCCAGCACGTGTGCAAGACAAAGGTACACCTGCCCCTCCTGCAAGTCGCCATGACGCGGAAATATTCCGCAAATACCCTCAGATCATTCCGTCAGACACCCCACCGGTCAATGGCAATAGATGGCAATATTCTTGGCATTTGCTGCCAAATTTCGCGCATCTCTGCAGCTCGGATTAAAACATGGAAATTATACAATTCGGAAAACCGACCCTAAAATTCTGAAAAGAAGATACTTCAGTCAATTTCCCAGAATTGGCCGAAATGCCTTTCTCTACTTTCGCGTTGACCTCGTTCCCGGGCCTGCGCAAACTTGGCTCCGGTTCGCACAGCGCTTCAGGGAGGAAGGGATGTCGAACAGGTTGCGCGCCAGCGCGATGGATACATGGGGCAAGCATGGCACGGCGTCCAAGACTCCGGACGTCCGGGCGGATCGCAGGATGTGCGCGCGCTTTGTCCGCTCTCTTGATGCGACGCTTGAAAGGCCCTCCTGGCTCCTTGCCGGAGCGGGGCTCGATCGCAAGGACGAGCTCCCCGAAACGATCCGCGTAGGCCAGTACATCACGATCATGTCCAACATGGCGCGCCATGCCCCCGACCCTGCCTACTTCATCGATTTCCTGGAGGCAGGTGTGCCCTACTTTCGGGGCGGGATCGACCTTGCCACCCGTTACGCGCCCGATATCCGAAGCGCCTTTGCGATCCTGCCGCGCTTTGCCAACGAACGACCCGGGATCTTCGAACACCGCCTTTCGATGGATGCACGCACGCTGACGCTCGAACTCGATGCCTGCATGCCCCTTGGCGATGCCCGCCCGATCCTGACCGGAGCGCCGCTGCTCTTCCTCGCCCGTGTCGCAGCGGCGAACCTGGGGCGCCCCGTCCACGAAGCGCGGATCGAATTGCGCCATCGCGAAGTGCCCTATGCCGCCCGGCTGCGCGCGGCCTTTCGCTGCCGCGTGGATTTCGCCGCCCCGCGCGATGCCATAACCCTGCCCCGCGCGCTCGCCCTTTGCCCCAGCGTAACCCACGACCCGGCGGTCTGGACCGAGGCGCTGGCCCGCTGCGAAGCGGAGGTGGAGCCCACGCGGCCCAATTCAGGCTGGTCAGCCCGGACGCGGGGCGCCTGCTGCAACCTGCTGACCTCCACCGGCCGCGTTCCCCGCCTGGAACAGGTGGCGGGTGAGCTCGGCGTTTCGGCGCGCACGCTGATCCGCCACCTCAAGGCCGAAGACACGCGCTTTCATGCGCTGGTCGACGTGCTCCTGCAGGAACGCAGCCAGGCGCTTCTGCGTGAGAATGGCCTTGCCATCCGCAGCGTCGCCGAACAGCTGGGTCTGAGCGATGCCTCCGACTTCAACCGCCGCTTTCGCCGCTGGTTCGGAATGACGCCAAGCCAGTACCGCGCGCAGGCGCTTCCCCCCCTTACCGCACGGTCCTGAGCCTAGCGCGCAGCCGCGCGCAGGCGTGCCACCGCGGCGGCGACTTCGCCCGCCGGGTCGCAGTCCGCGCCATCCGGGTCGAGCAGGGCCTGTAGCTGAAGCCCGTTGGAGAGCGCCGACAACTGGCGCGCGGCGCGCGGCGGATCGATATCGGGCGCGATCGTTCCCGCCGCCTGTTCGGCGCGGATAGCCTCAGCAAGATCGCGGCGTACACGCGCCTGCCGGGCGCGAACGAAATCGTGCCCGGGGTGCGTGGGCACAACCGCATCGGCCGCGAACGAGAGATAGAGATAGGACATGCCCGGCGCCGCGCTGCTGCGCCTGACCGCCGCCACGTAACGATCAAGGCTTGGCCCGGTAACCTGGACGAAATCGGGCGCACGATCAGGATTGGCGAGGCTGTCCTTGTCCCACAATTCTATGACGCTGCGCAGCAGGTCCTCCCGGCTCGCAAAGTAGTAGAGGACGTGCTGCGCCTCCATCTCCAGCGCCTTGGCAAGTTCCCGCAGCGACTGCTGGCGGTAGCCATCGCGTGCGATGATCGCGATCACCCCGCGCAGGATCTTCTCGCGCCGGGCCGCGCCCTTTGCGGACGCGGCCGTGCGCGCAGGCGCGGTATCGGGAGATGTCGTCGTCATCGGCAAAGTCCTAGCACGCTTTTGCGCAGCAAAGGAGATGGGCGTGCGATCCTCCTGTACTATTTTTTACATTGTAAAATTTTGCTTGCGCCCGATCCACGCCCGCCCCTAGACCCTGTGCATGACACAGCTTCCCTCGCCGGTATCCCGGTCCGCCCACTCTCCCGTATCCACGCGCCTGCGCCGCGTCCTCCTCACGACGGGGCTCCTCGCAGCATTCGGCTCGGTTCCGGCTGTGGCCGAGGCGCCCGGTCCGGTCCTTGCGGTGGGCGAGCTGGCGCAGATCGGAACCGTCAGCGAGCGTTTCCTCTCCTACAATGTGGAAATGGTGGAACTGACGGGCGGGCGCTTCTGGAAGCCCTATCGCGACGGCAAGGCCGACCCTTCCGACCAGTACGAATACCGCCCGCCGATCGACCTTTCGAGCCCGCGCCTGCGCACGCTGGCTGCCGCTCTCGGGCCGGTCTACGTGCGCTACAGCGGCACCTGGGCCAACGCGACGACCTACCGCGATGCGGAAACGCACGAGGGGCCTGTGCCCGATGGCTTCGACGCCGTCCTGACCCGCGCGCAGTGGCGCGGCGCAATCGACTTTGCAAAGGCCGTGGATGGCCGGATCGTCACCTCGATGCCCACCAGCGCGGGCGCCCGCGATGAGAGCGGGGTCTGGCAGAGCACGGCTGCCGAGCGCTGGCTCGCCGCCACCCACGAGATGGGCGGACAGATCTGGGCCAGCGAATTTGCCAACGAGCCCAATCTCATCGGCGGCACCCAGCCGCCCGAGGGCTACACGAGCGCCGACTACCTGCGCGATTATACCCGTTTCCATGACTGGCTGGCGGCGCGCTCTCCCCGGACCAAGGTGCTGGCGCCCGGTGCCTTCGAATACAACGATGGCAGCCCGCTTCCTGCCTTCATCAAGACGCTGCCCACCCACGAAATGGTGCCGAGCGGATCGACGGCCCCGGACGTGGTCTCGTTCCACTTCTACGGCGAGATTTCCCAGCGCTGCGCGGGCGCGCAGCCCGATCCGCAAGGTGGCGAGTGGCTGGGCATGATCGACCACGCCATTGCCAGGACCAAGGCCCTGCGCCGCGAAGTCGCGCCCGACGCCCCGCTCTGGCTGACCGAAACCGCCGAGACCGCGTGTGGCGGCAACCCGCAGGCCGCGACCTTTGCCGACACCTTCCGTTTCGTCGACCAGCTCGCCCGCGCGGCGCGCCAGGGGGTCTCGGTCGTCATGCACAACACGCTGGCCGCCAGCGACTACGCGCTGCTTGATGAAAAGAGCTTCGCGCCGCGCCCCAACTACTGGGCCGCGCTGCTGTGGCGGCGTACGATGGGAACGACGGTGCTCGATGCCGGAAGCGCCGATGCCAGGACCGGCCTTCGGCTCTACGCCCAGTGCCAGCGCGGCGTTCCCGGCGGGGTCAGCGTGCTCGCGATCAATCCCGACCGCACGCAGCCCCATGATCTGGCGCTGTCCGGTGAGGCCGAAGTCCACAGCCTGACCCAAGCCGCAAGCGATCCCGCGCACGCCGCGCTCAACGGCACGCCGCTGGAACTGGGCGCGGGCGATGCTCTGCCCGATCTGGACGGCGTTCGCCGGGCAGGCTCGGTCACGCTCGCGCCTTCAAGCGTGACCTTCCTCACCTTTGCCGAAGCGGGCAACCCGGTCTGCCGTTAACGCGCCCAGCCGGACAGGGTGCCGCCGGCGGTGACAGCCTCCGTGGCCGCTTCGGGAAACGGCTCGGGCGTGAACATCGCGAAAGTCTCCTCCAGCTCGGGGCCGTCCAGCCCCCGCGTGATGAAGACCAACCGGGTGCGCCGATCATCCGACGGCCATTCCTTGAGGACCACCGGCGGGTGGAAGACATGCTGGACGCCGTGGACCACCACCGGCCCTTCCTGCCCTTCCAGATTGAGGATGCCCTTGATGCGCAGGATGTCCTCCCCGCGCATCCAGGTGAGCAGCTCGATCCAGCGCTCGAAGGTCTCAGGGTCGAGCGGCTCGTCGAAGGTAAGGCAGGTGGCGCGGATGTCGGCGCCGTGGCGGTTCACGTCATGCCCGTGCGCATGGTCATGGGCATGACCGTGATCCGCGTAAGCCTCGGCGCGCAGCCAGTCCTGGACATCTGCGCTCTTGCCCGCCGGGTCGAAGGCCCCGCCGCCAAATAGCTCGGGCGCGGCGACGGCGCCGTGCTCCACGGGCAGGATCGGCGCGGCCGGGTTCAGCGCGCGCAGCCGCGCGGTCAGGGCTTCGCGCTCGGGCTCCCCAACGAGATCGGTCTTGGTGAGCAGGATGCGGTCGGCGATCGCCGCCTGCTTCACCGCCTCCTCCTGCCGTTCCAGTGTGGCCGCGCCGTTCACCGCATCGACCGTCGCGATCACGCTGTCGAGCCGGTAGATCGTCTCGAGCGTGTGGTCGCGCATCAGCGTGTGGAGGATCGGCGCGGGATCGGCGAGGCCGGTGGTCTCGATCACCACCCTGTCGAACCAGCAGCGCCCCTCGCGCGCGAAACGCCAGGGGGCATCGCGCAAGGTGGCCAGAAGATCGCCGCGGATGGTGCAGCACAGGCACCCGCCGATCATCTCGACCTTCATCTCCTCGTGCCCTTGCGCGACAAGATCATGGTCGAGCCCGACTTCGCCGAACTCGTTGATGATGACGAGCGCGCGCGCCATCTCGGGACTGCGCACGAGGGCATTGAGCGTCGTCGTCTTGCCGCTCCCCAGGAACCCGGTGAGGACCGAGACGGGGATCAGCCCATCGAGGCTGGAGAGCACCCCGGTCATGCTGTCCCCTCCCCTACTCCCAGCGGATCGAGCACGAGGAGCAGCCGCGTGCCGCCGATGGCCGACAGGGGGACCGAGCGGTGGAGGATCGCCGGTTCGGGCGCAAGCAGACGCCCCTTGAACAGGCCCACATCCCCGGCGCGCATCTGGTGGATCTCCTCGGGATTGCCTTCAAGGATCCTGTCCGCCTCGATCCACTGCGTGCCGGGTCCGGCAAGCGTGGTGATGAGGCGCGCGGGCACGTAGTCGGCGTGGAACTTGCGGCAGGCATCGGTGCGGATGACCTCAAGCCGGACCTTCACAGCATCGCAGCCCATGATCGCGCCAAAACGGCGCGCGAGATCCGCCATGAGCTCGCCCAGCACGTCCCTCTCTGCCCCTTCGGGATAGCCCGCCTCGGCCAGCCCTTCCCCGATCTCCCGGTCCAGATCGGTAAGCGCACAGGGGAAGGACAGGTCCGAAATTCCCGCAAGGTCGAGTGTGTCGAGCCAGTCGAGGCCGGACGGACGGCCCGCCTCCCAGATCGCAAGGTGGACCTCGGGCTCGGCAATGCGCGTCAGGACCTCGGGCGCGTTGGCGCAGACGGCTGCACTCATGCCATCGCCTCCTGCGCGACGGGCGCCCAGGCCGGGAAGGGATCGGGCAGGTCCGCCCAGTCCTCGGGCGCAAAGGCCGCGCTGCGCACCAGACAGGCATCGAGCGCCCGGCGGATGCGCGCTTCGTCCATGCCGATGCCGATGAAGACCAGTTCCTGGCGCCGGTCGCCCCAGACCGGGTCCCAGCGCTCGCGCACGAAATTCTCGAACCGATCATCCTCGGGCCACAGGTGCCGGGGCACGCTGTCCCACCACCGGCCCATGCGCGCGGTTACCGTCTCGCTTCCCGCGACGGCCAGTTCGCCCACCCAATCAGGCCGGGTCGCCAGCCAGAAATGCCCCTTGGCGCGCACCACGTGGTCGAGCCCGTCGGCGGTGAGGAAGCGGTGGAAGCGCGCCGGATCGAAAGGCTGCCGCGCGCGGTAGACGAAGCTCTCGATGCCGTATTCCTCGGTCTCGGGCCGGTGCTGCGCGTACCCGTAGAGTTCCTTGGCCCAGAGCGGATGCTGCGCGGAACGTTCCTCATCGTAGAGCCCGGTATCGAGGATCGCACCTGCCTCGATCCGGCCATGGTCGCAGGTCTCGATCCGAGCCTCGGCGTTGAGACTGCGCACGAGCTTGCGCACCACATCCAGCTGCTGCGCGCTCACCGACGAGGCCTTGTTGACGATCACGACATCGGCAAATTCGATCTGCTCGACCAGGAGGCCGACCAGCGAACGGGTATCCTCCTCGCCCGTGCTCTCGCCCCGGTCGGCCAGGAAATCCTGGCTCGAATAGTCCGCGAGCAAGTTCACCGCATCGACCATGGTCACCATGGTGTCGAGCCGGGCGACATCGTCGAGCGCAACCCCGTCCTCATCGCGGAACGAGAAGGTGCTGGCGACGGGCAGCGGCTCGGAAATCCCGGTGCTCTCGATCAGGAGGTAGTCGAAGCGCCCCTCCTCGGCGAGCCGGCGCACTTCCTGGAGAAGGTCGTCGCGCAAGGTGCAGCAGATGCAGCCGTTGGTCATCTCGACCAGCGTTTCCTCGCTGCGCGAGAGGGCCGCGCCGCCCCCGCGCACGAGATCGGCGTCGATATTTACCTCGGACATGTCGTTGACGATGACGGCGACGCGGCGTCCCTCCCGGTTGGAGAGGACATGGTTGAGCAGCGTCGTCTTGCCCGCGCCGAGGAAGCCGGAGAGGACGGTGACGGGCAGGCGCGTGTCGGGTTGGGAAGATGGGGTCATGGCAATCCTGCAATTCAGATAGGTTCGCAGGCCGCCTATCATGATATGTTGTATCATTACAATGCCGATAGACAGCCACACCTTGACCCTGACACGATGTCAGACCCTATATGGGCAGCCGGTCCAAGGAGGGACTGCGATGCACGACAAACAGCACTGCCATCACCGCGCCCCGCAGAGCGCGCAACGCGGACAGGACGCGCACGACGCACACACGGCCACCGATCCGGTCTGCGGCATGACGGTCGATCCCGCGACGAGCCCGCACCACTCAGAGCACGAAGGGCAGGACTACCACTTCTGCAGCGCGCGCTGCCAGACCCGCTTCGAGGACGATCCCGCCCGCTGGCTGGAGGGCACGGGCGCCGATGCGCCTGTCCCCGAAGGCGCCGTCTGGACCTGCCCGATGCATCCGGAGGTGCGCCAGGATCACCCCGGCGCCTGCCCCATCTGCGGCATGGCGCTGGAAGCCGAGATGGTCGATCCCGACGCCGGACCGAGCGAGGAAATGCTCGACATGACGCGCCGCTTCAAGGTGGCGCTGGCGCTCGCTCTCCCGGTTTTCCTGCTTGAGATGGGCGGCCATGTCGTCCCCGCGCTTCACCGTCTCGTGCCCATGCACGTCTCGGTGTGGATCCAGCTCGTGCTTTCGACGCCGGTCGTGCTCTGGGCGGGTTGGCCCTTCTTCACCCGCGCGGTGGCCTCGGTGCGCACGCGCCATCTCAACATGTTCACTCTGATCGCGCTCGGGACCGGCGTTGCCTGGACCTATTCGATCATCGCAACGCTCGCCCCCGGACTTTTTCCGCCCGCCATGCGCACCATGGACGGCACCGTGCCGGTCTATTTCGAGGCCGCCGCGGTCATCACCGTCCTCGTGCTTCTGGGCCAGGTCCTTGAACTGCGCGCGCGCGAGCGCACCTCCGACGCGCTGAAGGCGCTGCTCGGCCTCGCCCCGCGTACTGCACGGCGGCTGACCGAGAGCGGCGAAGAGGACGTGCCGCTGGACAAGCTCACGATCGGCGACCGGCTGCGCGTGCGTCCGGGCGAGAAGATCCCGGTCGACGGCACGATCCTGGAGGGGCGCTCCTCGCTCGACGAATCGATGGTGACCGGCGAAGCCATGCCCGTCACCCGCGAGGCCGGAGATGCGGTGATCGGGGGCACGCTCAACTCCACCGGCGCGCTCGTCATCGAGGCGCAGAAGCTGGGACGCGACACGCTTCTGGCCCGCATCGTCCAGATGGTTGCCCAGGCGCAGCGTTCGCGCGCACCGATCCAGCGCCTCGCCGACCAGGTCGCGGGCTGGTTCGTGCCGCTGATCCTCGCCGTGGCCGCGCTGGCCTTTGCCGCCTGGATGATCTGGGGCCCCGAGCCGCGCGCCACCCACGCCCTGCTCGCCGCAGTCGCCGTCCTCATCATCGCCTGCCCCTGCGCGCTTGGCCTTGCCACACCCATGTCGATCATGGTCGGCATCGGGCGCGGCGCGGAAGAAGGCATCCTCGTCAAGAATGCCGAGGCGCTTGAGCGCATGGAAAAGGTCGACACGCTGGTCGTCGACAAGACCGGCACGCTCACCGAGGGGCGCCCCTCGGTCACGCAGGTCCGCACCTTCGGCGGATACGAGGAAGACGATGTACTGCGCCTTGCCGCCGCGCTCGAGCAAGCCTCGGAACACCCGCTCGCGCGCGCCGTGGTTATCGAAGCCCAGCGCCGCAACTTGGCCCTGGGCGACGTGACCGAGGCCGAGTTTCCCACCGGCAAGGGCGCGCAAGGCCTGGTCGAGGGGCGCCGTGTTCTCGCGGGTTCGGCCGGTTTCCTGGAGGAAAACGGCATAGCGACCGCCGCGGCCTCCGAGACGGCCGAGGCGCTGCGCAAGGACGGCGCCACCGCGATCTTCGTCGCGCTTGACGGGGACCTTGGCGGCGTTCTCGCGCTGGCCGACACGGTGAAGGAGAGCACGTCCGACGCCCTCACCGCGCTGCGCGCAGAGGGGATACGCGTGGTCATGCTCACCGGCGACAACGCGACGACCGCCACGGCCATCGCCCGCCACCTCGGCATCGAGGAGGTCGAGGCCGAAGTCCTGCCCGACCGCAAGAGCAAGGTGGTCGAACGCCTGCGCGCCGAAGGCCGGGTGGTCGCGATGGCCGGCGACGGGGTCAACGACGCCCCCGCGCTGGCCGCGGCGGACGTAGGCATCGCGATGGGATCGGGCAGCGACGTCGCGATCGAGAGCGCGGGGATCACGCTTCTCACCGGCGAACTCACCGGCCTTGCCCGGGCCCGTACGCTGAGCGGCAAGGTCATGGCCAATATCCGCCAGAACCTCCTCTTCGCCTTCGGTTACAACGCGCTGGGCGTTCCGGTTGCCGCCGGTGTCCTCTACCCGCATTTCGGCATCCTGCTCTCCCCGGTGATCGCAGCCGCAGCGATGTCGCTTTCCTCGGTCAGCGTGATCGGCAATGCACTGCGTCTGAAGGCGACGAAGCTGTGAACATCGGGGAAGCCTCTGCGCGCACAGGCGTCTCGCAGCGCATGATCCGGCACTACGAGAAGATCGGCCTGATCCCGGCGCCCGCGCGCCGGGACAGCGGGTATCGTGACTACGCCCATGCCGACATCGCGCGGCTGCGCTTCATTGCCAACGCGCGCGACCTGGGCTTTGCCATCGAGGAAATCGGCGAGTTGCTGGCGCTGTGGGACGACGACCACCGCGCCAGCGCCGAGGTCAAGGCGCTCGCGCTCGCCAAGGCCGAGGAACTGGGCCGCAAGGCCAGGGCGCTGAGCGACATGCGCGAAAGCCTGCTCCACCTGGCCGAGAGCTGCGCGGGCGACGCGCGCCCGAACTGCCCGATCATCGCCCGGATGGCCGTGGAGACGTGAGGCCTGGACCGGGTTCACCGCAAGAAAGGAACAGACCTTTTCAAGGGACCATCGCCCCTTGACCCCAAACTCGGCCACCCCGGCGTTCTCAGCCCGCGTTGCTCGTTCAAGGTGACGTAGACATTTTGGGGAGCCCGAGGGCGATGGCCCTCGGAACCACCTTTTTTGAAGGTTCTCCTTCCAGCCTGCGCGCGGCCAAAGGCGCTGTCGCGGCGAAATCTGCTCCCTCACGCCCGCTCTCCAACCTGCCAAAACTTCACCAAGTATTGCTACTGAGACTGAGTCGCATTAGAAGGAGTCGTCATAGTTCAGAGAGAATGAGGGGACATCGTGAGAAAATACGCAATTGGCGGCCTGATGCTCAGCGCCGGATGGAGCAGCCTGTGCGCCGCGCAAGGCGCGCCCGCTCCGGGGCCAGGTGATCTGGCGCCCGAGGATGCGGGCAAGCGCATCATCGTCACCGCGACGGGCCTTTCCAGCGCGACCTCGACCACCAAGACCGACACGCCCATCATCGAGGCGCCGCAGAGCGTCTCGATCGTCGCGCGCGAGGAAATGGACCTGCGCGGTGCGACGACGATCGCCGATGCCCTCTCCTACACCGCCGGGGTCCAGACCGAGCCGATGGGCATCGACAGCCGCACCGACGAGGTCTCGGTGCGCGGCTTCAGCGCGGGCGGCTATTCCTCGAACAACAACTTCGTCGACGGCCTGCGCCTGCCCACGGGCGGCCAGTTCACCCGCTTCGGCTTCGACACCTTCGGCCTCCAGCAGATCGAGGTCCTGAAAGGCCCCTCGGGCGTACTCTACGGCCAGTCGGCGCCGGGCGGCATCGTCAATATCGTCACCAAGCGCCCCACCTCCCACTTCCAGGGTGAAGTGCTGCTCCAGGCCCAGGGCTACACCGACCTTGGCAACTGGTCAGGCCGCATCGGCGCGGACTTCGGCGGCCCACTGGACACGGATGGACAGCTCTCCGCCCGCCTCGTCGGCCTTGCCCAACACGGCGGCAGCCAGGTCAATGATGTCGAGAACAGCCGCTACTATGTCTCGCCCAGCGTGACCTGGGAGCCCACATCGGCCACCAGCTGGACCCTTCTGGGCCAGTACCAGCACGACGATGGCGGCGCGACCTACCAGTTCCTGCCCGCGCTCGGCACCTATGCGCCAACCAACGGCGGCCATATCGCCAATGACGCCAACATCGGCGAGCCTTCGTGGAACAACTTCACGCGCAACCAGTACCTGGCCGCCTCATTCTTCCGCCACGAGTTCACGGACAAGCTCACCTTCCGCAACAACCTGCGCTACACGCACATCACCTCGGCCTACCGGGTGACCGTGCTATCGGGTGGGACCGTCACCGACTGCAGCGCCGTTCCGCAGTACGGCCCTTCCTGTATTGACGGGCAGACCATCGGGCGCCGCGCGATCGCTTCGGCCGGGTCGAGCGACGGCTTTGCGATCGACAACCAGCTGGAATGGCGCGTGCGCACAGGCGCTCTTGCCCATACCCTGCTCGCCGGGCTCGACTACTTTCACACCGACTGGACGCACGACCGCGACCTCGTGAGCCTGCCGGGCCTGCCGCGGGGCCAGGTCGATCCGCTCTACGACATCTTCGATCCCCAGCCGCGCGGCAGCCAGGACTACGCGGCGAACATGGCCCCGCAGGTCTACGGCGCGGCGACCAGCGAGCAGACCGGCCTCTACGCGCAGGACGAGATCGAATGGGGCCGACTTCGCCTCAACATCGGCGGGCGTTACGACTGGACCAAGGATCACACCCGCAACCGCCTGACCGACACCGAAAATGACTTTGACGCCAGCAAGTTCACCTGGCGCGCGGGCGCGGTCTATCTCTTCGACAACGGCCTTGCCCCCTACTTCAGCTACTCGCAGAGCTTCATCCCGCAACTCGTGCCGCTGGAAAGCGTGCTCGACCAGCAGCCCTTCCGCCCCACCACCGGCGAGCAGTTCGAGGCGGGCCTGCGCTACCAGGCTGGCAAGGGCGTCTACCTCACCGCTGGGGTCTTCGAGATCACCCAGCAGAACGTCCAGACGAGCGATCCCGACGGCACCATCTGTGGCAACGGCAATGTCTGCCTTGTCCAGGCGGGCGAAGCGCGCATTCGCGGCGCGGAACTGGAGGCCCGTGCTTCGCTGGGGTCCGGCACGACCGTCATCGCATCCGCCACCCACCTCGATTCCGACGTGACCAAGGACACCCACGAGGACCTCCTCGGCAAGAGCCTGCCCCAGGTGCCCGCCTACATGGCCTCGCTCTTCGTCAACCAGCGCATCGCAAGCGGCCCGCTGGCCGGGCTCGGCTTCGGCGGCGGCGTGCGCTACACCGGCAAGAGCTGGGGCGATGCGATGAACGCCGATTTCCGCATCCAGGACTACACCCTGTTCGACCTCATGCTGCGCTACGATCTGGGCGAAACGAACCCGGCGCTGGAGGGCATCGGCCTCTCGCTCAACGCGCGCAACGTCGCGGACAAGCGCTACGTCGTCACCTGCACCACGGTTGCCTCGTGCTACTACGGACAGGGCCGCGTGGTGACCGCGCGGGTGCAGTTCACATGGTGAGCTTCAAGGCACGCGCCCTTGCCGCCGGACTTGCCCTTGCGACCTTCGCCGCGCCCGCCCCGCTGCTGGCGGCGCCTTACGTGATTGCGGGCAGCGACACATTCGCCATGACGTCGCAGGCAGGTGCCCACTACCGCGTCCATGTCCAGGTGCCCGAGCGTCCCGCACCGCCGGGCGGCTTTGCCGTGCTCTACCTGCTCGACGGCGACATGACCTTTGCAAGCGCGGTCGAGACCGCACAGCGCCTGGCCCGCTTCGGACGCGATGAAGGGCAGAGCGAGGGCATTGTCGTTGCCATCGGCTACCCGGACGGGGACGACATGCTCGCGCGGCGCAGCTTCGACTACACGCCCGAGGGTCCGCCGGACGCGGTGGCCCATCCAACCGGCGGCGCGCCTGTCTTCCGCCGCTTCCTGGCGGGCGAACTCATGCCCCGCATAGCGTCCAGCTACCGCATCGACACCGCGCGCCAGACGCTCTGGGGCCACAGCTTTGGCGCCCTCTTCGTGCTCGACACGCTGCTGGGCCAGCCCGAGCTGTTCCGCAACTACGTCGCGACCAGCCCCTCGCTGTGGTTCGGCGCGCGCAGCCTGGAGGGCGGTCTTGGAGGCCTTCCCGCGCGCCTCGCCGTGGCCGGGCCCCGTACGCTCCATCTCGGGGTGGGTGAACGCGAGCAGGACAGTGTGCGTGCCCGCAGCCAGGCCATGGCGATGACCCACCGCGAACTGGCCGACCGGCTCGCTGCGGTCGCGAACCTGGAGGTCCACAGCCGCGTCTATTCGGGCGAGAGCCATGGCGGCACGCTGCTGCCGGGCCTCGGCCAGGCGGTACGCGTCGCATTCCAGGAGGCCCGGCCATGACCGGGTCCGCACTTGCTGCCGTACTGGCCCTGCCCGCCGGGCTCGTCCTGACCCTGCTGGGTGCCGCGCTGCTCTACCGCGCCGCGCCCAACCAGTTGCTGCGCCCAGACCAGCCCGCAGGTCGCGGGGTTGCCCGGGGAGGCTGGGGCGCCGCCCTGCTCGGCCTTCTTGTACTCCTGACCTGGTCGGGCCAGGCCACTTCCGTATTCATCTGGCTGACCGCACTCATGCTGGTCTGGTCGCTGCTCCCGCTCGCCGCAGCCTGGCGCGCCGGAGATCGAAAGGCTCCCAAATGACCCCGCATCTCACCAGCCGGAACTGGGCGGGCAAGACCGCCGCCGGCCTCGTCCTCGGCCTCGCCCTTGCGCTTGGTGTCTCGGGACTGCTCGCCGCCCTGCTGGGCGTGCGCGACAGCTTCTTTTCCCCGCAAGGCCAGTTCACGATGTGGATCATCGCGCCGGTCTGGTGCGCTGTCCTGTCGCTGTGCTTTCTCTTTCGCAATGGGCTTCGCGCCTGGCTCTGGCTTGGCGTTGCCGCCGCCGCCGTGTGGCTCACACTGTTCGCCCTGGGGAGCCTGTCATGAAAGTGCGCACCGATATCCTGCGGATGTACAAGGAGATACATGGCTGGGTTGGCATCGTCTCCGGCCTCGCCCTGTTCATCGCCTTCTTCGCCGGCGCTGTGACCATGTTCGAGGAGCCCATTCAGCGCTGGGCCTCGCCCCCCACCTCACTCTCGGCCCCGGTCCCGCTGGAGCGCGCGCCCGAGCTCGTCGAAGCGGTCCTCGCCGCCCATCCCGAGGCCGCACGCTCCTATGACGTGCATCTTGAAACCGGACCGGAGAACCCGGCCCGCGTCACCTGGTCACAAGGCAGCCGACGTGATCCGCAGGTCTTCCTCGCCGCGCTGGCGCCCGACGGCTCGCTCGAGGTCGAGGAGCAGGCCGCCTCGCCTGTGGCCCAGTTCATCGACATGCTGCACCAGCAGGTCGGCCTGCCCTTCGCGCACGAGGTCGCCATGCCCATCATGGGCGCGATCTCGCTGCTTTACTTCATCGCGCTGGTGTCAGGCGTGATCGTGCTCCTGCCCAGCCTCGTCTCGGACTTCTTCGCGGTGCGTGTAGGCAAGAACGCCAAGCGCATGTGGCTCGATGTCCACAACGTGCTCGGCATCGTCAGCCTGCCCTTTCACATCATCATGGCCCTGACCGCCGTGGTCTTCGCCTTCCACGACGAATTCTACGACCTGCAGGGCGCCGCCTTCATGGACCGGGGCGCCCCGCGCGCGCAGATGGCGCCGCCTGCGCCGCCGTCCCCGCGCGCGCAGGACCCCGAATTGCTCACTCCGGCCGAACTGGCCCAGCGTGTCGAGAGCCAGGCGCCGGGCTTCACCATCCGCGCGATCACCTACCACACGAGCCGCGAGGGTGAGCCGCAGGCGCGCCTCAGCGGCCATGATCCACGCTTTGGCCTGCGCGGCCCCACCTTCGGCATGGTCGAGGCCGATCCGGTCACCGGCGCGCTGACCGACACGACCTACATGCCCGGGCTGCAGGACGCCTGGGGCGCCACGATCACGAGCTTCTTCGCGCTCCATTTCGGCAGCTTCGGGGGAGCGCCGATCCGCTGGTCCTACTTCCTGCTGGGACTGGCCGGTGCGATGCTGTTCTACACGGGCAACCTGCTCTGGGTGGAATCGCGCCGCAAGCGCGAGCGCAAGGCCGGTGCGGTGACGCAGACCCGCGCGACACGAGCTCTGGGCGCCCTCACCGTGGGCGTACCGCTGGGGTGCGTGGCGGGCATCGCGATCACCCTCGCAGCGGCCAAACCGCTCGGCACCGAGGCCAGCGCGGGCATCCACAGCGCCATCTACTACGTGGTCTTTACAGGGTTCGTCGCCTGGGCGCTGGTGCGCGGCGCGGCGCAGGGCGCAATCGAACTTGTCCCCGCAGCCGCGCTTGCCCTCCTAACCATCCCGCTGGCGAGCCTGGCCTTCCTCGACCTGCATCCCTGGAGCCAGCCGCTGGTCGATACCGTCAGCGTCGCGCTCGCCGCCAGCCTCGCCCTCACCGCACGCGCCGCCCGCCACGGCCCGCGCGACAGCGTCTGGTCCCACCCGCGCCGCGAAGCCCAAGCAGACACGACATCCCACGCCACGGCGCCGGAACGAAAACCCGCAATCTGAGAAAGGAAATGGTGCGCCCAAGTGGATTCGAACCACTGGCCCCCAGATTAGGAATCTCAGTCAAGTCAATAACTTATACGCCATTTTACAACATGATACTAGGTGTTACGGCATGTTATGGCAGACATTGTGACCGGGGATGTGACCCTGAAGCCTAGTCAAATCACGCCCATGCAAACAAAGAGATCACCCGCAAATAACTTATCATTTTTTCGTGTAGGACATTTCCAACCAAGTCTGAACACCGAGATCAGTCAACTGATAGACGGTTCCTCCTGCACTGCCACCATCTTTCATCGAAACGTGGCCGGTCGCCACGAGATGAAGCACCGCATCCTGAATTTCAGATCTATTCAACCTAGGCTCCCCCGAAACATTGAACCGCTCTTTCAACCCCGTTTCCACGCCAATTCGAACGCTTGTCATAGTACCCGGGGTATGCAGCTTCGGCGCAATAAGCTGTAAAAAATCAAAATACGTCATGGCCTGCGAGTAATCAGCGCCCCTCGAAAAGTTAGAATAATGAAGTATCAATTCATGATTTAGGCCAGCAACATCACTAAAACTAGGTGAATTATTCACCATAAGAATATCAATTTCATTCTTCAGACGATCTATTTCTTCACGATACCGAAGTACGTCTGCAACGGTGGAATGAGACGGGATTTGATTGGCTCTAACCCATCCTACTTGCGGATGCGATTTGAACGCCTTAGTCAGAGCTAAAATGGCTTCAGACCCGAGTTTTTCAGGCGTATCCCAAATCTTCACCAACCTATCAGTCATGGCCTTTTCTTTAAAATCCAAAAGCTTCCTGTATTTAACTTCGTCCTTATCTGTCTTTCCACGAGGAATCTCATCCATCTTGCCATGAACGAATACTAGAACCGTTTTCTTAGTCGCAACGGCGTATTCAAACTCCCGTTCCGTGAAACTCACCCCATCCGGATCGAGCGAACCATAGCGCGCGCCAAGGATCAGTACGTAGTAATCGCATTCATCGATGACCTGCTTGATATAACCAAGTTGCTCGACGTCAGAAGCTGGAAACATCTCCATTCCAGCGGGGATGTGCCCCATATCAAGGATAGCTCTGGTCAAAATCTGACGTTCTTCCTTGAGGTCAGCGTATGTCGACGAGATAAACACCTGATATTTTTTGTCCGACATTCCAGCCCCCTAGAGATAGTTTGCACTTCCTGTACGAATTTACACATCATAGCCAGAGCAAAACTTGTAACCTATGAGCCACCCATCCAGCCCACGGAATTCACGCAACAAAAGATACCTTGCACATTATGAGCCCATAGATCATAATGAGTGATATCTTTTGACCCAAGGAAGTCCATGAGCCGGATTGCGTACTACAGGTCATCCACCTCCGGTCAGAGCGTCGAGGCCCAGCGCCAAGCGCTTGGCGGGAAGTTTGACCGTGAATTCTTCGACGAAGGCATTTCCGGGGGAACCCTCGCCGCCGAGCGACCGGGGTTTGCGGAACTGCTGTCCTACGTCCGTGAAGGAGACGAGGTCTGCGTGTACGCAGTGGACAGATTGGGCCGCGATGCGCTGGACGTCCAGAGCACGGTCCGCCGTCTTCTCGCCATGGGTGTTATCGTCGACGTGCGCGGCCTTGGCCGTATCGGGAAAGGCGTTGGCGAACTGATACTGGCCGTTCTGGCCCAGATCGCCGACATGGAGCGGCAGCGCATCCGGGAGCGCTGCGAGAGCGGACGCGCCGCAGCCCGCACAGCACTCGCGAGCACGGGAAGAACCCACCGTGGCAAGACCTCCTTGGGTCGCCCGAGAGCATGTGACCCTCAGGAAGTTGTGCGCTGGAGAGAGACGAACGGTGCCAGCATCAGTGCCACCGCCCGCCATTTCCAAATCTCACCCCCAACGGTCAAGCGTTACTGCGCCCTTGCGACGAACGCGAAATAACCCGCAAGGCCGCTTCTAATAAGCGCCCCGCCCCACTTGGATATAGTATATCTATACACGGAAATTATTGTAAAACACTCCAAATATAACCCACGCCCACTGCCAATCCAAGTAGGTTCTTCTTCACGACCGCTTCTGGCCAATGATGAAATGCAGTCTCTCAAACGCATTACGTCGCTCATGCAACCAGTTCACCAAGTCTGCCTCCCATGCGGCAGGCCATTGCTCAACAATCTTCGCACCTCGCACAGGTGCGCACAGGTCCACTGAACAGGTAAACTTGTTGATGTAAGAACCGATGCGACGAAGGCTCTCATCGAAGCTCCTATGCCGATAGAGCGGCTGGAAATCGACCTGACCGGGCTCTTTCCAAACTCGCTCCAAGCAACCTTGAAACTCCTCGGTCGGTATGTCCGCACGATAGACCAAGCAGTGGAAGGTCGGGAGCCACGTCGGTCCGGTATTCCCAAATCCGAGTGGTGCGACCTTCAGGAGCAGGTCGCGACGTTCCGGCGCTAGAGCGTGGACTTGGTCAATGGAAAGGGCATCGATCTCGACAGTCCCATCAACGAACACGTAGCCCCAGTCCGGCGAAGCAGCCCGCCCAGACCTAATGCGGTTCCGAAGCCGTGTTTTCTCCCGGTCGATCAAGGGGCCGAGTTGGTCGAGGTCGTTCGTACCGGGAAGCACTATGGTCAAAAACCCCATCCCCTCTTTGGTGCAGCCCGCAAACCGTTCCGCCAGCACCTTTTGACGGCCCTTCACGTTACGTCCGCGACAACCGGGGCATCCCGGCGAGCGACACGCATACCTCCGTCCCCACTCCACTCCGCACGCCGAGAGTTTCTCCAGCGCCGCGAAGGAACCTCCTTCGACCGCCTGCCACTCCAGCGCATCAATCAATTTCTCAAGTCGTTCTTCGTAGTCCATCATAATTCGTCATTCCGTTCTGCACGGGCAATGGCCTCAAATGTGCGTGCACGATGGACGCACGAAGCCACCCGGAGCCCGTCCAGGGCTCCTCCCGCAGTGTTTGTTCCGTTGGGTAAGAGGAGGCCGCTCAGTCGGCCTCAGGGTCGCCGGAGTTGCCCTCCAGCGCCTGCCGGGGGCTTACGCCTCCCGCAACCGAAGCATGGCCTCGTCGACCTCGTGCGCCAGCCAGCGCCGCTGCTTGCCAATCATAATGGGCTTCGGAAGAAGCTGGTTACGGATAAGTTGGTTCACCGAAGCAACCCCGACACGCAAGCGCTGGGCGATATCGTTGAGCGAGAGGTACTCAATGCTGCCCGACATCACGCGACCTCCTGCATCTCGACGTGACCGCCCTGCTCACACCGCTGCTGGACATTTGAAAGGCACTTGTCGAGGTAGTCCGACCAGACGGTGAGCATCCGCTCCCGATCCTTATAGTGCTTGGCGTGGTTGTAGTGCTTGCGGGTGACGCCCGTGGGGATATGCGCGAGCACGTAGTCCTCGGCAGCATCCGCATAGGTCAGTTTCCCTTCTTCACGCATCTCCGACAGGTTGGTCGTCAGGGAGCGGCGGAAATCGTGGATTGTCCAATGCGCGACATGTTCCAATGGCCCTGCGAGGTCCTGCACACGCCCACGCAGGCGATCCAAGATCGAGGAGCCTCGGGTACGCAGAGCATCGGGGAACACCAAGTCCTTGCTCGATGCTGTCTTCGGGCGGGGAGGGAGCAGACGGCGAGCCTGCTCGGTGAGGTACGCGACATGAGGGACCTTCGCCTTGGTCGTATGCTTCAGGAGTTTCACGGGTACGCCATCTTCGAACTGGACCTCGCCCCATGTCAGCTTGGTGATATCGGACAGGCGGCAGCCGGTACGTAGCAGCAATTGCAGGGGAGCAGCCATGCGCTCTTCACTCGCCAAGCTCATCAGGACCCAGCCGAGTTCGTGGGCACGCAGAACCCTGTTGCGTACCCGATCCTCCGCCTTCATCTCGATTGTCGTTGCGGGATTGTGCTCGATGTAATCCCGCCGGACACACCACGTCAGGAGTGGTTTGAACGTCCGCAGAACGGTGTTGAGGCCCGCCCCCGTGTATTCGTTGCCATCCTCATCCATCCGCCGGAAATGTTCGCGCAGCCCCTCGAAATGCGCGTTCAGTTCACGGCGCGTCAGGGTCTTCACCGCGCGATCACCGAAGGCGGGGAGAACCCATTTTCGCGTCAGACTTTCATTACCCGCGCTCGGACGGTCACGCACATACTCTCGGCAGTATTCCTCATGCGCCATGGCGAGAGTGAGCTTCGTACTCCGGACCTGATAGTGAGGATGCGGCTTCGGACGTGGGAGTGCCACCTTGGCTTTGGCCTTCATGTCGAAGGAAACCGCGCGAGCCTCTTCCAAGGACAGGATGGGCAATCCATCTTCAGGATGGTTCGCAGGAGCATCCGTGTGAACCACTGCACCACCCCAGCGCCCGAACACCTCCTTGACCTGCCTGCCACCAACTCGGCCTCGATAGACGAAGACGACAGCCCCACTTGCGCGAACGCGGATGGTCAGTGGACCGGCCTTTTCATCCGGGATGTCATAGGCCGTACTCTTGGGCCTCAAGCACTTCAGGTAGGTGTTCGTGATGCTTCTTGTCGTGGTCATAGGTCTTGTCCTTCAAGCGCGGTGATTCGCGCCAAGACCTGACTCAGTAGTGACCTGCGGAAAGCAGATTCAATATTCCCGTGCATCGCCGTGACATTCCTCAGCGCCACGCGACGCCCTACGATCACACGCAAAATGTGACCTGCGGAATGAAACGAGGAAAAGCGTGACCCGCATGGCGCTCACCGTCTCCTCGAAAAATCAGCAATTTCAGGGGGTAATGGTGCGCCCAGCGAGATTCGAACTCACGGCCCCCAGATTAGGAATCTGGTGCTCTATCCGGCTGAGCTATGGGCGCACGCAAGGGCGTCCTAGCGGCGGGAGCGCGGCTAGGCAAGCGGGGGATGGCGCGCAGGGCTCGGAAACCTAGTTGGTTTCCTCAGGAGGGGCGATCGGGAACGGGAGGGGGACGACCGAGATGCCCTCGTCCATCAGTTCCTGCGCGTCCTCGAGCGTGGTTTCGCCGTGGATCTGCTCCACCTCGCGCTCGCCGTAGTGCATCTGGCGGGCGTTCTCGGCGAAGCTTTCGCCCACGTAGCGCGAGGCCTTGAGCGCTTTGGCCTGCATCTCGGCGAGCTTGTGAATCATCTCCACCGTCTGCTGGGGCAGTTCGTGCGAGGCGACAGGGGCCACGGCGACAGGTTCGCCCTCTTCGCGCGGTGTGGGCGCGGGTTGGCGCTCGGGCGACCTGGCAGAGGGGTGGGAGGGTTCGGGCTTCTGGTTGCCCTTGCGCGCGAGACGGGCGGCCTGGGGCGCCTTCGCGACATCGCCCGAGCCGCAGAACGGACAGGCGACGAGGCCCCGCTCCTGCTGGCGCGCGAAATCGTCCGAGGACTTGAACCAGCCTTCGAAGCGATGGCCTTCACCGCGGCATTCCAGATCGTAGACAATCATGTGACGCCTATGTGGCGATCACAGGGGGCTTGGCAAGGCCTGCCTGTTGGCAAGGCTGGGGAGCTGGGCGCGCACTTCGGCGATCCGGGCCGGGTCGATCTCGGCAAATCCAAGGCCGGGACGCCCGCCATCGTCGGCCCCGCCCATGTCGAGGCGGATCTCGCCCCAGGGGTCAACTACCAGAGAATGCCCATAAGTCGTGCGCCCGTCCGCGTGTTCGCCAACCTGCGCGGCAGAGATCACGTAGGCGCTGGCCTCGACCGCGCGGGCGCATTGCAGGAGGTGCCAGTGGGCACGTCCCGTGGGCACGGTGAAGGCAGCCGGAATGGCGATAAGGTCGCACTTCGCGCGGCCCAGCGCTTCGAACAAGGCCGGAAAGCGGATGTCGTAGCAGATCGCGAGGCCAAGTTTGCCCAGTGGGGTATCCACCGTCACCACCTCCCGGCCCGGCGCATAGGCGTTCGATTCGCGCCAGCTTTCTCCGCTCGCCAGGTCCACGTCGAACATATGGATCTTGTCGTAGCGCGCACGCACCGCACCGGTATCGTCGATCACGAAGGCGCGGTTGGCAAAGCGCCCATCGCCGCCCTCACCCGCGTCATCGCCCTTCACCGCGAGCGAGCCCAGATGCACCCAGATGCCCTCGCGCGCCGCGGCCTCGCGCGCGGCGGCGAGGACCGGGTTCTTCCCCTCGGCCACGACATGCGCCGCCCCGCGCTTGCGGTCACGGTCAAGCAGGCCGCACATCTCGGGCGTGAAGAGCATCGCCGCGCCTTCGCGGCGCGCCTCGGCGATGGCGGCGACAATGGCCTCGGCGTTGGCCGCGGGATCGATCCCGCTGGTCATCTGGAAAAGCGCGGCGCGGGGCATCCCTTCAGCCGATCACAGGCCGAGGATGGCGTCGAGCTTGCCCTCGCGCTCCAGCGCGTTGACATCGTCGAAGCCACCGTAAGCCTTGTCGTCGACGAGGATCTGCGGAACCGTGCGCGCACCAGGCACGCGCGCTTCCATCTCGTCGCGCTTGGGGCCGCCCATGGTGATGTCGTATTCCTCGTAAGCGACACCCTTCTGGTCGAACAGCGCCTTGGCGGCCACGCAATAGGGGCAGCCCCACTTGGAGTAGATCTCGACCTTGGGCTGGCTCATGCGGGTGTCTCCTGAAATTTTGCAAAAGGCCCGGGTGTCAGGCCCTTGATTTGGCGCGGCGCTATCATATCTAATTCCATGTGTCATGGCCCAGCCAAAAGGGGATGACACACCTGACGAAGCGCCGGGCAGCCGGGCTTCACTCACGAAGATTGCTCAGATGAGGATTTTTGTCATGAACCGTATCGATTTTGCGCCCTATCGCCGTTCCATGGTCGGTTTCGACCGTCTCTTCGACATGCTCGAAAACCAGCACCGCGTGAACGCCGGCGACAAGTATCCGCCCTTCAACATCGAACGCCGCGGCGAGGATGCCTACCGCATCACGCTGGCCGTGGCCGGCTTCAAGCCCGAGGACATCGACATCACCGCGCAGGCCAACCTGCTCATCGTCAAGGGCCGCAAGCCCGACGAGGGCGCAGATGGCGACTATCTGCACATGGGCATTGCCCAGCGGGGCTTCGATCGCCGCTTCGAACTCGCCGACTACGTGCGGGTGGACGCGGCCGATCTCGCCGATGGTCTCCTCGTGATCGATCTCGTGCGCGAAGTGCCCGAGGCGATGAAGCCCAAGAAGATCGCCATTGGCGGCAACCAGCTCAAGGTGATCGAAAGTGAGCCCAACAAGGACGCGGACAGCGCCGCGGCCTGAGGCCTCTTCCATTCGATGATGCATTCAGGGCGGTCCGCACACGCGGGCCGCCCTTTTTCGCGCGCTTATGCGCCCTCCTCGCCGTGCCAGGACAGGGGCCGGGCTACGGCCTCCAGCGCCTTGCGCTCGTTGTCGAGGCCAAAGCGCCACCCCACGAAGGCGGCGAGCAGCATGAGCGCGCTGGCGAAGAGATAGCCGCCCAGCACGTCGGCGCGGGAGCCACTCTCGATGAGGACACCAAAGAGCCAGGGGGCCATGACCCCGCCGATCCCGGTGCCCAGCGCATAGAACACCGCGATGGCCAGCGCGCGCACTTCGAGGGGGAAGCTCTCCGCGACGGTCAGATAGGCCGAGGAGGCCGCGGCCGAGGCGAAGAAGAAGGTCACGCTCCAGCACAGGGTCTGCGTGGTGGCATCGAGCATCTCGAGCCGGAAGGCGAGCCCCGTCGCGGCAAGCAGAAGCCCCGAGACGCCATACGTCAGCGCGATCATCGGACGCCGCCCCCAGCTGTCGAACAGGGGCCCAAGCAGCAGTGGTCCCAGCACGTTGCCCACCGCGAAAGGCAGCACGTACCAGCCCACCTGGTCCGAAGGCACGCCATAGAAATCGCTCAGGATCAGGGCGTAAGTGAAGAAGATCGCGTTGTAGAGGAAGGCCTGCGCCGCCATGAGAACAAGGCCAAGCGCGGTACGGCGTGGGTACGTGCGAAACAGCGCCTCCCACACTTCGCGCAGCGGCGTCGCGCGGCGCGCCTTGAGGCGGGCCTTCGGGGTCTCGCCCTGAATGGTGAGGCCCTGTTCCCGTGTGCGCGCCTCGATCTCACCCACGATGGCCTCGGCCCTGGCGCCCTGCCCGTGGGTGAGCAACCAGCGCGGGCTCTCCGGGATGTAACGGCGCAGTGCGATCACGATCAGCCCCGTCACCGCCCCGAACCCGAAGGCAATGCGCCAGCCGACATCGGGCGCAAAGAGGCGCGGGTCGAGCACCACCACCGAAAGCGCGCCTGCAACGCCTGCCCCCACCCAGTACGAGCCGTTGATGACAAGGTCGGTCCAGCCCCGGCGGCGCGCGGGGATCAGTTCCTGAATGGCCGAATTGATCGCGCTGTACTCGCCCCCGATGCCCGCACCCGTGAGAAAGCGCATGAGCGCAAAGCTCGGCAGGTCCCAGGTGAAGGCCGTGCCCGCCGTGGCGAGCAGATAGATCAGGAGCGTCAGCGTGAAGAGGCGCTTGCGCCCCAGCCGGTCGGTCAACCAGCCAAAGAACAGCGCGCCCGAGACGGCGCCTGCCAGATACAGACTGTTGGCAAGACCGATCTCGCGCGCGGAAAAGGCAAGCACCGGACTTTCGCGCAAGGCCGGCGCAATCGAGCCGGTGAGCGTGACTTCCAGCCCGTCGAGGATCCAGGTGATGCCCAGCGCGCAGACCACCAGCCAGTGAAAACGCGACCACGGCAGACGGTCGAGCCGGGCCGGAACGTCGCTTTCGATCACGCCTTCGGGCAACGCGGACTGCGCCCCCTGCCCCTCACGCTGGTGTCTGGTTGCCATGCCCCCATGCTAGCAAGCGGCAGGGCAAGAGCAAGCTCAGGGACTTAGCGCTTGCGCCGAGCCCAGCGCAGGCGCGGAAAGCGGTTTGCCAGAAGCACGAAGCCCGAAAGCGCGATGCCTGTGCCGCCCAGCGCAAAGACGAAGAGCCACCAGCTGTTGATCCGATCACGCAGCGTCCAGTCCATGATGTGCAGGCCCCACACGAAGTCGAAGAAGCGCCAGGTATCGCTGCGCGCAGCCAGGACGGCTCCGCTCGACGCATTGATGTAGAGCCGGGTGCGGTCCGGGTCCGCGAACGTCACCTGCCAGGCCGGAAAGGGCCCGGCATATTCGGTCCCGACCGGCGCGCGCACAATCGAGACGCCCTGTACTCCGGTAGGCGCCCCCTTCCACGCGCCCTGTGCGATCTCGGAAGCCGTGCGGGCGGAAAGCGGGGAAAGTCGGCGACCGGACACCGGATCGTGCAGAGCGGCGGTGCCATCGCGGCTGCGCACTTCGATGACGCTGCGTCCGTTCACCGCGCGCGTCGTCACCGAAACCAGCGCCCCGTCATTCGCCAGCCACGAGGGCAGCGGCGCGTCGGCCGGGAGCACTTCAGGCGTGCGCGCGATGACATGCTCGGAGCGCACATGCTCGATCTTGAGCCAGGACATGATCGCGCCCGAGCCCATCCACAGGAGGACCTGAATACCCACACAGGCCGCCAGCCATTTGTGAAGGCGACTGCCCAGAATGTGCAGCCTCTGCTTGCGCGAGCGCGGTACGAGCACGTGCTTCCCCCTCTTAGCCAGGCCCACAATGATGAGGCCCCGAACACCCAAGGTTTCCAGAAAAGAAGGGGAAGGCAACAGGAAGGCAGGAAAGAAATTATCCAAGGGGCCATCGCCCCTTGCCCCCCAAAATGGGCAACGTCGCCTTTCCCCGCCTGCATGGCGCGCGGGACGTGAGCTAGACAGTCCGGGGAGCCCGAGGGCGATGGCCCTCGGCAAATCCTACTTCTTGACTGCCTCTTCCAGCACATCGGCCAGCGCTACACGCTGGCCCGTCCGGCTCGCCGTACGCGCCGCCTCGATCACCGCCTGGACGAGGAGGATCTCCTCTCCCGAGACCGCGACCGCCTTCTCGCCACGGCAGGCGGCAGCGACATCGTCGTAGAAGCGTTCCTGGCGCCCGCGCGGAAGAGCGGCCTCGTGGCGGTTGCCTTCGCCATCGAAGCGCACCAGCGGTTCAGGATCGCGCCCCCAGTCGGGATCGCCGGGGCGCATGCCGGCCACCGATTGGGCTTCCTGCGGGTCGATGCCGTACTTGACCAGCGATCCGCCGGTGCCGTGGACACGGAAGCGCGGTTCGCCGCCCGCAACGCACATCCCTGCGTGAAGGATGGCGCGCATCTTGGGGTAGTGGAGCGTGACGTGGGCGTAGTCGTCCGACCGTCCGCCTTCGCGCAAGCTCGCGATATCGGCGCTCACCGCCTCGGGCGCGCCGAACAGGCACAGCGCCTGGTCGACGAGGTGGGGACCAAGATCGAACCACACGCCCGAGCCTTCGCTGCCGTCCTCGCGCCAGCGCTCGCGCACCTTGGGGCGGAAGCGGTCGAAGTGGGATTCGAAATGGACGACCCGCCCGATCTCGCCTGCCGCTATGGCCGCCTCGATGGCGAGGAAATCGGCATCGCCGCGCCGGTTGTGGAAGGCGGTGACGACGCGGTCCGCCGCCTTCGCGCGCGCGACAAGATCCTGCGCGCTCGCCAGATCGAGGGTAAAGGGCTTGTCGACGACGACGTGCTTGCCCGCATTCAGCGCCTGCGCAGCGAGCTGCGCGTGGGTGGCGCTGGGGGTGGCGATCACGACGAGGTCGATCGCGGGATCCTCCAGCAGGTCGGCGATGTCGGGGACACGCGCGAGCCCGGGCAGAGGCAATTCGGCCTCGGCCCGGCGGCTCACCACCGCGCGCAGGTCAAGGCCCGTGCAGGCCGCGATGTAGGGCGCGTGAAACACCCGCGCGGCCATGCCGTTGCCGACAAGACCCACGCCCAGGCGCGGCGAAGCGCTCAAACCAGGCGCGAGTGCTGGAGCGCGGCCGCCACGAAACCCGAGAACAGCGGGTGCGGTTCAAACGGGCGCGACTTGAGTTCGGGGTGGAACTGCACGCCCACGAAGAAGGGGTGATCGGGACGCTCGACGATTTCGGGCAGCAGGCCATCGGGCGACATGCCCGAGAAGATCAACCCGTCCTTTTCGAGCGCGTCGCGGTACTTGCCGTTGACCTCGTAGCGGTGGCGGTGGCGCTCGGAAATCTCGGTCGCGCCGCCGTAGATGCTGGAGACCTGGCTGTTGCCATCGAGCTTGGCGATATAGGCGCCAAGACGCATGGTGCCACCCAGATCGCCGCCCTCGGCGCGGGTTTCCAGGCCTTCCTTGCCCATCCACTCGGTGATGATGCCCACCACCGGCTCGTCAGTCGGGCCGAATTCGGTCGAGCTTGCTGCGGCGATACCGGCCGCGCGCGCACCCTCGATGCAGGCCATCTGCATGCCAAGGCAAATGCCGAAGAAGGGCACCTTGCGTTCACGCGCAAAGCGCACCGCCGCAATCTTGCCCTCGGTCCCGCGCTCACCGAAACCGCCCGGCACGAGAATGCCGTGCATGGGTTCGAGCGCGTGCGCGATCTCGTCGTCGGACTTCTCGAAGATTTCCGCGTCGAGCCACTTGATCTTGACCTTGGTCTTGTTGGCCATGCCGCCGTGGACGAGCGCTTCGTTCAGCGACTTGTAGGCATCGGGCAGACCGACGTACTTGCCCACGACGCCAATGGTGACTTCGCCTTCCGGGTTCTGGAAGCGATCGACGATGCCGGTCCAGCGCGAGAGTTCCGGCGCGGGCGAGTTGAGGCCGAAGTGGTGGAGCACTTCGGCGTCGAGACCCTCGGCGTGGTACTGGAGGGGCACCGCGTAGATGTTGGGCGCGTCAAGCGCGGGGATGACCGCTTCGCGGCGCACGTTGCAGAACAGCGCGATCTTGGCGCGCTCGCTCTCGGGCAGTTCGTGCTCGCAGCGGCACAGGAGGATGTCGGGCTGGATGCCAAGACCGGTCATCTCGCGCACCGAGTGCTGGGTCGGCTTGGTCTTCAGCTCGCCCGCGGCCGCGATGTAGGGCACCAGCGTGACGTGGACGAAGCAGGTGTTCTCGCGGCCCAGCTCGTTGCGCATCTGGCGCAGCGCCTCGATGAAGGGCAGGCCCTCGATGTCGCCCACGGTGCCGCCGACTTCGCACAGCACGAAGTCGAGATCCTCGGTGTCGGCCTGCGCGAAGTTCTTGATCGCGTCGGTGACGTGCGGGATCACCTGGACGGTGGCGCCGAGGTAGTCGCCGCGGCGCTCCTTGGCGATGATGTCCTGGTAGATGCGGCCCGAGGTGATGTTGTCGCCCTGGTGCGCCGAGACGCCGGTGAAGCGCTCGTAGTGGCCAAGGTCAAGGTCGGCTTCCGCACCGTCGTCGGTCACGAAGACCTCGCCGTGCTGGTACGGGCTCATCGTGCCCGGGTCGACGTTGAGATAGGGGTCGAACTTGCGGATCCGCACTCGGAACCCACGGGCCTGCAGCAACGCGGCCAGGCTGGCGGCCATGAGGCCCTTGCCAAGCGAGGAGACCACGCCGCCGGTGATGAAGATGTGCCGCGCCATGGGAATTGGGCCTTAAATTGCGTGGGGGGTTCAGCGCAAGCGCCAAGAACCCGAATCCACAGGTCAAACTCAATAAAATGCCGCCTGACTGCGCCAGACGGCATTTCGGTTACAATGCTGTTTCGAGACGGCCCCGGACTTTCCGATCCGAACCCGCCTTCGCGAAGCTCTTACTGCTGCGCGGCTCCGGCGAGCGGATCATCGTTCGCGGGAGCCGCTGCGGCGCCTGCCTTCGATTCGCCGCCAGCCGAGCCCGCAAGCGGATCCGCCGGGGCTTCCTGGGCTGCCGGTTCACCGCCGCGCTGCAGCGAGGTATCGATATCGCCGACGCTGTTGGCATCGACCGCCATCGCGGCAAGAAGAATGCTGAGAACCACGAAGAGACCGGCGAGGATCGCCGTTGCCCGGGTCAGGAAATCAGCCGCGCCGCGCGCCGACATCAGGCCGCCGGGGTTGCCCCCGCCACCGACGCCAAGGCCACCGCCCTCGGACTTCTGAACCAGAATAACACCGACCAGGGCGGCAGCCACCAGCGCCTGGACGACGGTCAGGAAAACAAACATCAGCTCGATCTCAGCTCTTCTCAACGGGTCTGCGAAACAGGATCACAGACCGCAATCACAAGCGGCGCAGATAAGCGCAACGCCCCCCGAACGCAACCCGGCCCGGACACGGGATTCGACATGCACAGCCACCCTCTCCCGACCTCGCCGCGCGCGGGCGCGGGCAAGTGCCGGAAGATCAGGCGCTTATTCAGTCGGCGGCCAGTGTGGCGGCGGCACCGACGATGGAGAGGAAGCTCTCCGCGCTCAGGCTCGCCCCGCCGACGAGCGCACCGCCCACCTCGGGGACCGAAAGCAGCTCGGCGGCGTTCTCGGCCTTGACCGAACCGCCGTAGAGGATGCGCACGCCCGTACCGCTGTCACCGTAGAGTTCGACCAGCTTGGCGCGGATCGCGCTGTGCATGGCTGCGACATCCTCGACCGAGGGAACGCGACCCGTACCGATCGCCCAGATCGGCTCGTAGGCCACGGAAAACTTTTCGGGCGCCTGTTCGCCCTGCGGGCACGACGCGGCCACCTGGGCTGCGACGACGCTTTCCGCCTCGCCCGCATCGCGCTGCGCTTCGCTTTCGCCCACGCACAGGATCACGCCCAGGCCAGCGGCAATGGCGGCATCCGCCTTGGCCTGCACATCCCCGTCGCTTTCGCCGTGCAGCGTGCGGCGCTCGGAGTGGCCAACGATGGTGAAATCGGCGCCAGCGTCCTTGAGCATCGGGGCGGAGATGTCGCCGGTGAAGGCGCCGCTCTCCTGAACGTGGCAGTCCTGGCCACCAACGCCAATGATTTCAGCAGCATCGCGCGTACGGTAGATAAGCGTGGCGGGTGGCGCGATGGCCACCTGAACCCTGGGAAAACGTCCCGCGGCACGGTCGATCGCGCGCACTTCGTTCAGCATCGCGCGCGTGCCGTTCATTTTCCAGTTTCCGACGATGTAAGGCAATCCGGCCATCTTGGTCCCTTGATCAAATCGACGACACACCGAGCGAATCCCGCAGAAAGGGGAATCGGAACGCCGTTGTAGCGGGGCGCTGCTAGGCCAGCACTAGCGGATTTGTCAAAGCCGGGGGAGACTTCTCTTTCCACTGCGCCCAATTCGGGACCACGCAGAAGCCACAAGTAGACCCGACAGTATTCGCAAGAATGGGCAAGCAAGCCCACATTCATCCAGCCCCCGCCACCACGGCACTCCTTCGCACCGTGCCCGCGCGCCCGAAACCACAGGAATCGGGCGCAAAGCGATGCGATGCCATTGCAGGACGGCGAAAGCCCCCCTAAAGCCTGCGCCATTTCCCGCCTCCTGCATGAAGGCCCCTGCCCCGGCAGGAGACCCAGAGCAGGAGCGCTTCACAGACCGCTCAGTCAACGGCCGGACAGGACATGCTCAGCTTCTTCAGATCGTTCATCAAGTCCAAGATCGGCGCGGCCATCGCGCTGGTCGTGCTCGGCGTCATCGCCCTCGCCTTCGCCAGCGGCGACATCGCCGGCATCCAGGGTGCGGGCAGCGCAGGCGATGCCAACACCGTGGCCAGCGTTGGCGACGAGACCATCGACGCCAACGAGCTGGCGCAGGGCGCGAACTCCGCGCTGCGCCGCGTTCAGCAGAACAACCCGCAGGCCTCGATGAGCCAGCTGCTCGCACAGGGCGGGCTCGACACGATCCTCGATGAGCTGGTCCAGCGCACCGCCTTCTTCGCCTTCGGCAAGGAGCACGGGATCGTCGCCGGGGACCGCCTGGTCGACAGCGAGATCGCACAGATCGCCGCCTTCCAGGGCGTCGACGGCAAGTTCGATCAGGACACCTTCCGCCAGGCGCTCGCCCAGCAGGGCCTCTCCGAGAAGGCGCTGCGCGAGGACATCGCGCAAGGGCTCGTCGGCCAGCAGCTCGCCAGCCCGGCGCAGTTCGGCGCGAAGATGCCC
This sequence comes from Novosphingobium mangrovi, assembly GCF_022818885.1. Lineage (NCBI taxonomy): Bacteria > Pseudomonadati > Pseudomonadota > Alphaproteobacteria > Sphingomonadales > Sphingomonadaceae > Novosphingobium > Novosphingobium mangrovi. The sequence continues at coordinate 118,789 of NZ_JALHAT010000005.1, read as the reverse complement.
GCCTACATGGCCAAGCGCTACGCCGCGATGATCGACGAGACCCGCAGCGGCTCGGTCCTGGCCCTGCCCTCGATGCTGTTCGTGCCCGAGGACGAGCCCGACGAAAAGACGCTCAAGGCCTTCTACGACAGCCACACCCAGAACTTCATCCGGCCCGAGCGCCGCATGATGCGCTACGCGCAGTTCACCATCGATTCGATGAAGGCGCCCGCCGCCCCCACCGACGCGCAGATCGAGGAGGCCTACAAGGCCAACGCCGCGCGTTACGCGGCCAAGGACGACCGTCGCATCACCCAGGTGATCGCACCGACCGAGGATGCGGCCAAGGCCATCATCGCGGCCGTCAAGGGCGGCAAGACGCTCGAAGCGGCCGCTACCGAGAAGGGCCTGTCGGCGGCCAAGCTCGAATTCTTCAGCCGCAAGGACCTTGCCGACCAGTTCGCCAAGCCCGTCTCGGACGCGGTCTTTGCCGCCAAGGTGGGCGAGCTTGCGGCTCCGGCGAAGTCGGCGCTGGGCTGGCACGTCGTGCGCGTCGAGGAAGAAAGCACCAAGCCCGCGCGCACCCTCGAAGAGGTGCGTGACGAGCTCGTCGCCGAGCTGGAGGCCGACGCCAAGCGCAAGGCCTTTGCAGCCAAGCTCGAAGGCATCGAGGACCAGTTCGCCGACGGCGCGAGCCTGCCCGAGGTGGCCAAGTCGCTGGGTGTCGAGGTCGAGACCACTGGCCCTGTCACCGCCGATGGCCGCATCTACGGCGAAATCGACAAGAGCGTCGATGAGGGCCTCCAGCCGCTTCTCGCCACCGTCTTCAAGATGCAGCAGGAGCAGCCCCAGCTCACCCAGATGGGCCAGGGCCAGAACTTCGAAGCGAACCGTCCCTTCGTGATCTACGACGTGACCGAGATCACCCCGTCCGCTCCCGCGCCGTTCGACGACATCCAGGACGATGTGAAGTCCGCCTGGGCGCTCGACAGCGGTTCCAAGGCAGCCAAGGCCGCCGCGCTCAAGGTGCGCAAGGCGATGGCCGAGGGCAAGACGATGGCGCAGGCCATGAAGGACCTGGGCAAGCGCCTGCCCCCGATCGAGGAGCTGGGCATGTCGCGCGCGACGCTCAGCCGTGCGCTTCAGGCCGGTCGCCAGGTGCCCCCGCCCGTCTCGCTCATGTTCCACATGACCAAGGACAGCGTGAAGGTGCAGTCGGCCGACGGCGAGCGCGGGTGGTTCGTGGTCCAGCTCAAGGACATCAAGGCCGGCAAGGTCGAGTCCGACGAGATGGTCGCGCAGGCCCGCGAGGAACTGGGCGCCCAGATGGGCAACGCCTTCGTCACCTCGCTCGGCCATGCCGTTGCCGGGGAAATGAAGGTCGAGAAGAACGCCGCCACCATCAAGGCCGTGCGCGAGCGCCTGGGCGGCACCGCCCAGCCCGGCGCCTAATCGCCTCCACCGCCACTTCCAGACACCATCCGATAGCGAAACCGACAGGACCATGACGACACAGCGCCAGACCAGCAGCGATGCCATCCGTACCGACGCCCTGATGCGGCTCTCGAACGGAAAGCCCGCGCTGGTCTGGCGCCGTCTCGTGGCCGATACCCAAACGCCGGTGGGCGCCGCGCTCAAGCTCTTCGAGGACGGTCGCGGCGACTTCCTGCTCGAATCGGTGGAAGGCGGCGCCCAGCGCGGGCGCTACAGCCTGCTCGGGCTTGATCCCGACCTGGTCTTCCGCGCGCAGGGCCACGAGGCCCAGATCAACCGCACCTGGAAGAGCGACACCGAGGCCTTCACCCCCCTTACCGGCGACAGCCTGGCCGAATTGCGCGCGCTGGTCGAAAGCTGCCGCATCGACGTTCCGGGCGAACTTCCCCCCGCGCTCGCCTGCGTGGTCGGGTACTTCGGCTACGAGACCATCGGCCTTGTCGAGAAGCTGCCGCGCGCGCCGCAAAGCGAACTCGACGTGCCCGACATGCTGTTCGTGCGCCCCTCGATCCTGCTCGTCTTCGACAGCCTGGGCGATGAGCTCTTCTGCATAGCCCCGCTCTGGCCCGAGAGCGCGGCCGACCCGGCCCGCGCCATCGAGGCCGCCGAGGACCGCATCGCCGAGACGCTGCGCCGCCTCAACCAGCCGGTGCCCGCGAGCCCGGTCCTCACAGACCTCCCCGAGCCCGTGCAGACCCCGGTCCTGCAGCCCGGCGAATATGAAGCGATGGTGACGCGCGCCAAGGACTACATCACCGCGGGCGACATCTTCCAGATCGTGCTCGCGCAGCGCTTCACCTGCGAGTTCCCGCTGCCCCCGCTCGCGCTCTACCGCGCGCTGCGCCGCGTGAACCCCTCGCCCTTCCTCTACTTCCTCGACCTGCCCGGCTTCGCCGTTGTCGGCTCGAGCCCGGAGATCCTGGTGCGCGTGCGCAAGGATGAGGACGGCCAGCCCCAGGTCACCATCCGCCCGATCGCGGGCACCCGCCCACGCGGCAAGACCGAGGCCGAGGACAAGGCCAACGAGATCAGCCTGCTGGACGACCAGAAGGAACGCGCCGAGCACCTCATGCTGCTGGACCTGGGCCGTAACGATGTCGGCCGCGTCTCCACAGCGGGCTCGGTCGAAGTGACCGACAGCTACACCATCGAGCGCTACAGCCACGTCATGCACATCGTCTCGAACGTGGTGGGCACGCTCGACACGAAGACCCACGATGCCATCGACGCGGTCTTTGCCGGTTTCCCTGCAGGCACCGTCTCGGGCGCGCCCAAGGTCCGCGCCTGCCAGATCATCGCCGAGCTCGAACCCGAAACGCGCGGCGCCTATGCGGGCGGCGTCGGCTACTTCTCGCCCGATGGCTCGCTCGATTCGTGCATTGTCCTGCGCACCGGCGTCCTCAAGGACGGGGTGCTCCACGTCCAGGCGGGCGCAGGCATCGTCGCCGACAGCGACCCGACCTCGGAACAGAACGAGTGCCTCCACAAGTCGGGCGCGCTCTTTGCCGCCGCGCGCGAGGCGATCCGCATCGCCGGAGAGCCGGGCTTCGGGCAGTGAACCGCGCCCGGGCGGCTCTCGCCCCCGCTGCGCTCGCCCTGCTGCTGCTTGGCGCCTGTTCTTCCACCGAGAACACCGCCGAGGCCCCGCCGCCGCCCGCCTGCGAAAGCGCGCGCTTCGAGGGCGCGGCCTTCGTCCACTGCACGGCCGTGCCCGGGCGCCACACGATCCACACCGTGCTCGGCCCTGAGGGCGGCGCGCCCTACCGCACGCTGAGCCAGCTCGCCGTCAGCCGCCCCGAGGGCAGCGCGCCTGTCGCCTTTGCGATGAACGCCGGGATGTACGACAGCGCCGGACAGCCCATCGGCTACTACGTCGAGGAAGGCGAGCGCCTCCACACGCTCAACACCAACGAGGGACCGGGCAACTTTCACCTGCTGCCCAACGGCGTCTTCTTCGGCGATGCCAAGGGGCACTGGCGGGTGATGACCTCGGACGACTTTGCCGCGAAGATCACGCACCGCCCCACCTTCGGTACGCAGTCGGGCCCCATGCTGGTGATCGATGGCAAACTGCACCCGGCCATCGATCCCGACGGCACCTCGCACAAGCTGCGCAACGGCGTGGGCGTCGATGCGACGGGCCGCGCGCACTTCGTGATTGCCGAGGAGCCCGTCTCCTTCGGCAAGCTCGCCCGCTATTTCCGCGACGACCTGCACTGCGCCAACGCGCTCTTCCTCGACGGCTCGGTCTCGTCCTTGTGGGACCCCGAACACGGCCGGCTCGACACCGGACCCGAGCTTGGCCCCTTGATCGTCGTCGAGAAACGCGCGAAGGCGCAAGAGACACAGGCCGAAAGCCAGAAGGCAAACCCATGATCCTCGTCATCGACAATTACGACAGCTTCACCTGGAACCTGGTCCATTACGTCATGGAACTGGGCGCCGAGGTGAAGGTCGTGCGCAACGACAGCCTCACCGTCGAAGAAGCGCTGGCCACAGGCGCGAAGGGCTTTCTCGTCTCGCCCGGACCGTGCACCCCGAACGAGGCGGGCATCAGCCTCGACCTCGTCGGCGCGGCGGCCGAGAAGGGGCTGCCCCTCCTGGGCGTGTGCCTGGGCCACCAGTCGATCGGCCAGTTCTTTGGCGGCAAGGTCGTGCGCGGCGGTCTCATGCACGGCAAGACTTCGACCATGACGCATGATGGCACCGGTGTCTTTGCAGGGCTCCCCTCGCCCTTCACCGCGACGCGCTACCACTCGCTGATCGTCGAGGACATCCCTGCGTGCCTCAAGGTCAATTGCCGCTCCGAGGACGGCCACGTCATGGGCTTCGCGCACGAAAGCCTGCCCATCCACGGCGTGCAGTTCCACCCCGAATCCATTGCCACCGAGCACGGCCACGCGATGCTGGCCAACTTCCTCGCGATCTGCGGGATCGAGGCGAAGCTTCCCGAAAGGCTGAGCGCGTGAGCGCCCTCACCCAGCTTCCCGATACCGCCAGGGCCATTACCGAGGACGAAGCGCACGACGCCTTCGGCGCGATCCTCGATGGCAAGATCGACGACGAGGCCGTGAAGGACTTTCTCGTCGCCCTCTCCGAGCGCGGCGAGACGGCAAGCGAGATCGCGGGCGCCGCGCGCGCCATGCGCGAACGCATGATCCCCATCGACGCGCCTAAGAACGCCATCGATGTCTGCGGTACGGGCGGCGACGGGCACCACACGCTCAACGTCTCGACCGCAGTCAGCCTGGTGGTCGCGGCCTGCGACGTGCCGGTCGCCAAGCACGGCAACCGCGCAGCCAGCTCCAAGGCGGGCGCGGCCGACACCCTGGAGGCGCTCGGCATCGACCTCGACCGCGCCGCCGAGACCGCCGAGGACACCCTCAAGGACATCGGCATCGGCTTTCTTTTCGCGGCCAAGCACCACCCCGCGATGGGCCGCATCATGCCGATCCGCAAGGCCATCGCGCGCCGCACGATCTTCAATCTGATGGGGCCGCTCGCCAACCCGGCCAACGTCTCGCGCCAGTTGGTCGGCATCGCCCGCCCGGCCTACGTCCCTATCTACGCCGAGGCGCTGGCCCGGCTCGGCACCACCCGTTCGATGGTCGTCTCGGGCGATGAAGGCCTTGACGAATTAAGCCTTGCTGGCGGCAACGAGGTTGCCGACGTCGCGGGCCGCGAGGTCGCCATGAAGCGCGTGACCGCCGCCGAGCTTGGCCTGACGAGCGCGCCAGTCGAGGCCATCCGCGGCGGTGACCCGGCCTTCAACGCGCAGGCCCTGCGGAACCTGCTCCAGGGCGAGCCCGGCGCCTACCGCGACGCCGTGCTGCTCAACGCGGCGGGCGCGCTGATGGTCGCGGGTGAGGTCGAGAGCTGGGCCGAAGGTGTCGAGGAAGCCGCCGAGGCCATCGACAAGGGCCTTGCCAACGCCCTCCTCAACTGCTGGATCGCCGCGACCAAACCGCGCGGCTGACAACAGGGAATCCCATGTCCGACAAGCTGACCGAAATCTGCGAGACCAAGCGCGGCGAAGTGACCGTGCGCAAGACCCTCTCGACACTGGACGAACTCGACGCGCAGGCCTCCTTTCAGAGCACGCCGCGCGGCTTCGAGGCGGCGCTGCGTAGCAAGGCGCAAGATGGCTTCGCGCTTATCGCCGAGATCAAGAAGGCGAGCCCTTCCAAGGGTCTCATCCGCCCCGACTTCCGGCCCGCCGAACACGCAAAGGCCTACGAAGCGGGCGGCGCGGCCTGTCTTTCGATCCTGACCGATGCGCCCTACTTCCAGGGGCATGAGGATTTCCTTGTCGAGGCCCGCGCCGCCGTCTCGCTGCCGGTCATCCGCAAGGACTTCATGATCGACCCCTGGCAGGTCGCCGAGGCCCGCGCGATCGGGGCGGATGCCATCCTCATCATCGTCGCCGCGCTGGACGATACGCAGATGGCCGAGATCGAGGCCGCCGCCCACGAACGCGGCATGGACTGCCTTGTCGAAGTTCACAACGAGGCCGAGATGGAGCGCGCAAGTCGTTTGAAATCAAGGCTTATTGGTGTCAACAACCGCGACCTCAAGCGCTTTGTCACCGACATCGGCATCACCGAGCGGCTCGCCCCGCTTGCCCCCGAGGGCGCGCTTCTCGTCAGCGAAAGCGGGCTCAACCGGCACGAAGACCTCGTGCGCCTCTCAGCCTGCGGCGCACGTACCTTCCTGGTGGGAGAAAGCCTGATGCGCGAGGCCGACGTCGAGGCCGCGACCCGGCGCCTCCTGACCGGCGCCTGAGACGACCGAAAAGGGGCTGTCCTACACCGTCGCAATCTGCGAGGATTGCCCGCAATGACGCCCCTTCGCGCCTCTTCGAACACCGCTGCGATGGCAGGTGACAGGGGCCGGACACAGACCTCTCTGGACTGTGTCACCTGTGTCAACCTGACTGTCACCCACCCTGCCACCCGCCCTGTCACCACCCTTGCGCCAAGGACCCTCTCGTGAGTACATCGCTTAGCCATATCGACACGGACGGCACCGCGCGCATGGTCGATGTCGGCGCCAAGGCCGAAACCCGCCGCCTTGCCGTTGCCAGCGGCACGATCACCATGACCCGCGAAGCGCTCGACGCCGTGCGGGCAGGTGATGCCCCCAAGGGCGATGTTCTGGGGACCGCGCGCATCGCCGGTATCCTCGCGGCCAAGAAGACCGCCGATCTCATCCCGATGTGCCACCCCCTGCCCCTCGATGCGGTGAACCTCGATTTCACCTTCGAGAACGAGGAAGAGTTCACCGGCTCCATCCGCGCCACCGCCACCGCCTCGATCACCGGAAAGACCGGCATCGAGATGGAGGCCATCACCGCCGTCTCGATTGCGCTGGTCACCATCTACGACATGGCCAAGGCGCTCGATAAGGGCATGGTCATCTCCGACATCCGCCTCGTCGAGAAGCAGGGCGGCAAGTCGGGCCACTGGAAAGCCGAAGGGTGGGTATGAGCACCGCGCCTTCTCCCGACGTGCCCGTCATGACGCCCCCGATCCCGCTCGAAGAAGCGCAGCGCCGCCTCCTCGCGCTCGCCGACCCGATGCGCCGCGAACATGTCGACATGGCAGGCGCCATCGGCCGCTACCTTGCCGAGCCACTGCTCGCCCGCCGCACCCAACCCGCCGGGCACCTTTCCGCAATGGACGGCTATGCGGTCACCGATGGCGATCTTGCCGGCCCCTGGACCATCGTGGGCGAAAGCGCGGCCGGGCACCCCTTCGTAGGCAGCATGACGCGCGGTGAAGCCGTGCGCATCTCCACAGGCGCCCTGCTGCCCTGCGATGCCGCCGGGGTCATCGTGCAGGAAGACCTCGCGCGCAGCGACACGGCACTCACGCTCACCGGCACAGGCCCCAGCCCGCAGGATCGCCACGTGCGCCGCCTCGGCTCGGACTTCGTAGCTGGCAAGGAGGTTCTGCCCGCCGGAACCCGCATCGGCCCCGCCCAGATCGCGCTCGCCGTCTCGGCCGGACACAGGCACCTGCCCGTCTTCCGCGCGCCCCAGGTCGCGATCATCGACAGCGGCGATGAGCTTTCCTCCGATCCGGAGAACTGCGCCACGCACCAGATCCCGGCCAGCAATGGCGCCATGCTGGAGGCAATGGTCGCCGGGCTCGCGGTCCAGACACGCCGCATCGGACCGGTCGGCGACACGCTCGACGCGCTCCTATCCGCCTTTGACGAGGCCGCCCATGCCGACGTCATCGTCACCAGCGGCGGCGCGTCCGTTGGCGACCACGACCTCATCCGCCCCGCGCTCGAAGCCTGGGGCGCGAAGCTCGACTTCTGGCGCATCGCGATCAAGCCGGGCAAGCCGCTCCTCGTCGCCACCCGCCCCCGCTCGCAGCGCCGCCAGATCATCATTGGATTGCCCGGAAATCCGGTCTCCGCACTCGTTACCGGCTACCATTTCCTGCTCCCGCTGCTGCGCCGTCTGATGGGCGCACTCGATCCCGCGCCCATGGCTGTCACCACCCGTCTCGACGGGGACCTGCCGGCCACCGGCGCACGCCGCGAATTCCTGCGCGGCACCTGGGACGGGGAATGCGTGCGAGCCGTGCGCGTGCAGGACAGCGGGGCCCTGGGCGCTCTTGCGGGCAGTAACGTCCTCATCGACCGTCCTGCGAACGGATCGGAAACACCTTCTGGCGCAAACGTGCGCATCTACATACTCCAGAACGGCGGTATCGCTTGACGTGGGAAATTCTGTTGCTTAATTGTTCTCAGAATGTTCACAAGTGGAACATCCAGAAGAACAGCTGATGCGCGGGAAGCCGAATTTCCGTGTGCGGCAGGCGCAGGAAAGAGGCAGCGAACATGTTGACCCGCAAGCAGCACGAATTGCTCCGGTTCATCCAGACCCGGCTTGACGAAACCGGCATTTCGCCCAGCTTCGAAGAGATGAAGGACGCGCTGGACCTCAAGTCCAAGTCGGGCGTGCACCGCCTGATCTCCGCGCTGGAGGAACGCGGCTTCATTCGCCGCTTGCCCAACCGCGCCCGCGCGCTCGAAGTGCTGCGCCGTGCCGACGAAGGCGGCCAGACAACGGCTCCGGCCGCCAACTCGAACGTCGTGCCCTTCGCCAGGCCCGAAACCGCCGCTCCCGCACCGACGGCCGATGTGATCGAGATCCCCTTGCACGGACGCATCGCTGCGGGCGTTCCGATCGAGGCGCTGGAAGACCAGGCGATCCTTCCCGTGCCCGCCGCGCTTCTGGGCGCGGGTGAACATTACGCGCTGGAGGTTTCCGGCGATTCGATGATCGAGGCAGGCATTCTTGATGGCGATTTTGCCTTGGTGAAACGCACCGATATCGCCAACGATGGCGAGATCGTGGTCGCCCTCGTGCGCGGCGAGGAAGCGACGCTCAAGTACCTGCGCCGTGAAAACGGCATGATCCGCCTTGACCCGGCCAACGCGGCCTATGAACCGCAGATCTATGCGGCCGACGAGATCAAGGTGCAGGGTAAGCTCGCAGGCCTCCTGCGCCGCTACTTCCACTGAGCCGACCGGATCGCAGCGCCCCGCGCGCTATCGATCCGAAGACATCGATGAGGGCATGGGCGGGATGAGGTCCTGCAAGGACATCTCGCCTTTGCGTCCATGCCACCATCCATGCATCCCCTGCCCCTGCGCGACATTGCGCACCACGCCGCGGGACAGATCGACGCTCAGGCCTCCCGTCTGGCTGAGCGTGCCGCGATCGGCCTTGAACCAGCGCGGTCGGCATGCCCGCGGCAGCCAACGATCCGAGATCACGATGTCAGCCCGGTCGCAGGCGGCAGCCAGTTCGCGCTCGGGCACGATGTCCCGGCTCCTCGACAACAGGACGTTGGCTGCGCGCGCCTGCATCTGCAAGGTGATCGAACAGAAATCGGCATTGCAACGCGCGCCCGGATGATCGGGGAGATAGATCGTCTCTCCTCGCAACCCCGCATTCTCCTGGAAATTGTCGCGCACGTAGTCGCTACGCGTGTTGCGTAGCAGCAGCAGCCTTGGCGCATCACGCCCGGCCGTCCGCTCCACAACGCCTACGTTGCGGCCATCCCCGGCGATCAGCAGATCAGGCGGCGACTGATTATAAAGAACAAGAAAGCCCACGAGGCAGGGAACAACGCCCAGCAGACGCACCTTTCCGACCAACAGCGCCAACCAGAAACCTCCGACAAGAAACAGCGAGAAAGCCGCCTCGCCCATGCCCGGCACCAGCGTCACAGCCCCTGGTTGCGCCGAGACCCAATGCGCCAGTCCCAGCACCGCATTGATGGTCCATCCCACAAGGCCCCAGAGCGGCCCGCCAAGGGACACGACATCGGCCGCCAGGGCCAGGACGACCCCGGGCATGATCACAAAGGTCGTCAATGGGATTGCCACGAGATTGGCCAATGAACCGTAGAGCCCGGCCTTGTGAAAGTGGAACAGCGCAATCGGCATCAGGGCGAGCTCGATTACGAGCCCGGTCAGCATGAGCATGCCGAACCACCGCACGCCGCGCATCCAAGGAGATTCTTCACGCGGCCCCAGGAAATTGCGCACGGGCGCGCAGGACGACAGGGCCACGATGGCGAGGACAGCGGCAAAGCTCATCTGGAAGCTCGGCCCCACCACGGCCTCAGGCCATAGAAGCATCACGGCGAATGCCGCCACCGCCAGAATGCGCAAGGACAACGCCTCACGGCCCAGTGCCAGGGCGCCAAGCACGAGCAGCGCCGCGATACACGAACGAACCGTCGGCACCTGCGCGCCAGTCAGCAGTGTATATCCAATCCCCCCGAGCGCCGCGAGCCCGGAAGCCAGCATCGGCAGGCGAACCCGCAGGGCCAAGGCGGGCCACAATGCGAGCGCCCGAACGGACAGAACGTAGATCAGGCCGATTACGGCCGTCACGTGGAGCCCGCTTATGGCCAACAGGTGCGCCAGGCCGGAATCTCGCATGGCCTGCGCATCGTCTGCCGTGATGCCCCCTCGATCCCCCGTGACGAGCGCCACGGCAATGCCAGCCGCCTGCTCATCGACCTGCTCGCGAACATGGCCAGCCAGTCCGCGCCGAATGCGCGCCAAAGGCGCTTCCCCTCCTGCCGCTGGCTCCAGGACGGTCACGGGCTTCAAGATCGTTCCCGAACCGGCGAGCCCGGCAAACCAGGCCGTTCTTGCAAAATTATAACCACCCGGGAGCAGGGGCGCTGCCGGCGGCATGATCCGCGCCTCGAACTGGATGAGACTGCCCTCACCGATCTCCGCCGGTCGGACAGATTCGCCATCGGACAGTTCGTCCGGCAGGTTGAGCCGGATTTTGAGAGCACGCCCGCTTGCCGGGTCGCGCGTGGCGACCACCAACCTGCGCCGCGATTGGGCCGATTGCGGCTCCACCGCGAGCACCCGCCCCGAGAACGCTCCATACAAAGGCCGCTCGATGGGAGGTGTCCCCACCATCATGGAGCGCCCCCAGATCAGGACGCAGCCCCCAGCGACCATCAGAGGCACCCAAAAAAAAGCTTGCGAGACAGTTTGAAACGCACCACATCGCCGCCAGCAAACTCGGGTCGCCAAGCTTGCTGCACAGCACAACGCAATGAGGCCTGCCCATTGGGACGGCTTCGGAAGCGCAAACCATGCCGCGATGCCGGTCCCGAAAGCCACGGAAAGCCACGGGACACGATCGCGACACGATTGCGAAAGAAATCCTTCGATTGCCGCCAAAGCACTCGACAAGTTGCGTTCGCTGTTCCATTGCCGACCCCGCAATGCAGCGTCTCCGGACATGATGTCCGGGCCCACAATTTTACCGGGTCGGGTGACCTCGATCGCCATGCCCGGAATAGGACAGAAGGTGATTGGAATGGCAAGTGGAAGTGCAACGAGCGGATCGAGCGGCACCAAGGCCGTCGTTACGCGCTTTGCTCCCTCGCCGACCGGCTTTCTGCATATCGGCGGTGCCCGCACCGCGCTGTTCAACTGGCTCTTTGCCCGCCACCACGGTGGCAAGTACCTCCTGCGCATTGAGGACACCGACCGTGCCCGCTCGACCGATGCCGCGATCGAGGCCATCTTCGACGGCCTGTCCTGGCTGGGACTGAACGGCGATGAGGAGCCGGTATTCCAGTTCGCCCGTTCCGAGCGTCACGCAGAAGTCGCCGCGAAGCTGCTGGAGGCAGGCCAAGCCTATCGCTGCTACCTGACCAGCGAACAGCTCGCCGAACGCCGCCAGAAGGCACAGGACGAACGTCGTCCCTTCCGCCTCGACAGCGAATGGCGCGACGCCGACGCTTCGCAGTGGCCAGAGGATCAACCCTACGTGGTGCGCGTCAAGGCTCCCCGCGAGGGCGAAACCACCATCGACGACCAGGTCCAGGGCCCCATCACGGTCCAGAACCGTGAGCTCGACGATTTCGTAATTCTGCGCTCGGACGGCACGCCGACCTACATGCTGGCCGTGGTTGTGGATGACCGCGACATGGGCGTAACCCACGTCATTCGCGGCGACGATCATATCAACAACGCGTTTCGCCAGCTGGTGATCCTGCGCGCAATGAACGTGATTGAGGGAGGCTGGGAAGACCCGGTCTACGCCCACATTCCGCTCATTCACGGCGCCGATGGTGCCAAGCTTTCCAAGCGCCACGGTGCGCTCGGTGTCGATGCCTACCGCGACGAGATGGGCCTCCTGCCCGACGCGGTCTTCAACTACCTGCTGCGCCTCGGTTGGGGCCACGGCGATGAGGAAATCATCAGCCGCGAGCAGGCCATCGAATGGTTCGACATCACCAATGTCAACAAGGGCGCCTCGCGGTTCGATCTCGCGAAGCTGCAAAATCTCAACGGTCACTACCTGCGCGAAGCGAGCGACGACTATCTCGCCGATCTCGTTCTGCCGCGGCTTGTCGCTGCCGGATACCCGGACGCCGACAAGGCCCTGCTGGCGCGCGCCATGGCCGAACTGAAGGTCCGCGCAAAGGACCTCAACGATCTTGCAGAAGGCGCTGTTTTCCTTTTTGCCAAACGTCCTCTCACTATGACCGAGAAGGCGCAGAAGCTCCTGACCGACGAGGCGCGCGAGCGTCTGGCCGCGATCCACGAGCGTCTGAGCGGGGAGCCCGAATGGACCCTTGAGGCTTTGGAAGCCAACCTGAAGGCAATGGCCGCAGAGCTCGAATTGGGCCTCGGCAAGCTCGCACAACCCCTGCGGGCGGCCCTGACGGGTCAGACAACGTCGCCAGGGATTTTTGACGTATTGGTACTTCTTGGCCGGGACGAAAGTCTCGCGCGCATCTCTGCGCAGGCCGGGGAGCATACCGAGACACAAGCATAAGGAGTAAGAACTGGTGGGTGATCAGGTTAAACTGAGCGCGGACGGCGCGGATTTGGAATACCCCGTCCTCAAGGGCAGCGTGGGCCCGGAAGTCATCGACATCCGCAAGCTCTACGGCCAGACCGGTAAGTTCACCTTCGACCCCGGCTTCACGTCGACGGCAAGCTGCGAATCCGCGCTGACCTACATCGACGGTGGCGAGGGCGTCTTGCTGCACCGCGGCTACCCGATCGGCCAGCTCGCTGAGAGCTCCTCGTTCATGGAAGTCAGCTACCTGCTGCTGAACGGCGAACTGCCGAGCCAGGACGAGCTCTCGAACTTCGAGTACACGATCAGCCGTCACACGATGATCCACGAGCAGCTGCGTCACTTCTACCAGGGCTTCCGCCGTGACGCGCACCCGATGGCCATCATGTGCGGTATCGTCGGCGCCCTGTCGGCGTTCTACCACGACTCGACCGACATCACCGACCCCGAACAGCGCAAGATCGCCAGCCATCGCCTGATCGCGAAGATGCCGACGATTGCGGCCGCTGCCTACAAGTACTCGGTCGGTCAGCCGATGCTCTACCCGGACAACAACCTGTCCTACACGGGCAACTTCCTGCGCATGACCTTCGGCGTTCCCGCCGAGGAATACGAAGTGATCCCCGCCGTCGAAAAGGCGATGGACCGCATCTTCATCCTGCACGCCGACCACGAGCAGAACGCATCGACCTCGACCGTGCGTCTTGCCGGTTCGTCGGGCGCCAACCCGTTCGCGTGCATCGCGGCCGGCATCGCCTGCCTCTGGGGCCCTGCCCACGGCGGCGCAAACGAAGCCTGCCTCAACATGCTGCGTGAAATCGGCACCCCCGACCGCATTCCGCACTACATCGAACGCGCCAAGGACAAGAACGACCCGTTCCGTCTCATGGGCTTCGGTCACCGCGTCTACAAGAACTACGACCCGCGTGCGACGGTCATGCAGTCGACCGTGCGCGAAGTCTTCGAAGCGCTCAACGTTCAGGACCCGCTCTTCGAGACTGCCATGCGCCTCGAGGAAATCGCCCTCAACGACCCGTACTTCATCGAGAAGAAGCTCTTCCCCAACGTCGACTTCTACTCGGGTGTCGTGCTCTCGGCGATCGGCTTCCCGACCGACATGTTCACCGTGCTCTTCGCCCTTGCCCGCACCGTGGGCTGGGTCGCGCAGTGGAACGAAATGATCTCGGATCCCGGCCAGCGCATCGGCCGTCCGCGTCAGCTCTACACCGGCCCGACGCAGCGCGACTACGTGCCGCTCAGCCAGCGTTGAGCAGACGGTCAGGATCTGACCATCTGAACGAAGAGGCCTCCGCGAAAGCGGGGGCCTTTTTCGTTGGCTTCATGCCTTTTGTGCAAGAGCGCGCAGATCCGCGCAGCGCCACCTCGTGCGGCAGCGCCGTCAGGGCGCGTCAGGATCTGCAGGTACGGTGAGAATGAAACGCGCACCGCGCCCCGGTTCGCTGTCAACCGTGAGATCACCACCCATGGCCCGGGCGAGGCGGCGTGAGATAAACAGGCCAAGGCCCGATCCACCATCGCCCACACGCCCCAGGCGCTCGAACTTGTCGAATACGCGCGCCTGCTGCTCAGGCGAGATGCCCGGCCCCTCATCGGCCACGATGACCCGTGCGTTCGCTCCCTCGCCTTCCAGACGTATCCAGATATGCGAGCCTTCCGGGGAATAGCGGATCGCATTGCCGATCAGGTTCAGAAGCACTTGTAGCACCCGCCGAAATTCCGCGATGGCAGGCAGTGCCTCGCCGGGCTCGGGCGCGATCAGGGCGATACTCTTTTCGCGCGCCCGCACGTTGAGGATGCCCGCCGCCTGGCGTGAGACTTCGCCAAGGTCGATCTGATCGGGCGCGGTCTGGAAGTCGCGGGACTCGACGACTTCCAGGTCCGAGAGATCGTCGAGCAGGTCGAGCAGAAGCTGCCCCGCGCTCGAAATTTCACTGGCATAGCCCGCATACGCATCGGGTAAGGGACCGGCCATGCGCGTGCGAATGGTCTCGGCATTTGCAATGATACGGGCGATGGGCTGGCGCAGGACCGGAGCCAGTTCCTGCCCGACCAAGCCCCGCCGATTGCTCGGCATCGCAGCGCCTGCCGCCGAAGCCGCTGCCGTGGGAGCTGGAACATCTGAAATGAGCAGGAGTTCGAAGCCCGCCGGATCGAAGCCCGGCTGCATCGCCGGAAGCAGGCGCACCTGGAACGGGCGCGAGGAGGCGGGCACGATCACCCGGCTGCCATCAAGCAGCCGCCAGTGCAGCGGCTGATGGTGGGTGACATTCTCAGGGGGCAGGAAATCGGTCCAGAGCCGTCCGATGCCGTTCTCCATGGCCGCGGCGAGCTCGCGCAATTCCGCGCTTTCCGTCTCCACAGCAAGAATACGCTGCCCCGCGTCCAGGCGCGCCGTCAGCTCGGCGAGATGGCGGTCGGTCGCCGCACGCCGTGCCTCGCTCGCCGTGGAATCCTCCGAAGGCTGGGGGGCGCTGCGCCAGTTGCGAATACGGATTTCGCAGCCCTGCCCACCGTCGCGCGGCTCGGCCTCCACCCAGGCCGTGATGACCTCGCCGCCATCATGCGCAGACACGGCGCGGGCGAGACGAAAGCCATAGCGCCTCGCCTTACGCACCAGTTCCATCAATTCCGGAACGGCGATGGGGCCCGGCAACTGCCCGCCGCAACGAAGGTGCAGACCAGCGAGCGGCTCGTCGGCGCTCAGCAGGCAGTCCTGGGCGTCGCTTTGCCCGCGCGCGAGAATGGTGCCGTCAGAACGCATCGGTGCGCCCCGCAACCGAGTTGAGAATGGCCGCCGCACGATCCGCCCCGATACTGCCAAAGCCTTCGGGAAGCAGGACATCGGGATGCAGGGCCAGAAATTCCTGCTCGATTGCCCCGGTCTTCAGCCCGGCTGCCCGGAGCGAGAGGGCCAGTCGCGCCATCTGCCCCTCGTGCGTAGAGAAGATAACGTGATCGCGCTCCTGCCCGGACGCGAGAGCGAGGGCACTCAGGAACAGGGCAAGTCCTGCGCTGCAGATGGATAGGGCCGCCTGCGCGCCCCCGCCCAGGGCCAGGATCAACTGCGCGGCCAGCCCGATACGGGACGCCCCTTCATCGAAGCGCGCCCGCACTTCAGCAGCCGCCCGCTCGCAGTCCGCTATCCAGCGCGGATTCTCCCCGTCCAGCTGGACCAGGGTCATCAATGCGGCATGAAGAAGTTCCCCCGGCAGTTCGGTAAGCGGCAATCGCATGCGCCGCTGCGCCTGCCCCCACCGCGCCTGCGCGGCGAGGAAGCGCATGGCCGTGTCCTGAGTTTCCGGGTCGTTCGAGGAGATCAGAGCCTGAAGCAGGGGCGGTACGACGGGGTCGAGAGCATGGCGTGCCTGGAGGCGTTCGGTCAGCTGCCATTCGAGCGCGAGCCCGTGCAGGTGCGTAAGCAACTGCGGATTATCGATGAGAGCCTGTCCCAGAAGGGCCGTCTGCGATCCGTAATCCGCCAGCGCGTCAGGATCGCTTCGGCAGGACGTGAGCGCAGCCATGAGCTGGCCCGCCAGATCGCCCACCATGCCGCGCACGCGCGCAAGGATCTCATCGCTGAAAACCGAGTTATCCTGGGCGCTTATGAGGTGCCTGAGAATGGGCAACATCGTTTGCGCCGAGGCATCACCTCGCGCAAGTTCCTCACCCATCATGCTTTCCAGCTGACGGGCCCCATCCCTGAAGGCTGCCTGGTCGTTCATGCCATGTGCCTAAACCGGCCTTGGTTAAATCGAGGTTATACTCCCGTCCGTTTTGCCAGGACAAGTTGAGCCACGAGAATACACAGGGCAAGGACCTGGACGACACCGAGAACCTGTCCGAAGGTCGCGCCCAGGGCGAGGAGCAAGGCCAGCACGGCACGGTCACTGATGAGAGCTCCGGTCCATCCCTCCAGGATCCTCGGCGCCAGCGCGATGACGAGAAAAAGCGACACCGGCCCATAGAGCCAGTGCAGGATGTCCTGACCGGGCAGACGCTCGGCCGCAAGCAGGACGAGGCCGGCCAGAACAACATCGACCAACCAGACCATCGCGTCCGCCCGCTCGATCGCCGGAACAGCTTCGCCCAGCGGCCTGCGCTCGGCAGCACGCACCTTGCGCCCGCCCTCGATGAGTATCCAGGCCAGTCCGGCCACGAAAAAGCCCACTCCCGGCAAGCCGAACCAGCCCAGCAGGCCAGCCAACGCGAGAAGAACCAGCGCCGCCGCACTGAGGACATTGCTCGCACGGCCGACCTGAAGCAACGTCGCACCGAACGCGACGGCACCATACTGGGCCAGGAGCCTGCCCGGAGATTGCCCGCGACTGGCTGTGAAATGCCGGTGTAGCCACTCCTCCTCCAGGCCGATGGCATCGGCTTCGGAGGTGACGAGCCGCCAGTTCGCACCTCCGCACACAGCGGCCGGCACATCGCGCATGGGCGTACCGGCTTGCAGGGCAAGGCGCGTCAGGATCGAGATCGTATCACTTTCCTCGGGCACCTCGCGCAATCTTTCCACTACGCCTCCCGGCAATCGCATCAGCCCCGCGGCGCAGCGATTGAGGTCGATCCGTTCGTATCCGGCGGTCCGGGCGCCTTCGACAGGCTGCACCAGAACGCAGCTGCGAATGTCATCCAGAAGCGGGAGAGCCACGTCCGGATCAACGAACAAGCCATCGGTGATGACGAAAAGTTCGTCGGCTTCCCCTACTTGGGCGGGTACGTCATGCGGCCCGGAAACGATCCTGAACTGCACGCCTGCATCCTGGGCTGCGCGCTCCAGATCCTGGACCTCCGACGAACCGCCTGCAGCAAGGCACACGATGCGATGGCACTTCAAGGCAAGAACAAGACCAAGCTGGTGCCTCGCCAGACTTGCTCCAGCCACCCGCAGACCGGCGCGCGGCGGGGTCTGGCCGGCACCGGTTGGCTCCGTCATTGATAACAAGGCTATGCGCAGAACACTCACTCCACCGAGGGCGTCCTTCTAGGCCCCGTACCGCCCGGTGCCAAGCGTCAGGCGGCACTACGAATCGGGAAAACGCTGCAAATAGTCCCGTAGACGCCGCAGGACCGCTGGCTCGCCCGGAGCCGCATCCAGCGCCTCGAGCGCTAGAACGTGCAGCTCACCGGAATGAAAACTTGCAGCAAGCCCCTGCAAACGGGTTGCCGCGAGCGTCCAGTTCCCGTCGCACCGGGACCGCGCCAGGAGATCCACCTGACGCGATACACTTTCTCGATAGGACTGGCGCAACTGTGCCAGCAGCTCAGGATCCCCTCCCGCCGCCGCTGCGAACGTTGCTTCCAAGGCTCCTGTCTCATACGCCATATCCCCAGATTACCGAACCAAGTCTTAATCCGGGGTTTCCTGAGCCCCCCGGCGTGGTATCGTAGAGCGATGTCTGGAGATAGCAGGATCATATCGTTCGGCGGTGCCTCCACCGAGGATAGCGCCACGCAGGCCAAGGCCGACGACCCAACCCGGCTGCGCGATGCACTCGCGCCCTCCAGCGATACGGAGGACGCCCCGGCCGCTTCGGATTGGGACGATGCCTGGATCGGCAGCGGCGAAACGACGAGCGAAAGCAGCGATGCACGGCATCCCAGAAGCTGGATCGCCCCGGCCCTGGCGGGCTTCGCTCTCCTCGCGTGGAGCGGTCTCTTCCTCGCCGCGCACTGGACCTATTTTCAGGCGGACTTCACCCTCGCCGCGGTTCCCGCCCTCATCAGCCAGTGGTGTGTTCCCCCGCTGTTGATCGGCATAGTCTGGCTGCTCGCCCTTCGCCATTCCACACGTGAGGGCAAGCGTTTCGGGGACATTGCCAGCTCCCTCTCGCTCGAAAGTGAGCGCCTCGAACGCCGCCTCCTCAGCGTCAATCGGGAACTCAGCCTTGCCCGCGAGTTCGTCGCGGCCCAGTCGCGCGATCTGGAATCACTGGGCCGGGTGGCGTCGGAGCGACTGTCCGGCAACGCCCAGAAACTGCAGGAACTCATCGAAGAAAACGGCGAACGCCTCGAAACCATCGGCACGGTCAGCACCACGGCCCTCGACAACATGGAGAAGCTGCGCGGCCAGCTTCCCGTGATCGCCAGCTCAGCCAAGGATGTGACCAGCAACATCGGCAACGCCGGTCGGACAGCGCGCTCCCAGATCGAGGACATGATCGCCGGCTTCCATCGCCTGAACGAATTCGGGCAGGCGAACGAACGCCAGATTGCCTCCGTGCGCACCGCAGTCGATGCCGCGCTCGCCCAGTTCGCCGGTCAATGCGAGGATCTGGAAGTCCTCGCCCGCCAGCGCTTCGAAGCTCTCGCCGAGAAGGGTCAGGAATTCCGGAGCGAGCTCGAGCGTCACGAAACCGACGCTCTTGCGGCGATCCGCACCCGCTCGGCCGCCCTGCAAAGTGAGCTTCACCAGACCCGCGAACAGTTGGACGAGAGCGAGGCAGCCACCCTCACCTCGCTGCGCGCACGTCTTTCCGCGCTGCGCGAGGAATGCGGCGTGGTCGGTCGCAGCATCACGGATGCCCAGGGTCAGGCCACCCGCACCGTTCAGGAAAGCTTCGACACACTCAAGGCCGAGCATGAGACCGCGCACGACCTGCTCGTCGCCGCGCACGAGACCACGCTCGATCAGCTCTCCCAACGCATCGAGGCCCTCGGAACGGACGCAGCCCGCACTGAAGACCGGATCTCTTCTGCCCAGCAGACCGTGCTTGCCACGTTCACCGACCGTCTCTCCGAAGTTTGCGCGCAGGCCGACGCCGCCTTTGCACGCCTGAAGGACCGGGACGGCCAGTTCGCCACCGAGGCGAGCGAACGCCACCAGCGCCAGCTCGAACAGGAGCGTCATGCGCTGGCCCATATCGAGCACATGCTGGTCGAACTCGACAACGCCGTGGCCGAAAGGCTCGAAGGGCATCGCCACCAGGCCGAAGCACTGAGTGAACGCGCGCGCAGCGTGACCTCGCAGCTCGAGCAGTTCGACGCGCGCCTGCGCTCCATCGCAACGCAAAGCGCGGATGCCGAAGGGCGTCTTTCGAGCTCGCTGCACGGCCTGGCTGAAAACCTTGCCGCGAGCCGCGCCTCGCTATCGGCGGCGGATGGCGACGTTGCCAAGCTGACGGACGACAGCCTGCGCCTGCTCGATCTCCTGCGCGCCAGTTCCAGCCAGGCGCAGAACGAACTACCCCAGGCACTCAACCATTCCGAAGAGCAACTCGGCCGGATCGACATCGCGATCACCGAGGTACGCGGCAAGCTGGCCGACTCCTCCACGAGCGGCCAGGCTCTCTCCGAGACGATCCTGCAATCCGGAACGTCACTGGACAGGCTGCACCAACACCTTGTCGAAGCGCAGGCCGCCATCGCCGAGGGCGCCAACGATCACGCACAGCGCCTTGAGGACCTCCAGCGCAGCCTGACCGAGATCGAAGGCACGTTGCTTCAAAACGCCGACCATGCGCGCGGCGAACTGACGCAGGCCATTTCCGATCTGCGCCAGAATCTCGACGAGGCGATTGCCGATATTGAAACGAGCGCCCCTGCACGCATCGATAGCGTGACCCAGATGCTCGGAGACGAAAGCGGCAAGGCCATCGACAAGGCGATGCGGACCACGGCGGCCGAAATTTCGGGACAGCTCGAGCAGGCCGTGGCCCATGCAACGGGTGTCAGCCGCGAGGCCACGGTCCAGCTGCGCGAGCAGATGGAAAAGGTCACCGAACTGGTCGGCAACCTCGAAGCCCGGCTCGACGAAGCCCGCGAACGGGCAAGCGAGCAGGTCAACAATGACTTTGCCCGCCGCGCCGCACTCATCACGGAGTCTCTCAACTCCAACGCCATCGACATCGCCGCCGCCATGTCGAGCGAGGTCTCCGACACGGCCTGGGCTTCCTATCTGCGCGGTGATCGCGGAATCTTCACCCGCCGCGCCGTCACCCTTATCGATTCGAGCGAAGCCAAGGCGATCCAGCAGACCTTCGAAAGCGACGACGCTTTCCGCGAACACGTAAGCCGTTACATCCACGACTTCGAATCGCTCCTTCGCCAGGTCCTCTCGACCCGCGATGGCAATGCGATGGGGGTGACCCTGCTCTCCTCAGACATGGGCAAGCTCTATGTGGCCCTAGCCCAGGCCATCGAACGCCTGCGCAATTGAGACAAGCAAAGCCGCGGCCGCGATCAGGCCGCGGCTCGTACCCGCCTCAGTAGCCCAGGTCTTCGCTCGGCATCTCGCCGTAGAAGTTGAGATCCTCCCGCGTGATCCACCCATAGGACCAGTTGAGGGCGAACAGGGTGCTGAGGATCGCGGCCAGAATCGTGGCCCGCAAGGCCACTTTACCCGGACGGAAATTCACAGGCGCGGAATCTGCGTGGCCTGTCTGGACCTCATGGCCTTCGACCTCATCGGGCGTGCGCAAGCCGATCGGCAGGACAATGAAGGCACTCAAAACCCAGAATAGCCCAAAAATCGCGATCAGGGACGTCCATTGCATCGGCGTCATCATCTCCTCTCCCGGCCGCCCGCCCTATGGCGGCGAGTCGGCCGGAGGTGTTCAGTCGTTCCCCAGGATCAGCACCTGAACCTGCGGCTTCTTGCCCGACCAGCGCGTGGCCGCACGGCGGGTCGCAAGGCGCACCGCCTCATGGCGATCCTCAGGCGTTGCCTTGCGCGTACGCTGCAAGGCCTTGGCGACGTCTTCCTCCGCCTCGGCCACGAAATCGGCGTAGTCCTCGTCGAGCGGCAAGCCAACCGCACTGACCTTGACCTTTCCATTCAGCGTCGCGGCCACCGAGACCACCCCCTGGTAGGAAATGCGCCGGCGCATCACCATCGCTTCGCCATCAGCCGGCGCAATGATGTCGCCATCAAGGATCAGGCGTCCGGAATGCACTTCACCGAACTTGCCCGGATGCCCTGGAGCCAGACGGACCAGGTCGCCGTTCTTCTGGAACACCGCCTTGGGAATCCCGCAGGAACGGCCAAAGGCGGCCTGCTCCTTCATGTGGCGAACTTCACCATGCACCGGCATCAGGACCTCGGGACGGATCCAGCTGTACAAGGCTTCGAGCTCCGGACGGCCCGGATGTCCCGAAACGTGGATCATGCTCTGACGATCCGTGACGACCTTGACACCAGCCTCGGCCAGTCGGTTCTGAATACGGCCGATAGGGATCTCGTTGCCCGGGATCTGACGGCTTGAAAAGAGAACGACATCGCCCTTGTCGAGCTTGATCGCATGGTTGCCGTCAGCAATGCGAGCCAGCGCAGCACGCGCCTCGCCCTGCCCGCCAGTGGCCACGATCAGGACGTCGTCGCGCGGCAGGTCCATGGCCTCATCCGCATCAATGACCTCAGGAAAATCAGGAAGATAGCCACAGGACTTGGCAACCCCGATGATCCTGTCGAGCGAGCGCCCCGCGACACAGAGTTGACGCCCCGTCTTCACGGCAATCGCGCCCAAGGTCTGGAGGCGCGCCACATTGGAGGCAAACGTTGTCACCAGAACCCGCCGCCCTTCATGGCGCGAGATTTCCTGGAGCAGGCCCTCGTAAACAGCGCCTTCGGAACCCGAGGCCTTGGGATTGAACACGTTGGTGGAATCGCAAACGAGGGCGAGCACACCTTCGTCACCAATCGCGCGCAGTTCTTCCTCGGTCGCAGGCACACCGACCTGCGGCGCTTCGTCCAGCTTCCAATCACCCGTGTGGAAAATGCGGCCATAGGGCGTGTCGATGACGAGCGCGTTGCCTTCGGCAATCGAATGGGCGAGCGGCACGTAGCGGATGCCGAACGGTCCCAGATCGAAGGGTTCCTCGTCCTGAACCACGATAAGTTCAACTTCGCCGGCAATTCCCGCCTCTTCCAGCTTCGCCGCGACCAGTTTGGCCGTGAAAGGCGTTGCATAGATGGGAACACCAAGATCCTGTGCGAAGTAAGGCACCGCGCCGATATGATCCTCGTGCGCGTGGGTCAGCACGATGCCCAGCAGGTTCTCCCGCTCGGACTCGATGAACTCCAGATCCGCAAAGACAAGATCGACCCCGGGATATTCGTTCATGCCAAAGGTCATGCCCAGGTCGACCATCAGCCACTTGCCCTGGCACCCGTAAAGATTGACGTTCATGCCAATCTCCCCCGAACCGCCTAGAGCACAAAAGATCAGTTCCTTACCCGGTATCACTTGGTCGATGCTCTCTCTGCAAGAATGGCCAGCCCTTCGAGCGTCAGATTCGCTTCCACGGCGTCAAAAATGTCGGTTGCCTTGTCGAACAGCACCGCAAGGCCTCCGGTCGCGATGACCTTCGCCGGACGGCCGATCTGGCGCTGCATACGCGCGATCAGGCCTTCCATCATCGCAACGTAGCCCCAGAACACGCCGATCAGCATCTGGTCCTCGGTATTGCGACCGATGACCGACGTCGAACTGGGTACGGCTATGCCGATGCGCGGGAGCTTGGCGGTATTGCCCACAAGCGCGTCGAGCGACAGGTTGATGCCGGGCGCGATGATCCCGCCCTTGTAGGCGCCATTGAAATCGACCGCGTCAAAGGTTGTCGCCGTACCGAAGTCGACGACAATGAGGTCTCCTTCGTATTTGGCATGCGCGCCAATCGCGTTGACCGCGCGGTCGGCACCCAGCGTGCGGGGCTCATCCACGTCGATCTCGATATCGTAGGTTGCCTTCCCGACACCTGCCACGAGAGGCTCCACGTCGAAATAATGACGGCACAGCACTTCGAGATTGTGCAGCGCGCGCGGCACCACGGTCGAAATGATGATGCTGTCGATGGCCCCGCGATCCACCTTGTGGATGTCGAGCAACTGCATCAGCCACACGGCGTATTCGTCACCGGTCCGGCGCGCATCCGAGGCAATGCGCCACCGTGCGCGCACCTCGGAGCCCTCGAACAGCGCAAACACGACATTCGTGTTCCCGGCATCAATCGCAAGCAGCATGAAAGGCAACCTCTAACTCAACCCGGGATATCGGGTAGAAACACATCGCCGGCATGGATCTCACGAACCATCTCGTCCGCACATCGCAGCCGCAGGCTCCCTTCCGGCGACAGCCCGGCAAAGCGCCCCGAAACAGGCTCTTCCCCGGGAGGATGAACGCGAAGCGCCGTCCCCTCAGGATGCGCCGCAGTCTGCCAGCGCCGTAGCACCGGAGCAAGCCCTGCCCCCCGCCACCGCTCCAGTTCCAGAGCGAAAGCCTCCTGAAGGCGCTCGGCAAACACGTTACGATCGACCGTCACGCCAAGATCCCGCAAACTCGTCGCGGGCTTGTCTGGCAAATTCGGGGCCGAACACAGGTTCACCCCCACACCAACGACAACGCGCCCCTGGATCATCTCCAGAAGAACTCCTGCCAGCTTCGCGCCCTTGAGCAGAAGGTCGTTGGGCCACTTGATGACAAGGCCATCGCGGGAAGGCAGAAAGCCGCCCACGGCTTCGTGAACGGCTAACGCAACGACAAATGCCAGTGTCGACGGAGCGGGTTGACCAGGCCCCCAATGGACCACTGTCGAACCCATGAAATTTCCCGAGCCGTCGAACCAATCGCGACCCAGGCGGCCCCTTCCCTGCGACTGGCGGTCTGAAACCAGCCAGTCGCCTTCGGGAAGGTACTCGCCCCGCTTCAACCGGTCGACCAAATCGAAGTTGGTCGAACCGGTTTCCTCAACATACCGGATCAAGACGGATCCGGATCAGAGAGCGGCGAACAGAGCGGTCGTCGCCGTGTTGGCGGTCTCGCCCAGCCACGAGGTCACCAAGTAACCCAGCGGCGAGATGAATGCACAGGCCACAACGAGGATGAGCTTGTGCCAGATGTCGCTTTCACCCTTCACCACATCGGCAGGCTCGTCGAAGTACATCACCTTGACGACCTTGAGGTAGTAGAAGGCGCCGATCACCGAAGCCGCGATACCGATGAAGGCCAGCGCGAGCATGTCGGCCTGGACCGCTGCCTGGAAGACCACGAACTTGCCCCAGAAGCCGAACAGCGGCGGGATACCGGCAAGGCTGAACATCACGGTCGCCAGCGCCAGGGCGAGGCCCGGACGCGTGCGCGAGAGACCGGCCAGCTTGGGGATGTCCTCGACGTAATTGCCGCTCTCGTCCTTGAGCATGAGGATCGCGGTGAACCCGGCAATCGACATCGCCACGTAGATGGTCACGTAGATCAGCATGCCCGAGGCACCGGCCTGCGTCGCCGTGGCAAGGCCAACAAGAATGAAGCCGACGTTGTTGATCGACGAGTAGGCCATCAGACGCTTGATGTTGCTCTGGCCAATGGCGCCAAGGGCACCCACGACAATCGAAGCCAGCGCGACAAAGAGGATGATCTGCTGCCAGGCGGCTGCCTGCTCGCCAAAGGCATCCAGAAGAACGCGCATGATGAGACCGAGACCTGCCACCTTAGGCGCCGTCGCGAAGAAGGTGGTTACCGGGGTCGGCGCACCTTCATAGACGTCCGGCGTCCACATGTGGAACGGCACGGCACTGATCTTGAAGGCCAGACCGGCCAGCATGAAGACGATGCCGAACAGCGCGCCATTCGAAAGGCCATCCGAAACGCTGGCGTTGATGCCGGCAAACGAGGTGGTCCCTGCGAAACCGTAGGTCAGGCTCATGCCGAAGAGCAGGATGCCCGAGGCCAGAGCGCCCAGCACGAAGTACTTGAGACCCGCTTCCGCCGAACGTCCGTCGCTGCGCAGGATGGCAGCCAGGACGTAGGAGGAGAGCGACATCATCTCGAGGCCGATGTAGAGCGTCAGCAGATCGGCGGCCGAAACCATCATGCCCATGCCCACAGTCGCGAAAAGCACGAGCAGCGGGAATTCGGCACGCATCGAATCGTAGCGTTCGAAGTAGCTCGGCGCGAGAACCAGCGTCACCGCGGCCGACCCGTAGATCAGGATCTTGGCGTAGCTGGCAAAGGCGTCCGCGCGGAACTGGCCGAAGAAGGCCGAGGTTTCCGGCCCCATCGCCCCGCCGCAAAGGGCGGGCGCGACAAGTGCCATGGCCGCGACGAGCGTGGCGACCGACACGATCGAGATGAGGCGGCTCGCCTTGTCCCCGCCCCAGGCGGCGACAAGGAGCAGAACCAGGCCTGCGACGGTGATTGTTTCTTCAGGCGCGATCAGGCGCAGCGACTGCGACCAGTCCATCAGTGTGCCCCCTCATGCGCAGAGACTT
Organism: Novosphingobium mangrovi; assembly: GCF_022818885.1. Taxonomy (NCBI): domain Bacteria; kingdom Pseudomonadati; phylum Pseudomonadota; class Alphaproteobacteria; order Sphingomonadales; family Sphingomonadaceae; genus Novosphingobium; species Novosphingobium mangrovi. The sequence continues at coordinate 92,717 of NZ_JALHAT010000005.1, read as the reverse complement.
CTTCATGCGCAGGCTTAGGATTGCCTGCCGTCGGCTTGGCATCACCCTCCGGTGCCGCACGGGCGATCCGGGCTTCCAGCGCGGCAATATCAGCGCGCATCGGAGCCATGAAGCTCTCAGGGTAGATGCCCATCCACAGGACCGGGATAGCAAGCGCGACAACCATCAGGATCTCACGCGCGTCCAGGTCCGGCATGGCGGCGGCATCGGCGTTCTTCTGGGGGCCAAAGACCACCCGGCGGTAAAGGTAGAGCATGTAGGCTGCACCCAGGATGATGCTGGTGGTGGAGATAAGGCCAACCCAGCTCGAGACCTGGTAGGCGCCTGCAAGGCTCAGGAATTCGCCAACGAACCCGCTGGTACCCGGCAGACCGATGGAAGCCATCGTGAACAGCAGGAAGAACAGCGCGTAACGCGGCATGTTGATGGCAAGACCGCCGTAGCGGGCGATCTCACGGGTGTGGAGGCGATCGTAGATGATGCCCACGCACAGGAACAGCGCACCCGACACGAGGCCGTGGCTCAGCATGACCAGCATCGAACCTTCAAGACCCTGCGCGTTGAACGCGAAGAGACCGACGGTGACGATCGCCATATGCGCGACCGACGAGTAGGCAATCAGCTTCTTCATGTCGTCCTGCACCAGCGCGATGAGCGAGGTGACGACAACCGCGGTCATCGAGAGGCCCCAGATCAGCGGCGCGAACTGTGCCGACGCTTCAGGGAACATCGGAAGCGAGAAGCGGATGAAACCGTAGCCGCCCATCTTCAGAAGGACACCGGCCAGAATGACCGAGCCCGCCGTCGGCGCCTGAACGTGCGCCGCGGGAAGCCAGGTGTGCACCGGCCACATCGGCATCTTCACGGCAAAGCTCGCGAAGAAGGCCAGCCACAGCCAGGTCTGCGCCTGCGGATCGAAATCGTAGGCCATCAGGGTCGGGATATCGGTCGTGCCCGAGACATTCACCATCCACAGCATCGCGATCAGCATCAGCACCGAGCCGAGAAGCGTGTAGAGGAAGAACTTGTAGGACGCGTAGATACGGTCCGCACCGCCCCAGATGCCGATGATCAGATACATCGGGATCAGGCCAGCTTCGAAGAAGATGTAGAACAGGAAGAGATCTTGAGCGGCGAACACGCCGATCATGAGCATCTCGACCAGCAGGAAGGCGGCCATGTACTCGCCCACACGCTTTTCGACCGACTTCCAGCTCGCGCCAATGCAGACCGGCATGAGGAAGACGGAAAGCATGATCAGGAGGAGAGCAATGCCATCGATACCCAAGGCATACTTGAAGCCCGCAAAGAGCTCGTGGCTCTCCTGGAACTGCCACTGGGCACCGCCCACATCGAAGTTAAGCCAAAGGACAACACCAAGAGCCAGATTGGCCAGGGTTGCCGCCAGCGCGAGGACACGCGCTGACTTGGCATCAAGGTAAAGACACACCAGTGCCGCCGCGAGCGGCACCAGGAGCATCAGACTGAGGATCGGAAAACCACTCATCATCTTATCCCGCGATCACCCAGCTGATGGCGCCAACAAGGCCCAGCAGCATGACAAGAGCGTAGCTGTACAGGTAGCCCGACTGGACCTTCTGCGCGTAGGTCGACCCCTTGGACACGACCCAGGCCGCGCCGTCCGGACCGAACCGGTCGATAATCCCGATATCGAGCACCTTCCAGAACAGCTTGCCGAAAGCGAAGGCGCCCTTGATGAACACGAGATTGTAAAGTTCGTCGAACATCCACTTGCGGTAGACGAAGGTGTAGACCGGACCGATCTGCTCCACGACCTTGGCGGGGAACGACGTGTTCTTGATGTAACCGTACCAGGCAATGACCAGGCCGATCAGCATCACGATAAAGGGCATGTACTTGTAGATACCCGAGACTTCGTGGAGCGCGTGGATCAGGTGCTCGTGGAAGACGAGACCGCCCTGCCAGAATTCACCCGTGCCTTCGCTGACGAACCAGTGCTGGAACGCGAAGCCGGCAACCACGGCGCCCACCGAAAGGATGATCAGCGGCAGAAGCATGACCAGCGGGCTCTCGTGCGGGTGGTAACCCCCGGTACCTTCGACCGCGTGGCCGTGATCGCCGTGACCATGGTCGTCATGACCGTGGCCGTGCGCATCATGGACAGCGTGCTGGATGTGCTCCGAACCGGCCCAGCGGGGCTTGCCGAAGAAGGTGAGGAACACCAGGCGCCACGAGTAGAAGCTCGTCATGAGCGCAGCGGCGATACCCATCCAGTAGGCGAACAGACCCATCGAGGTGCCGCTTGCGAAAGCGGCTTCGATGATCGAGTCCTTCGAGTAGTACCCGGCAAAGCCGACACCGAAGAGACCCACGCCCGTGATGGCCAGCGTGCCCATCGTCATGGCCCAGAAGGTTACCGGGATCTTCTTGCGTAGGTCCCCGTAGAACCGCATGTCCTGCTCGTGGTGCATCGCGTGGATGACCGAACCGGCGCAGAGGAACAGCAGGGCCTTGAAGAAGGCATGCGTGAAGAGGTGGAACATCGCCGAGCCGAACGCGCCGACACCGATGGCGAAGAACATGTAGCCGAGCTGCGAACAGGTCGAGTACGCGATCACGCGCTTGATGTCCCACTGCGTGCAGCCCACGGTTGCCGCGAAGAAGCAGGTCGCCGCGCCGATGAAGGTGATCACCGTCATCGTGGTCGCGCTGGCTTCGAACATGGGCGAAAGACGGCAGCACATGAAGACACCGGCAGTGACCATGGTCGCCGCGTGGATGAGAGCCGAGACCGGGGTCGGGCCTTCCATCGCGTCCGGGAGCCAGGTGTGGAGGCCCAGCTGCGCCGACTTACCCATCGCACCCACGAACAGCAGCAGCGTGATCACCGTCATCGTGTCGGCACGCATGCCGAGGAAGCCGATGGTCGAGCCCGCCATGCCCGGAACCGCATCAAGGATGTCGGGGATCGAGACGGTGCCGAAGACGATGTAGGTGGCAAAGATGCCGAGCATGAAGCCAAGGTCACCAACACGGTTGACGACGAAGGCCTTGATGGCGGCGGCCCCTGCCGAAGGCTTGCGCAGGTAGAAACCGATGAGAAGGTACGAGGCGAGGCCCACGCCTTCCCAACCGAAGAACATCTGCACCAGGTTGTCGGCCGTCACCAGCATGAGCATCATGAAGGTGAAGAGCGAGAGGTAGGCGAAGAAGCGCGGCTTGTCCGGCTCGTCGTCCATGTACCCCCACGAGTAGAGGTGCACGAGCGAGGAGACCGACGTCACCACGACCAGCATGACCGCGGTCAGCGTGTCGACGCGCAGCGCCCAGTCGAAGACGAAGCTACCCGAGGCGACCCAGTGAAGCACCGGGACCACCGTCGGCTCGGCCGAGCCGGTGAGGTAGGGGATGAAGACCGACCAGGACAGGGCAGCGGAGATGAACAAGCCCACGGTCGTGATGACCTTGGCCGGCATTCCACCGAGATCCTTGTTCCCAAGGCCAGTGATGATCGCTGCCAGAAGCGGCAGGAATACGATGATCAGGATCGGGTGCAAGGCCTTATCCCTTCATCCGGTTGACGTCGTCGACGGCGATAGTGCCGCGGCCACGGAAGTAGATAACGAGGATCGCCAGACCGACCGCGGCTTCACCCGCAGCAACAGTCAGAACGAACATGGCGAAAATCTGACCGGTCAGGTCACCCAGGAAGGCGCTGAACGCAACGAGATTGATGTTCACCGCAAGCAGGATGAGCTCGATCGCCATGAGGACGATGATCACGTTCTTGCGGTTGAGGAAAATGCCGAGGACACCGAGCACGAACAGGATCGAGCTCACCACGACATAGTGTTCGACGCCGATCACAGCGTAACCCCCTTGCCCACTTCGGGCTTCACGTTGACGGTCGCCTCATCGGGACGACGCGCGTTCTGCTTGGAGATGTTCTGAACGAGAGCCTCGCCGCGCTGACGATGGGTCAGGACGATGGCGCCGATCATGGCGACAAGCAGGATGATACCGGCTGCCTCGAAGAGGAACAGGTAGCGGCTGTAGAGGAGCGCACCGATCGCGGTGGTGTTCGAGACACCCTCAGCGACGGCAGCGGTACCGTCCGGCGTTCCGAGCTCGAGCGAACCGGCGCGGTAGGCACCAACCCCGAGGACGATTTCAGCCAGAAGGACGAGCGCCACGAGCGCACCCAATGGGAAGTAGCGAACGAAGCCTGCACGCAGTTCGGCGAAGTCGATGTCGAGCATCATGACGACGAACAGGAACAGGACGGCGACCGCGCCCACGTAAACGATGACAAGCAGCATCGCGATGAATTCGGCACCGACCAGGACCATAAGGCCAGCCGCGTTGAAGAACGCCAGGATCAGCCAGAGGACCGAGTGCACCGGGTTGCGCGAAAGGATGGTGATCGCGCCCGAGGCAACGGTCATCACCGCGAAAAGATAGAAGGCAATAACGTGAATCATGACCCCGCGAGCCCCCTAGCGATACGGCGCATCGGCTTCAAGGTTCGCGGCAATTGCCCGCTCCCACTTATCGCCGTTCGCCAAAAGCTTAGCCTTGTCATAGAGCAGTTCCTCGCGCGTTTCGGTCGCGTATTCGAAGTTCGGCCCCTCGACGATCGCATCCACCGGACACGCTTCCTGACAGAAGCCGCAGTAGATGCACTTCGTCATGTCGATGTCGTAGCGCGTGGTACGGCGCGAACCGTCATCACGCGGCGCGGCTTCGATCGTGATCGCCTGTGCCGGACAGATCGCCTCGCACAGCTTGCACGCGATGCAGCGCTCCTCACCGTTGGGATAACGGCGAAGGGCATGCTCACCACGGAAGCGGGGCGAAAGCGGGTTCTTCTCGAAGGGGTAGTTGATCGTCGCCTTCGGCTTGAAGAAGTACTTCAGCGTCAGGGTGTGGGCCTTCACGAACTCATAGAGCGTGAAGGACTTTACGAGTTGAGCGACGCTCATCAGGAATACCTCGTCAGCATCAGGTAGCCCGAGACCAGGACCACGAAGAGGAGCGAAACCGGCAGGAAGACCTTCCAGCCAAGACGCATCAGCTGGTCGTAGCGGTAGCGCGGGACGGTCGCCTTCACCCAGGAGAAGACGAAGAAGAAGAAGAAGACCTTGAGCAGGAACCAGATGAAGCCCGGGACAAGGTACAGCGGCGCCCAGTCCAGCGGCGGCAGCCAGCCACCGAAGAACAGCGTGGTGTTGAGCGCGCACATCAGGAGGACGTTCGCGTACTCACCCAGCCAGTAGGCGGCGAACGCCATCGACGAGTACTCGGTCTGGTAACCGGCCACGAGTTCCGATTCCGCCTCGGTAAGGTCGAACGGAGCGCGCTGGGTTTCTGCCAGCGAGGAGATGAGGAACATCACCCACATCGGGAACAGCAGCGGGTTGAACACGAAGCCGTTGAAGATACGGAAGACATGTCCCTGCTGCGCCTTGACGATGTCGTTCATGTTGAACGTGCCCGACCACAGAACGACGCAGATGATGATGAAGCCGATGGAGACTTCATACGAGATCATCTGGGCCGATGCGCGCATCGCCGAGAAGAAGGGATACTTCGAGTTCGAAGCCCAACCCGCCATGATCGTGCCGTAGACACCCAGCGAGCTGATCGCGAGGATGTAGAGCAGGCCGACGTTGATGTCGGCGAGCATGGCGCCCGAGTTGAACGGGATCACCGCCCAGGCCATCAGCGCGATGGTGAAGGTCACCACCGGCGCGATGAGGAAGATGCCCTTGTTCGCGGCCGAAGGAACGATGGTTTCCTGGAGGAAAACCTTCAGACCGTCCGCAAACGACTGGAGGAGGCCGAACGGGCCGACCACGTTGGGGCCACGGCGAAGCGCCATGGCGGCCCAGATCTTGCGATCGACGTAGATGATCATCGCAACGGCCAGCATGAGCGGCAGGGCGATGAGGAGAATGCCGCAGATGGTCGCGACAAACCACGCCCAGTCATAGGTCATTCCAAGCGATTGGAAGAAAGCGGTCATTCCGCGGCCTCCGCGATCTCTTCCCCGTGAAGCAGTTCAGCCGAACACTGCTGCATCACCGCGCTGGCGCGCGCGATGGGGTTGGTCAGATAGAAGTCCTTGATCGGATAAGCGATCACACCGGAAGCGGAGCCGCCCCCGGCAGGCAGGTCATGCCCGTAGTCGGCCAGACCTTCGCTGCCAAGTGCAGGAACCTCAGCGGCCATTGCGGCGCGCAGTTCCTCGAAGTTGTCGAAGCCGACCGAGACACCGAAGGCATCGGCCATGGCGCGCAGGATCGTCCAGTCTTCACGGGCGTCGCCCGGAGCGAAGACCGCCTTGTCCGAAAGCTGAACGCGCCCTTCCGTGTTGACGTACGTGCCGTTCTTCTCGGTGTAGGCCGCGGCCGGCAGGATGACATCGGCCGCGTGCGCGCCCTTGTCGCCGTGGTGGCCGATGTAGACGACCATGGAGTTCGCAAACTTCGTGAAGTCCACTTCGTCCGAACCCAGCGCCAGGAGCACCTTGGGCGCCGCAGCCACGAGATCGGCAATGCCGCCCTTCTGCGCATAGCCCAGCATCAGGCCACCCATGCGGGCCGCCGAGAGATGCAGAACATTGAAGCCGTTCCAGGTCGAGCCGTCTTCCAGTTCCCGTACGAGCTTGAGCTGGCTGGCAATCGAGAGCGATGCTTCGAGGCCACCACGGCCCAGCCCTGCCCCGCCGACGATCATCGCCGGACGCTTGGCATTGAGGAGAGCATCCCAGACATGCTGCGGAAGCTGGTTGAGAACCGAGAGGTCCTCGCCGAGGAATTCACCGCCGAAGGTGGTTTCCCACTCGGGACCGATCAGGAAAACCTTGGCGCCGCGCTTGACCGCCTTGCGCAGACGGACGTTGACGAGCGGAGCCTCAGTACGGACCTGGCTACCCACGATCAGGATCGCATCAGCGGTCTCGATGTCGTTGAAGCCGGTGTTGAAGTTGACCGCAGCCAGGCTCGAACAGTCGTAGTCCATACCGGTCTGACGACCTTCCAGGAGCGACGACCCAAGCGCACCGAGCAGCTTCTTGGCCGCGAACATGGTCTCGCAATCGAGCATGTCACCGGCGACGGCGGCAATCGAGTTGCCTGGATTGAGCGAGGCGATGGCCGAGAAGGCTTCCTGCCAGCTCACCGCAACCAGCTTGCCGTCCTTGCGCAGGAACGGCTTGTCGAGACGGCGCTTGGTCAGGCCATCGACCTGGTAGCGCGCCTTGTCCGAGATCCATTCCTCGTTGACGTCGTCGTTGACGCGCGGAAGCACGCGAAGCACTTCGCGGCCACGGCTGTCGATGCGGATGTTCGAACCCACAGCGTCGGAGACGTCGATGCCGATCGTCTTCTTCAGCTCCCAGGGACGGGCCTCGAACGCGTAGGGACGCGAAGTCAGCGCGCCGACCGGGCACAGGTCGATCACGTTGGCCGACATCTCGTGCGTCGCCGCCTTTTCGAGATAGGTCGTGATCTGCATGTTCTCGCCGCGATAGATCGCGCCGATCTCGTCCACGCCGGCGATCTCCTCGGAGAAGCGCACACAGCGGGTGCAGTGAATGCAGCGCGTCATCGTGGTCTTGATGAGCGGCCCCATGTTCTTGGTGGTGACGGCGCGCTTGCTTTCGTCATAGCGCGAACCACCACGGCCATAGGCCACCGACTGGTCCTGAAGGTCGCACTCGCCGCCCTGGTCACAGATCGGACAGTCGAGCGGGTGGTTGATGAGGAGGAACTCCATCACGCCTTCGCGCGCCTTCTTGACCATCTCGGAGTCCGTGCGGATCTCCTGGCCTTCGTTGGCGGGCAGCGCGCAGGACGCCTGCGGCTTGGGCGGTCCGGGCTTCACCTCGACCAGGCACATACGGCAGTTGCCGGCGATGCTCAGGCGCTCATGGTAGCAGAAGCGCGGGATTTCCTTGCCGGCGAGTTCGCAGGCCTGCAGGACGGTTGCGCCCTGCGGTACCTCGATTTCTACGCCGTCTACTTTGACCTTGGGCATTACTCAGCAGCCTCCGGCATGTTTTCGGCAATCCGGCGTTCCAGCTCGGGGCGGAAATGACGGATCAGACCCTGGATCGGCCATGCAGCGGCGTCACCCAGGGCGCAGATGGTGTGGCCTTCGACCTGCTTGGTCACCTGGAACAGCATGTCGATTTCTTCGACCGACGCGTCGCCGGTGCGCAGGCGCTCCATGACGCGCCACATCCAGCCCGTGCCTTCGCGGCACGGCGTGCACTGGCCGCAGCTCTCGTGCTTGTAGAAGTACGAGATGCGGCTGATGGCGCGCACGATGTCGGTGGACTTGTCCATGACGATGATCGCCGCGGTGCCGAGGCCCGAACCCACGGCCTTGAGACCGTCGTAGTCCATCGGACAGTCGATGATGTCCTTGGCCGGCACCAGCGGAACCGACGAGCCACCCGGGATCACGGCCAAGAGATTGTCCCACCCGCCGCGGATGCCGCCGCAGTGCTTCTCGATCAGTTCGCGGAAGGAGATCGACATCTCCTCTTCCACCACGCACGGCTTGTCGACGTGGCCCGAGATCTGGAACAGCTTGGTGCCGCGGTTGTTCTCGTTGCCGAAGCTGGAGAACCAGGCCGCGCCGCGCCGCATGATGGTGGGCGCAACCGCGATCGATTCCACGTTGTTCACGGTGGTCGGGCAGCCGTAAAGGCCGGCACCGGCCGGGAACGGCGGCTTCAGACGGGGCTGGCCCTTCTTGCCTTCCAGGCTCTCGATCATCGCGGTTTCCTCACCGCAGATGTAGGCGCCTGCACCGCGGTGCACGAAGACATCGAAGTCGTAGCCCGAACCGCACGCGTTCTTGCCGAGCAGGCCTGCCGCGTAGGCTTCCTCGCGTGCCGCGAAGAGGACTTCGGCTTCGCGGATGTATTCGCCGCGAATGTAGATGTAGGCCGCACGCGCGCCCATCGCGAAACCGGCCACCAGCGCGCCTTCGAAAAGAAGGTGCGGGTCGTGGCGCATGATTTCGCGGTCCTTGCACGAGCCAGGCTCGGATTCGTCCGCGTTGATGACGAGGAAGCTGGGCTTGGGATTGCCGGCGGCGTCCTTGGGCGGCTCCTTGGGCATGAACGACCACTTGAGGCCGGTCGGGAAGCCTGCGCCGCCGCGGCCACGAAGACCCGAAGCCTTCATTTCCTCGACGATGGCTTCCTTGCCCTTGGCGAGGATATCCTTGGTGCCGTCCCAGGCGCCGCGCGCCATGGCTTCCTTCAGGTTCCAGGGCTGGAACCCGTAGAGATTGGTGAAAATGCGATCCTTGTCGGCGAGTGCCATGACTTACCACTCCCCCCGGTAATCGTGATTTTCGGTGACCATGTCCTTGAGCGTGGTCGGACCACCGACCGGCTCGACCGTGTGACGACCGGGCTCCTGCGTACCGGCCTTGGGCGTTTCGCCGGCGGCGAGTGCGTCGAGCACCTTGTCGAGGCGCTCTGCGGTCAGATCCTCGTAGTTGTCGTCGTTGATCTGGACCATCGGAGCCGAGGCACAGTTGCCCATGCATTCAACTTCGGTGAACGACCACAGGCCGTCCTCCGAGATGTGGCCAGCCTTCATGCCGCGCTTCTTGCAGGCGGAGATGAGGTCATCCGAGCCACGCAGCATGCAGGGCGTCGTGCCGCAGACCTGGACGTGGAACCGACCGATCGGCGCGATGTTGTACATCGTGTAGAAGGTGGCAACCTCGACGACGCGAATGATCGGCATGTCGAGGTAGGCGGCCACGTATTCCATCACGGGGATGGGCAGCCAGCCCTGCGTGTTCTCTTCGGCGCCAACCTGGCGCTGGGCGAGGTCGAGCAGCGGCATCACGGCCGAGCGCTGACGCCCTTCCGGGTACCGCGAGAGTACGTCCTTCGCCTTTTCGGCGTTTTCAGGCGTCCAGGCAAAATTGCCCCAGCGCGCCCGCAGTTCCGGCGTATCCGGTTCGATATAGCGGTCAGCCATGCTTACCTCTGCGCTTCAGCCACTGTTCCTGGCCGAAAAAGAAAATCTCAAAACCACCGATGGCGGTCGCCAGCATGGCGACGGTTTGCGAGGGAACCCCGCCCACCGACATCACGCCGAAATAAAACGCGACGAGGCAGAGGCCCGTAAGCCCTGCCCAGACGCGCAGCATCTCAACCGAGGAGAGGTTCATCGAATGAACTCCACCCGGCTGCACTTGTCGCCCTCGAAGCTGTAGACGGCGAGAACGTCGAACGGCTCGACGAGCTCGGACCCGTCGCTCGCCGGACCACGCGTGACGTGTTCGCGAAAGACGACGAAGTTCTCGGTTTCCTCGATCGAGACGATCTCGGCGTGGTTCTCGGGCCACTTGACGAAGGCGGCGGCAAGGCCGGTACGCGTACCTTCCTTGCCCTCGCGCACGACCGCACCGCGGTACCCTGCCTCGCAGGCGTCGTCGGTCATGTAGGAGACGTAGAGATCGGCGTCCTTGGCGTTGTAGGCCGCGATCATCGCCTTGGCTGTTTCGAGCTTACTCACCGGTCACACTCTCCGAACACGATATCAAGGGCACCCAGAATGGCCGTGGCGTCGGGCAGCATGTGGCCCTTGCACAGGAAGTCCATCGCCTGGAGGTGACTGAAGGCCGTGGGACGGATCTTGCAGCGGTACGGCTTGTTGGAGCCATCCGAGACCAGGTACACGCCGAATTCGCCCTTGGGACTTTCCGTCGCGACGTAGACTTCGCCTTCGGGGACGTGGAAGCCTTCGGTGTAGAGCTTGAAGTGATGGATCAGCGATTCCATCGAAGTCTTCATCTCGGCACGCTTGGGCGGACCAACCTTGCGATCGGTGGTCATGATCGGGCCTTCGGGCATCTGCGCGAGGCACTGCTTCATGATCTTCGCCGACTGGCGCACTTCCTCGACGCGAACCATGAAACGGCCGTAGCAGTCCGATTCCGTGGCGACCGGAACATCGAATTCCATGCGGTCGTAAACGTCGTAGGGCTGGCTCTTGCGGATATCCCAGGGGATACCGGCGCCGCGGATCATCGGACCCGAGAAGCCCCAGGCCAGCGCATCCTCGCGCGAAACCTTCGCGATATCGACATTGCGCTGCTTGAAGATGCGGTTGTCGACGACGAGGCTCATCGCGTCCTCGAACAGCTCGGGCAGGCGCGTGTCGAGCCAGTCACCGATGTCGGCGAGCAGCTTGAGCGGCACGTCCTGGTGCACGCCGCCCGGACGGAACCAGGCCGAGTGCATGCGGGCGCCCGAAGCGCGTTCGAAGAAGTTGAGGCAGTCCTCACGGATCTCGAACAGCCACAGGTTCGGCGTCATCGCGCCGACGTCCATGATGTGGCTGCCGATGTTCATCATGTGGTTCGAGATACGGGTCAGCTCGGCGAAGAACACGCGCAGGTACTGAGCCCGCAGCGGAACCTCGATGTTGAGCATCTTCTCGACCGCGAGAACGTAGCTGTACTCCATCCCCAGCGGCGAGCAGTAGTCGAGCCGGTCGAAGTACGGCAGCGCCTGGAGGTAGGTCTTGTTCTCGATCAGCTTCTCGGTGCCGCGGTGGAGAAGACCGACGTGCGGATCGACACGCTCGATGATCTCGCCGTCCAGCTCCATGACCATGCGCAGAACGCCGTGGGCCGCCGGGTGCTGGGGACCGAAGTTGATCGTGTAGTTGCTGATGACTTCGTCGCCGGTCGTGGGCGACTGCTCAAGCTGCATGCTCATGCCTTGTCTCCCTTTTCGTCCTTGGCGGGCGCCGGCGGAGATTCCTTCTTGGCAGCCTTGGCGTCGGTGTCCTTGTCGGCACCGGTATCCTTGGGGCTGTCGGTCGTCTTCTTCTCGGCGACGGGCGGCGCATCGGCCTTCTCGTCACCGGGAAGGATGTAGTCGGAACCTTCCCAGGGGCTCATGTAGTCGAAGGTACGGAAGTCCTGGGCCAGCTTGACCGGCTCGTAGACAACGCGCTTGTCCTCTTCGGAGTAGCGCAGCTCGACATAGCCCGTAAGCGGGAAGTCCTTGCGGAAGGGGTGTCCTTCGAAGCCATAGTCGGTGAGGATGCGGCGCAGGTCCTTGTTGCCGGCGAAGATCACGCCGTACATGTCGAAGACCTCACGCTCGAGCCAGCCCGCATTGGGCCACAGCGTGGTCACGGTCGGCACAGGCGTGCTTTCCGAGGCCGTGCACTTGACCAGCAGACGGTGGTTCCTGGTCACCGAGAGCAGCATGTAGACCACCTCGAAGCGCTCGACGCGCGAGGGGTAGTCGACACCCGCCATCTCCATCATCTGCTGGTATTCGTGTTCGTCACGCAGCAGCTTGAGGGCGTTGGCGATTTCCGGGCGCGCGACAGTCAGGACGACTTCGCCGTGCTGCTCCGTGGCGGAGATCAGCATCGAACCCAGGGCGGCGCTCAGCGTTTCCACGACACCGTCGTTGGAAGCGTATTTGGGAGCGGAGTGAAGAACGGTCATGGTCGGCTTCCTCTCAACGCTCGATCGTGCCAACGCGGCGGATCTTGCGCTGCAGCTGCATCACGCCATAGAGCAGCGCCTCGGCGGTCGGCGGGCAGCCCGGGACATAGATGTCGACCGGAACGATGCGGTCACAGCCACGCACGACGCTGTAGCTGTAGTGGTAGTAACCACCGCCGTTGGCGCACGAACCCATCGAGATGACGTACTTGGGCTCCGACATCTGGTCGTAAACCTTGCGCAGCGCCGGAGCCATCTTGTTGCACAGCGTGCCCGCGACGATCATCACGTCGGACTGGCGCGGCGAGGCGCGCGGGGCGGCACCGAAGCGCTCCATGTCGTAGCGTGGCATGTTCACGTGGATCATCTCGACCGCGCAGCAGGCAAGGCCGAAGGTCATCCACCACAGCGAGCCAGTACGGGCCCACTGGAACAGTTCCTCGGTCGAGGTGACGAGGAAGCCCTTGTCGGATACTTCCTGGTTGAGGTCGTTGAAAAACGCCTGGTCGGGGGCGGTCACCTGACCACTCTGGCCCGACGCCAGCGGCTGTCCGGATGCGTTGACGAGCGTGCTCATTCCCAGTCCAGAGCTCCCTTCTTCCATGCATAGGCGAGGCCAATGGCCAGTTCACCGAGGAACACCATCATCGTGCCCCAACCGGCCCAGCCGGTAAGGTCAAGCGAGACGGCCCAGGGGAACAGGAACGCGGCTTCAAGGTCGAACACGATGAAAAGGATCGCGACGAGATAGAAGCGCACGTCGAACTGGCTGCGCGGATCCTCGAATGCGGGGAAACCGCACTCGTATTCGCTCAGCTTGTCCGCATTCGGCTTGGCAGACCCCGTGAGGTGCGCCACGCCCATGGGCAGGAACACGATGATCGCGGACAGGGCGAGCGCGATCGCGAGAAAAATGAATATCGGCAGATATTGCGACAGATCAGTCAATGGTCTCTGGCCTCTTACCGGGTGGCGGCAGAGCCGCTTATGGCACCGTGTGTGGTTTCCGGGCGTTGAGCGGGTCCTTAGGCCGTCCCTCCGCACACCGCAAGGTGTCCGTCAGGATTATTCCCTTCCCGTCCATCGCACTGCAACAAAAAGACGCAAAACCGCAGGAGCTCTAGGCCCACAGCGATCTTATCGGGTCACTTGAAGGAAACAATCTGCAATAGTGCGCACAGCAGGGTGAACTCTTTGCAAGCCAAATGCGGCACGATTCGCCTCTCTTTTCTTGAAAATCACACGCAGAAAAGATATTGCGAGTCATTTGCATTTACACCGATATGCAAAAGATCGGATCTCGAAGGTTGTCCGCGCCTATGACGCCGCCCTCGCCGCGACCCATGACGGGCACCACCCGGGCGTTGTTGGAAGAAGCGGCGTTGAAAATGGCGCAGCGCAACATTATCGAATGAGGACGCGAACCGCATTCAGGCAGGAAGGCTCCACGCCATGACCCAGATTTCCGCTTCCGATCCCATTGTCGTTCTCTCCTACGCACGCACTCCGATGGGCGGCCTCCAGGGCGCTCTTGCCGGGGTCGATGCCACCGAGCTCGGCGCTACCGCCGTCAAGGCCGCCGTGGAGCGCGCCGGCGTCGCGGGCGAGGATGTCGAACGCATCTACATGGGCTGCGTCCTGCCAGCCGGGCTTGGCCAGGCCCCTGCCCGCCAGGCTGCGCTCAAGGCGGGCCTGCCCAAGTCGGTCCAGGCTACGACCGTCAACAAGGTCTGCGGCTCGGGCATGCAAACCGTCATCATGGGTGCCGAGGCCCTTGCTTCGGGCTCGATCGATCTTGTCATCGCCGGCGGCATGGAGTCGATGACCAACGCGCCGTATCTCTCCAAGAAGCACCGCTCGGGTGCCCGCGCCGGGCACGACACGATCTACGACCACATGTTCCTCGACGGCCTCGAAGATGCCTACGAGGGCGCGTCGATGGGCTCGTTCGCGCAAGTTACCGCCAACGACTACCAGCTCACGCGCGAGATGCAGGATGATTATTCCATCGAGTCGCTGCGCCGCGCCAACGAGGCCATCACCACCGGCGCCTTCGCCGACGAAGTTGTCCCTGTGACGGTGAAGAGCCGCAAGGGCGACACCATCGTCGAAACGGACGAACAGCCGCCCAAGGGCAAGCCTGACAAGATCCCGACCCTGCGCCCAGCCTTTGCCAAGGACGGCACGATCACGGCCGCCTCGTCGAGCTCGATCTCGGATGGCGCGGCCGCGCTTGTGCTCACCCGCAAGAGCGTGGCCGACGCGAAGGGTCTGTCGCCGGTCGCGACTGTCGTTGCCGTGGAAGCGCACGCACAGGAGCCCAAGGACTTCACCACCGCTCCTGTCGGCGCCATTGAGAAGCTTCTTGCAAAGACGGGATGGAGCGCCTCGGACGTCGACCTTTTCGAGGTCAACGAAGCCTTTGCCTGCGTTGCCATGTTCGCGATCAAGGACCTGGGCATCCCGCACGACAAGGTGAATGTGAACGGCGGTGCGACCGCACTTGGTCACCCCATTGGCGCGTCGGGTACCCGCATCATCGTCACCCTCATCAACGCCCTCAAGAGCCGCGGCCTCAAGAAGGGTATCGCCTCGCTGTGCATCGGCGGCGGTGAGGCCACCGCGATCGCGGTCGAACTGGCCTGATCTGCCCCGACCCAGCCTACGAAAAAGCCCCGCGGATGGTTCGCATCCGCGGGGCTTTTTCGTTGCCACGCCTGCTTGCTCCTCAGGGCGTGCCGGCGCCCCAGAGGCTGCTTTCAGGCACCCAGCCGCGATGCCCCTGGATGTCGAGTTCACACCACCCTGCCTCGCACTCGCCAAGAAGGCCGACGACACCGGGTTCGACCTGCCACAGGACAGGGGCAGCCTCACCGCGCTCCGCATGCATTTCGATGAGGTCATCACCGCGCACGATGGCTCCGCGCTGGCGTGAGAGCAGAAGGTCGCGCATCCACCCCCGGGCACCGTCCGGATCTTCCACCTGGCGCCAGGGCCCCTCGCGCCGAATGACCTTCACCGGCAGATGCAGGCGCCGGTAGACCCATGCGATACGAAAGCTGTTGCCGGGCCCCACGCGCATGTTGGCTTCATCGACGTCGATGGATGCCCAGTAAGGCACCTTGTCCTCGTCCGCGGCCTGCGCGAGCGAGGGAAAGATGCACGCAGCCGCCAGAGCGGCCAGGATCGAGTATTTGCGCAACATGGTTCTGACTTACTTCCCGAAACGCGGCTTCATCAAGACGTCTTGACCGCGCGACTGCACAGCGCGATAGCCTAAAGACGCCATGTCTGCATCCGATATTACCGCTCGCCCGCCGCTTCCCACACGCCCCTCGGTCGTCGTGACACGGCGGCTCGCCCCTGCGGTCGAAGAGCGCATGCGCGAGTTGTTCGATGCCGATCTCAACACGCCCGACACCCCCCTCTCACGCGAGGAACTGCGCGCGGCGATGGCGCATTGCCACGTACTCGTACCCACCGTGACCGACACGATCGACCGGGACCTTATCGAATCGGCGGGACCCAATCTTGGCATGATCGCCAATTTCGGAGCAGGAACCGAACATATCGATCTGGCGGCAGCACGGGCCCGGGGCATTCTCGTAACGAACACCCCGGGTGTGTTCACCGATGACACCGCGGATCTGACATTCGCGCTGCTCATACTCACCATGCGGCGCTTCAAGGCCGGTGCGCAGACCCTTCAGAACGGCGCCTGGGAAGGTTGGGGGCCAACCAGCATGCTGGGCCACAGCCTGTCGCGCAAGACGCTGGGCATCGTGGGCATGGGTCGGATTGGGCAGGCCGTAGCTCACCGTGCGCGGGCCTTTGGCATGAATATCGTCTACCACAATCGCCACCGTCTGCCCGAAGCGCTCGAGAACATGCTCTCGGCTTCCTTCGAGCCAGAGATTGAACGGCTGTTCGCCACGTCCGATGCCGTAAGCCTCCACTGCCCGCTGACCAGCGCGACGCATCACCTTGTCGACGCCGAACAGATCGCGCGCATGAAGAGCACCGCCTGCATCATCAATTCCGGCCGAGGCGGCCTGATCGACGAAGACGCCCTTGTCGAAGCGCTGGAACAGGAACGGATCGCGGGCGCTGGCCTGGACGTCTTCGCCCACGAACCCGAGGTCAGTCCCCGACTTCTGGCAGCGCCCAATCTTGTGGCCCTGCCCCACCTTGGCAGCGCGACCTTCGAAGGGCGAGAGACCGCCGGTCACAAGATCATCGCCAACATCCGCTTCTGGGTCGATGGCCATCGCCCACCCGATCAGGTCCTGCCCGAGATCGACTGACCGTTGGCGTGATCGGCGTGCGCTTGGCGTTAACCGATACCATGCTCTAAATGGCGGCCAAATAGCGACGCACAGGACAGGGGCATGAACGGGATGGGACGTGCAGACGGACAGATCGGAAAGGCCGGACACCGCCTCGCCCTTTCGGCTTGCAGCCTGCTCTTTGCCTCCATTTCCAGTCCCGCCTGTGCCCAGAGCGGAGCGCTCGATCTCGCTGATACGGGCGATACGGCCTGGATCCTCGCGGCGAGCGTTCTCGCCTTTGCCGCGACGCTTCCCGGCTTCGTACTCTTCGCCTGTGGCCAAGCGCGCGGGCGCAACCAGATCACGACCTTGTACCAAGGCATGGGCGCGGTACTCGCCAGCACGCTTGCCTGGGCGATCGCGGGCTACACGCTTGCCTTCGGCCATGCCACAGGGGGCTGGCTTGGCGCGGGAAACGCATGGATGCTACGTGAATTCGGCAATCTGCGCGCAGGTTCAAGCATCCCCGAGAGCGGCTTTGCCCTCTTTCAGTCAACCTCGGCCCTTCTGCCGGTCGCAATCCTGGTCGCGTTCCGATCCGGCCGCATGAATACCGCCTGGCTCATGCTCTTTGCGCCTCTGTGGTCTCTGGTCGCCTATGCCCCGCTTGCCCACGCAATCTGGGGAGGTGGCTGGATCTCGGAGAAGTTTCTCCCGATTGACTGGAACGGGGGCATCGTGATCGGCGTCGGCGTGGGAGTGAGCGGGCTCGTCCTCGCACTCATGGGTGCAGATCGCGAACCAGCCCCCTCCCCACTCTCGCCGCTTGGCCTTCTGCTTGCTCTTCTCGGCGCGACACTTTTCCTCGTCGGGCGTATCGCGGCGAGTGGCGGGCAGGCGCTCACCGGCAACGACGATGCCGCAGCCGCCATGCTGGCAACCCTGCTGGGAGCCGCTGCGGGGACGATGACATGGCTGCTTCTGGGACGTGCCACGAACTGTCCGCCAGGGCCGCTTTCCCTGGCTCGCGGCATTCTTTGCGGCCTTGCCTGCATCGCGCCGGCGGCCGGCTACGTATCGCCTGGAGGCGCCATCGTGATCGGCGCGTTCGGAACGACGGTCAGCTACAGTCTTGCCAGGACACTGCAAGCCCGGACCCGTCTGGGAGACGCTGGCGTACTCGCCAGCGTGTTTGCAGGGGGCGGAGCCTGCGGCAGCCTGCTTGTCGTCCCCTTCATCCAGCCTGCGCTGGGAGGCACAGGGCACCCCTCCGGCACCAGCCTGATAGATCAGTTGATCGGACAGGCCGGAACGCTCGCACTCGCCACGATCTGGGTTGCGGCGACCACGCTCGTTCTGGCAACCATGGTTTCGCTGGTTCGGCCGATGCGCCCAGCGCAAGAGTGCGTCGACCAGGGCCTCGACATCGCCACACCTGAGGGCTTCTAACAAGAAAGCCCCGCAAGATCCGAATCTTGCAGGGCCTTCTTACAGTTCTTTCAAACCGATCAGTCGCCGGTCAGGATGCGATCGACCAGTTCCTTCACGGTTGGTGTGAAGCCGTTCGAGTAGAAGGGATCCCGCTTGAAGTTGTAGGCCGCATGGCCTGCAAACATCAGGTTCTCCTCCACGGGTCCGCCATGGGCAATGTCCTGGAGCGTCTTCTGAATGCAGAAGCTGCGTGGATCAGCCAGGCGACCCGTGGTGTAGTCGTCATGATCCTTCCACGACGAGAAACCGCAGTGCGAGAGGCAGCCCATGCAGTCGGCCTGATCCTTGCGGATTTCGTCGCGCTCGTCCGGAGCCACGAAAACGATGGTGTCGTCGGGCGTCCGCAAGCCGTCGGTGAAGCCTTCCTGCGCCCAGCCGCGCGCGCGGTCGAGATCCTTGGGCGCGACCCAGAAGTTCTTGCCCTTGACACCAACGTCGAGACGCACGGTGTGCTCACCGGCCTCAACCTTCGAGTAGGGGATCTGGCGCTCCGAACGCGCTTCGAGCGAGCGCAGGAACGGATTGCGCACAGCCGAAGAGTAGAAACCGGTCGGCGAGAAACGGTGCAGCAGCACATCACCCGGATCAAGGTCGCGCAGTGCGTCCTTCCAGGCTTGCGGGATCGGGCTTTCCGTAGTCAGCAGCGGACGCGTACCGTACTGGAAGGCAATGCTGCCAAGCTCGGGGTTGTCGATCCAGTTTTCCCAGTCGCGCAGGTACCATACGCCGCCCGCCATCACGATCGGCACATCGTCCGAGATGCCTTCCTTGCGCATCACATCGCGCAGGGCCTTGACGCGCGGATAGGGATCTTCGGGCTTGAGCGGATCTTCCGCGTTGGAAAGGCCGTTGTGACCACCCGCGAGCCAGGGATCCTCGTAGACCACGGCGGCCATCAGGTCCGCCACCTTGTGGTACGCACGCTTCCAGAGCGCGCGGAAGGCACGGCCCGAGCTGACGATGGGAAGATAGTTGACGTTGTAGCGCGCCGCGATCTCGGACAGGCGATAAGGCATGCCCGCCCCGCAGGTCACGCCGGTCACGAGACCCGGCGTCTTTTCGAGGATGCCTTCGAGCACCTGCTGCGCGCCGCCCATTTCCCATAGGACGTTGATGTTGATCGCGCCCTGGCCGTTGGAAATCTCGTATGCCCGCTGGACCTGCTCGACGCCGCCATCGATGGCGTAGCGGATCAGTTCCTCGTGGCGCTCCTTGCGGGTCAGTGCATTGTAGACCTGCGGAACGATCTTGCCCTCGGCGTCGTAGCTGTCGGCGTTGACGGCACTGACCGTGCCGATGCCGCCCGCTGCCGCCCAGGCACCCGAACTCATATGGTTGGTGGCCGAGACGCCCTTACCGCCTTCAATCAGCGGCCAGACTTCACGTCCACCATAGTTAATCGGCTTTAAACCCTTGAAACCCATCGTAACTCTTATCTTTCCCCCTCGGCGTCAAACTCCGACTTAGGAAGTCGGTGTAACCATTCAACGCCCGTGAATGGAATTTTCCTGCCTGAACCCTGATACAGAGCTATTCCGTGTCCGCCTCACTGGACATACGGCACGGCACGATTGCTTCCGGTCCCGGTCGTCCTCCGGAAGCTTCGAACTGCGCGTAGTAGCCCTGGAGCTCAGGCTTACGGACAAATTGGCTCAAACGGAAGCCTACCGCTGCAAATTCGCAGAAGAGAAGTTCCGGCGGCATGCCATGTTCACCTGTCGAGCGATCGACGTCCACGACGATCACCTTGCCCCCTTCACGCAGCGCCGGTCGCAGGCGCCACAGAAAGGCATAAGGCTCGCTCACCTCGTGGTACATGTGAACCAGGAAGATGCGGTCGAAACTGTTTTCCGGCAAGCGTGGATCGTCGGGTGTCCCCAGCTTGATGGAGACATTCTCCAGCCTTTCACGCTCTACGCGAAGGCCCAGCTTCTGGATGACTTCAGGATCGATATCGCCAGCCAGTACCCGTCCGGAAGAACCCACCCGCTGCGCCAGGCGCACCGTGTAATAGCCATCGCCCGCACCGATGTCGGCAACCGTCATGCCCTCGGAAATCCGGGCCAGGTCCATCACGACCTTTGCTTCGTTGACGCTGTCACGCTGGACTTCGTTGGAAAAGGCCGTCGAGCCCCCCGGAGAGATCGGACGGTCGGGCACCGGAAAGTCGCGCGAGGTGGCCGGACGATCCGCATCGGCCTCGCTCGGCGTGCAGCCAGCCAGGGCCGACACTGCGCACAGCAGCAGTCCAGAGGAGATCAGGCTGGCCCTGGAGGACCGCATCGGGCAAGGCCGAAACTTACGCGAGGAACGCAGCATCGCGCTGGTGTACCGCGTTCGCTTCGGCTTGGCAAAGCCCTGAAAGGGGGCCGACCTCCCGGCCCGCCCCGCACCTCGCGCTGGCATCCCTTTCTCGCGCGTCGATCTCAGTCGACGTCTTCGATCTCGACCTTCTCGCCGGTCACGCGCTGCGAAAGCGCGGCGGCCATGAAGGGATCGAGTTCGCCATCGAGAACATCGTCCGGTGCCGTCGAGACGACGCCGGTGCGCAGATCCTTGACCTGCTGGTAGGGCTGCAGAACGTAGGAACGGATCTGGTGGCCCCAGCCGATGTCGCTCTTGCTCGCGTGCTCCGCGCTGGCGGCTTCCTCGCGCTTGCGCATTTCTTCCTCGAAGAGACGCGACTTGAGCATGCCCATCGCGATTTCGCGGTTCTTGTGCTGCGAACGGTCGATCTGGCTCGCCACCACGATGCCCGAAGGCTGGTGGGTGATGCGCACGGCCGAGTCCGTCGTGTTGACGTGCTGCCCGCCCGCACCCGAGGCACGGTAGGTGTCGATCTTGAGATCGGCCGGGTTGATGTCGATCTCGAAGCTGTCGTCGATCACCGGGTAGACCCAGACCGAGGAAAAGCTGGTGTGACGGCGCGCCGAACTGTCATAGGGGCTGATGCGCACGAGGCGATGGACGCCGCTTTCGGTCTTGGCCCAGCCGTACGCATTCTCGCCCTTGAGCAGAAGCGTGCAGCTCTTGATGCCCGCCGCTTCGCCCGCGTGGTATTCGACCAGTTCGACCTTGAAACCCTTGCGCTCACCCCAGCGGGTGTACATGCGCTGGAGCATCTGGGCCCAGTCCTGGCTCTCGGTCCCGCCCGCACCGGCATGGACTTCGAGGTAGGTATCGTTGGCATCGGCCTCGCCCGAGAGCAGGGCCTGGATCTTGTCGCGATCCGCACGCGCGGCCAGTTCGGACAGGGTCGAAAGACCTTCGGCGATGGTTTCGTCATCGCCTTCCATCTCGCCCAGTTCCACGAACTCGACCGCATCGTTCATCTCGGCGGTGATCTCGTTGACCGCGCCGATCGAAGCCTCGAGGCGGCGACGCTCGCGCATGACGGCCTCGGCTTCCTTGGGGTTGTCCCAGAGCGTGGGGTCCTCGACGCGCGCGTTCAGCTCATCGAATCGCCGCAGCGCGCGCTCCCAGTCGAGCGACTTGCGCACGAGAGCGAGCGCTTTTTCGATACGGTCAATGTGGGCCTGCCCCTCGGCACGCATGGCGCGATACTCCAAATCAGATTGCGCGCTCGCCCTAGCGGGCGCTACGCGGAATGCAAAGCCGCCCGCGACGAGACGAGCCGGAAAGGCTGCCCCATATCCGCGGACAGGCGTGGTGTTCAAGCCCCTCGCCTGCAATTCCCCCTCGCCTGCGTATCATCGCGGCGAGACAGGCCTACAGAGGATTAGCGGGCGAGCTTCTTCGCCGCCGCCATCGTCAGCTTGACGTGGTCGCGGTAGTCACTGTCCGAGTGCACCATGACGACCTTGCCATCCTGTCCGATTACGTAGCTCACGCGCTGGGTCAGGCCATCGGGAAGCCCGTCGACCTTGAGGGCGACGTCGTAGTCCTTGATGACCTTGGGCGAAGCGATGGCGACGGCAAACTTGTCACGGCATTCCTCGGTCGAGAATTTCTTGAGCGTGGGCAAGTCATCGCCTGACATGCCTACGACCGTTGCGCCCAGCTTGGCGAATTCGGGGGTCGCCTCGGCAAAGGCATGCGCCTCCAGGGTGCACCCTTGCGTGAACGCCTTGGGGTAGAAGTACAGGACTACCGGCCCCTTGCGCAGCGCGGCCGAGAGATCGAACGTCGTCTCCTTGCCCGCTTTCGCGCCCTTGGTCACGAACGCGGGCGCCTTGGCCCCGACGGGAAGAGCGGCCTGCGCCGACACGGAGAGGACGGAAAGCCCGAGAGCGGCGAGCGGGAGGATGATCTTGCGCATGGCAACACTCTGGCGCGCGTGCGCCGCGCTGTCCAGCCTGCTCACCAGGAACCTTCACCGCAAAGAGAAACGCCCCGTTCACCTTGCACGTTGGCGGGGTGAACGGGGCGGTGGGGCGACCCTTGGAGTTTTCCCGTGCCGAACAGGAGAGAGAGTGAGAGAGGCCCGGCACGAGCGTGTTTTTAGTCTCAGCGCGGTCCTGGAGGATGCGACCCCGCTTGCCATTCTTACTAGCCGCGCTTGGAAACGATTGCACTAGCACTTTGGGTGGAGATTGGGGCCGCGAGGGTCCCAGGACCTTTGCCCTGCGCGCAAAGATCCACGTGCAGCCGGCTTGACCCGAACGCACCCGCACCCCAAGGACGAGACCGATACAAGGAGAGCCACCGATGTCCGCAAACGCCCCGATCCGTCCGCGCCGCAGCGCCCTCTACCTGCCGGCCTCGAACGCGAGGGCCATTGCGAAGGCGCGCACCCTGCCCTGCGACGTGGTCGTACTCGACCTTGAGGATGCAGTTGCCCCCGAAGCCAAGGCGGATGCCCGCGAGGCTGCGCTTGCCGCGCTTGACGAGGGTGGCTTCGGCGCGCGCGAGGTTGCCGTGCGCGTGAACGGGATCGATACCGAATGGGGCGCGGACGATCTTGCTGCGCTCGCGGCATCGAAGGCAGACGCGGTCCTCGTGCCCAAGGTCTCCACCCCCCTCGACATCGGCCGCTACGAGGAAGCGCTCGAGACCGCGCCCGAGGCGATGCAGCTGTGGGCGATGATCGAGACCTGCGGTGCGGTTCTCAACCTGGAGCCGCTCGCTGCTATGGCCGCGACCACGCGCCTCTCGCTCTGGATCATGGGCACCAATGACCTTGCCAAGGAAATGCGCGCCCGCCTGACGCCCGAACGCACTCCGTTCCTGCCTTTCATGGCGCAGGCGGTGGCAGCCGCACGGCTCCACGGCCTCACCATCCTCGACGGGGTGTGCAACGAGTTCCGCGACCTCGACGTATTCGAGGCCGAGGCACGCCAGGGCCTGGACTTCGGCTTCGACGGCAAGAGCCTGATCCACCCCGCTCAGGTAGAGCCCTGCAACACCGTGTTCAGCCCGAGCGCCGAGGAGCTGGCCTGGGCCGAAGCGGTGATCACAGCTTTCGACCTTCCCGAAAACGCCGGCAAGGGCGCCATCCGCGTCGAGGGGAAGATGACCGAACTGCTCCACCTCGAACAGGCCCGCCAGCTTCTTGCCGTTACGCAGCAGATCGCCGCGATGGGCTAATGCCGGGCCGGTCGCAGCGTATTCAGATGCGCTGCGACCGGCTTTGCCTCAGGGTTCGTCGTGCGCGGGCACCGGGCTGATCGCCCCAGGCTCGTTCGCGACGATCTTCAGAACCGCAGTCCAGGCATCGACGTTCTGCTGAAGGGCGGCCGGATCGACCTTGTCGAGCGTGTCGTCGGGCGTGTGGTGCAGGTCGAAGTAGTGCGTGCCATCCTGGCCAAGATCGACCACGGCCAGTTCCTGCTCCGCGATGATCGGGCCAATGTCGGTGCCGCCATGCGCCGCGCCCTCATGCGGCACGATGCCCAGCGGCAGGACGGCACCGTTGACCTTGTCGGCAAGATCGCTGTTGGCCGCCGCAAAGCGGGTCTTGACCTGCCAGACCCGGTCCGCACCGAAATCGCTTTCCATGGCGAGCGCGTGCGGCTCGCCTGCGTGCAGCTTCATGTAGTGATCGCCGCCGCTGTAGTAGATGCCCTGCTCTTCATCGCCCGCCCACAGCACGCGGATCGTGCGCAGCGCCTGACCACCGTCCTGCGCAGCAAGGGCCGCCGCCGCCACGATGCCGCAGCCCGAAGCATCGTCGATGGCCCCGGTGCCAAGGTCCCAGGAATCCAGGTGGCAGCCCACCAGGATCATCGGCAGGCTGGGATCGCGCCCTGGCAGATCCGCGATCACGTTGCCCGAGGTCGCCTTCTCCAGCGGCCTGCCTTCAAGACGCAGGGAGATCTCCATCGGCTTGCCGCCGCCTGCAATCCGCGCGATCAGGTCTGCATCGGGGTTCGACACCGCCCCCGCCGGGATCGGGTTTGCCTTTCCAAAGGCGGTCACGCCCGTATGGGGATTGCGGTGGCTGTCGGTGCCCGCCGAACGGATGACGATGGCAAGAGCCCCGCGCTCGGACGCCATTGCCGGCCCGGCCCGGCGCACGTTGCCATAAGGACCGTAGCCCGAACCATCCTGCGCACGGCGCATGGCGTGGTCGACAAAGGCGATCTTGCCCTTGAGCGAACCGTCCGGGGCCGCCTCCAGGGCCTCCAGCGTCGGGAAATAGACCAGCGGCGCGGTCAGACCGCCCTCGGGCGTGGGCACCGAGAAGCCCAGCGCGGTAATGGCAAGGGGCTGCGGATAGGGCGCGGTCAGGCGCGCCGCTTCAGGACCACGCTGCCAGGTCGTGGTCGCAAATTCCTCGATCCGCACATTCTGGAAGCCCAGCGCCTCGAGCTTGGCCTTGCCCCAGTCGCGGGCACGGTCCTCGGCTTCGGAGCCTGCCATGCGCGGGCCGACCTCGGTGGTCAGTCCCTCGGTGATTTCCCAGGCAACCCCTTCGCCTTCGACGGGCTTGGCAGCAACGGGAGAGGCGTAAAGGGCAACGGCGGTGAGCACCGCGCCAAGCGCGGTTGAAGGAATCTTGCGTGTCATTGCACGAAGGTATCGCGGCCATAGGCGCCTGCCAAGCAACGAAACGCTCTGGCGCGCAAGCTGTCCGCGTCCATGCCTTACCGGACCCTTTCGACGCATCGGGCCGCTTGCAGGCCGGGGACGGGCTCTGTAAGGGCCAAGGCCAAGTATCCCATCAACACAGCATCCGAGGACCGCATGGCCGCGCAATACGCCTTCGTCATGAAGGACATGACCAAGACCTTCCCGGGCGCACCCAAGCCGGTGCTCTCCAACATCAACCTGCAGTTCTACCAGGGCGCCAAGATCGGCATCGTGGGCCCGAACGGCGCGGGTAAGTCGACCCTCATGAAGATCATGGGCGGTATCGACACCGATTTCTCGGGCGAAGCCTGGCCCGGTGAGAACATCACCGTGGGCTACCTGCCGCAGGAGCCCCAGCTCGACGAGAGCAAGACCGTGCTCGAAAACGTCAAGGACGGCGCGCGCGAAGTGGCCGACATGGTCGACCGCTTCAACGCGATCTCGGCGGAGATGGGCGATCCCCAGGACGACACCGACTTCGACGCGCTCATGGAGGAAATGGGCACGCTCCAGGACAAGATCGACGCCGTCGATGGCTGGACACTCGACAACCAGCTCGAAGTGGCGATGGAAGCCCTGCGCTGCCCGCCCAGCGACTGGGACGTGAAGAGCCTCTCGGGCGGCGAAAAGCGCCGCATTGCGCTGACCCGCCTGCTCATCCAGAAGCCCGACATCCTGCTGCTCGACGAACCGACCAACCACCTCGACGCCGAAAGCGTCAACTGGCTGGAAAATCACCTCGCCGAGTACCACGGTGCCGTGCTGATGATCACCCACGACCGCTACTTCCTCGACAACGTGGTGGGCTGGATCCTCGAGCTCGACCGCGGAAAGTACTTCCCCTACGAAGGCAACTACTCGACCTACCTCGAGAAGAAGGCCAAGCGCCTCGAGCAGGAAGACCGCGAGGCGACGGGCCGCCAGAAGGCTCTCAAGGACGAGCTCGAGTGGATCCGCGCCGGCGTCAAGGGACGCCAGACCAAGTCCAAGGCCCGTATCCGCAAGTTCGAGGAACTGCAGAACGCGCAGGACCAGCGCACCCCCGGCAAGGCCCAGATCGTCATCCAGGTGCCCGAGCGTCTTGGCGGCAAGGTCATCGAGGCCAAGGGCATCTCCAAGGCGTTTGGCGACAAGCTCCTGTTCGAGGACCTCTCGTTCATCCTGCCGCCGGGCGGCATCGTCGGCGTCATCGGCCCCAACGGTGCGGGCAAGTCGACCCTCTTCAAGATGCTCACCGGCCAGGAAAAGCCCGACACCGGCGAGATCGAGATCGGCCAGACCGTACACCTGGGCTACGTTGACCAGAACCGCGACCACCTTGATGGCAAGAACAACGTCTGGGAGGAAATCTCCGACGGCCTCGACTATATGAAGGTCAACGGCCACGACGTATCGACCCGTGCCTATGTCGGCGCCTTCAACTTCAAGGGCCAGGACCAGCAGAAGAACGTCGGCAAGCTCTCGGGCGGTGAACGCAACCGCGTCCACCTGGCCAAGATGCTCAAGGAGGGTGGCAACGTCCTCCTGCTCGACGAACCGACCAACGACCTCGACGTCGAAACCCTGGGCGCGCTCGAAGAGGCGATCGAGAACTTCGCCGGTTGCGCCGTGGTCATCTCGCACGACCGCTTCTTCCTCGACCGTCTGGCGACCCACATCCTCGCCTTCGAGGGTAACAGCCACGTCGAATGGTTCGAAGGCAACTTCGAGGCCTACGAAGAGGACAAGCGCCGTCGCCTGGGCGATGCGGCTGACCGTCCGACCGCGCTGGCCTACAAGAAGCTGACGCGCTGACACGTCCTTCCGGAAGGATCGAGACGGCCCGCCCGAAACGGCGGGCCGTTTTCGTATCTGACGACCTCTGCTGCGGCGTTCATAAAAATATACACAAACATGAACAAAGAACCGTAACCCAGTTCAGGTTCGGGCAAGTCGCCTCAGGGTAGAACCGGATCAACGCTGAAAACGATTGGATAAGGCTCTCACCCCACCCCGCGCAATGGTCACGGAACGATTGGCTGCGAGAGCAGAAGAGGTATCGCACAATGTCCAGAACACTTCTGAAGGCCGGAGCCTGGGGAGCCATGCTCCTTGCCACGACCGGAATGGTCCTTCCTGACATCGCCATGGCGCAGGAACGCGGGCGTCACGAGCGCGCTAACCGTGGAGATCGCGGCGATCGCGGCGGCCAGCGCCAGGCGCGTCCACAACGCCAGGCAAGCCCGCAGCGTCAGGCGCGTCCCAGCCGTCCGGCACAGACCCGCAACAACCGCGGTGAAGCCCGCATCGAACGTCGCCAGGAGCGCAGCGAGCGCGATTACAGCCGCCGCGAAGCTGGCAGCCTGCGAGGTCTTGATCGCGGCCGCGCCAGCCGCCCCGAGCGCACGGCCCGGCCGGATACCAGCCGCGACCGCCGCTATGATCGCCGGGATCAGCGCCAGGACAACCGGTACGACCGTCGCAACAACCGTCGTGAAGATCGCTATGACCGTCGCAACAACCGTCGTGGAGATCGCTACGAACGCCGCGATAACCGCCGCGGCTATCGCTCCGCCCGCCGGGCCGAACGGCGCTGGGACCGCAACGAGTGGCGCCGCAACAACCGCTACAACTGGCGCAGCTATCGGGCCCAGCACCGCTCGCACTACCGCCTGGGACGGTATTACGCCCCCTACCGCGGCTATGCCTACCGCCGCCTGAGCATCGGCTTCTCGCTGGGTGCGATGTTCTACGGCAGCCGTTACTGGATCAACGACCCCTGGGCCTACCGTCTGCCGGCCGTCTACGGCCCCTACCGCTGGGTCCGTTACTATGACGACGTGCTTCTGGTGAACACCTATACGGGCGAAGTTGTTGACGTAATCTACGACTTCTTCTGGTAACACCCTCGCACATCGTTCGCGATCAGCCCCCTTGCACCGCAGCAAGGGGGCTTTTTCGTATCCGGGACAATCCCGAGATTGATCCGTCCTCGTGAACCTGCGAGCATGGCTCGATGGACGCAGAGCGACTTCTGGATCGAGAGATCCTCGCCCGCATCGGCACCCGGGTGCGCAACCGGCTCGACGCCGCACCCGCCGTACGCCGCCTACCCGACGAACGCGCCGAAATTTACACGCTCGACAATTTCCTCGACGCGGACTGCTGCCGCCACCTGATCGACCTCATCGATGCCGAAGCGCAGCCCTCGGCACTTGTCGACGATTCCGACAACACGCAGATCCGCACGAGCTGTTCCAGCGACATAGACCCCGAGGATTCGGTGGTACGCCGCCTCGACGCGCGCCTGTGCGCCTTGACCGGCCTCTCCGGCCAGCGCAGCGAGGCTGCGCAGGGACAGCGCTACGAGTGCGGCCAGTTCTTCGCCGAACATTGCGACTGGTTCGACACGAGCGCCGAATACTGGCAGCGCGAGAAGAACTGCGGAGGTCAACGCAGCTGGACCGCGATGATCTACCTCAACGCCGTCGATGAAGGGGGCGCGACCGAGTTCACCCGGCTTTCGCTGCGCATTCGTCCAAGGCTGGGCGGCCTTCTCCTCTGGAACAACGCCTTGCCTGACGGGCGCCCCAATCCCTATACCCTCCACGCCGCCCGGCCGGTCGTGCGGGGCACCAAGTACATTGTCACGAAATGGTTTCGCTCCCACACCTGGCAATAAGCCGCGCAGGCCCATCTCCCGCACTTCGAAAGCGGCAGGATCGGGGGCGGCGAGCATTGGCCGGTAGCCTTGTCATCCTTGGATGGCTTGCGTCCACTGCGCCAGCGGTGTGCGCAGTTGCGCCCGGCCCCCAGCCGCCCTGCCCTGTGATAACCGCGCCCGAGCAGACCGAAAGCCGACAGGACGTGCGTGCCCTGCGCGCACTTTTCGCGGACGACGAGGCCCGCGAAGCGGCCCTCGATCCGATTGCCGCGCTCTACAGGGGCGAGGTACCGGACAGCGCCGATCTCGCGCGCATCTACACCGATGCGCTGCAACGCGAACGGTTCGCATCCGCCCGGCGCAGCCTTGCCTTGCTCGCAGCTATCGACCGATGCGCGCTGACGGACGACCTACGCCTTTCCCACGCCCTCTTCGGCGCCCGCAAGGCCGAGGAAGTTGCCTCGCTCCGGCCGGAAATGCGGAGCCTCGAAGGGGCATTCCCGTTCCACCATTTTGCGGGGCTCCAGCTCGATTTCCCCTCGCTCATCGCGCCCGGAGGGGCCTTTCCCTACGAGAACGAAAGCAACTACCGTGAGGTACTGCGCCTCTACGCCGCCTTCCCGACGATCATCGATACCGCCATCACCCGCTTCCGCGCAGGCGCGCGGCAGGGAGTGGTCCTGCCTCGCCTGACGGTGGAGCACATGGTCGCGCAGATCGACGCCCTGCTGGATGGGGCCGATCCCGAGGAACGCTTCCTCACCCCCATCGAGGATCTTCCGCCCTCGCTGTCACGGGGCGTGGAGGCCGACCTCGTCCACACGTTCACGGCATCTGCGCGCACGGATATTCTGCCCGCCTACCGCCGCCTTCGCGCTTTCCTGGCTGAGGACTACCTTCCCGCTGCACGCCCTTCGATCGGCCTTTCCGACATGCCGGGCGGCGCCGCTCTGTATCGGGCGCTGATCGCGCGCGAGACCTCGCTTGCACTCGATCCCGACGATATCCACGCGCTTGGCACCCGCGAGGTCGCGCGGATCGAGACGCAGATGGCCAAGGTTGCCCGCGACCTGGGCAGCCATGTCCCCCTGCCCGAATTCTTCGAGAATATTCGCAGCGATCCGCGTTTTCATCCCCGTTCGTCCGAAGACTTGCCCCAGCGCTTTGGCAAGGTGGCCGCCACGGTCGACACCGCGCTCCCGCGCTTCTTTCGCATGCGCCCCGAGAGCCCTCTCCAGGTGCAGGCCTACCCTCCCGATCGCGCCCGCTACGAGGCTGGAGGATCCTACGTGGAAGGTTCAGGGAAAATTCCGGCGACCTTCTTCTACAACACCTATGACCTGAAACATCGCTTCGTCTCGGGAGTGACGACACTTTACCTGCACGAAGCCATGCCCGGCCATCACCTGCAGATCAGCCTTGCCCGCGAGAATTCCGCCCTCCCCGCCTTCCAGCGCAATTCGCAGACCAGCGCGTTCGTGGAAGGCTGGGCGCTTTACGCCGAGACTCTGGGTTACGACATGGGCCTCTACGACGACCCGCTCCAGCACTGGGGAACGCTGGACGATGAGATGCTGCGCGCGATGCGCCTGGTCGTCGACACCGGCATTCACGCCCGTCATTGGTCGCGTGCGCAGGCGATCGATTACATGCTTGCCCATTCGGGGATGGGCCACAGCGATGCCGAGGCCGAAGTCGATAGGTACAGCGCGATGCCCGCGCAGGCGCTGTCCTACAAGATCGGCGCGCTCACCATCCAGAAGCTGCGCCGGGACGCCGAGCAACGCCTCGGCCCACGTTTCGACATCCGGGACTTCCATGAGGCCGTTCTAGGCTCGGGCGCGTTGCCGCTCGGCCTCCTGCAAGAGAAGGTCGAGCGGTGGGTTGCCACGCAAGAGGGATCACCCCTTGCGCGGCATGCCCGCTAGTTTGGGTTCGCGCAGCCTCAGGCCAGCGCTTCGGCGATGAGCTTGCGCGTCTCGGGCACACCGTAGAGTGCGATGAAGCTGCCCATGCGCGGCCCCTGGCTGGAGCCGAGCAGCGTCTCGTACTGCGCCTTGAACCAGTCGCGCAGGCTTTCAA
Source organism: Novosphingobium mangrovi (assembly GCF_022818885.1). Lineage (NCBI taxonomy): Bacteria > Pseudomonadati > Pseudomonadota > Alphaproteobacteria > Sphingomonadales > Sphingomonadaceae > Novosphingobium > Novosphingobium mangrovi. The sequence continues at coordinate 61,712 of NZ_JALHAT010000005.1, read as the reverse complement.
AGCCGTACTGCTCGTCCTTGCCGATCTCGTAGACGATGTTCTGCAGGTCCTCGGCCGAAGCATTGGCCTCGACCTTGGCCAGCTGCGCATCGAGTTCGGTAAGCGCGGCCACTTCACCGCCCTCCGGCTTGCGGCGCTGCAGGGTCGGCGCGATGTAGTCGCGGTTGTACGCGAGCGCGCAGCTGACCATCGCATCGAGCGCGGGGTGCTCGGCCGGATCGGCGTTGTCGACGTAGTTGGCCAAGTAGGACCAGACCTGCTCGCGCGTGGCGTTGGCGCCCAGCACACCGACAAGGTTCAGGAGCAGGGCGAAGGTCACCGGCGGCACCGGCACATCGTTCTGATCCTGGCCGTTCGCGCGCAGAAGGTGCCACACCGGATTGCCCAGCTGCTTGTCGAGCGCCTGCTTGGGCAGGTTGCCATAGAACTGCCAGTACTCGTCGACAGCCTTCGGGATCACGCCGATGTGCAGCTGCTTGGCGCTCTTGGGCTCACGGAACAGGTAGAAGCCGAGCGACTCCTCGGTGCCGTAGGTCAGCCACTGCTCGATAGTGAGACCATTGCCCTTGGACTTGGAGATTTTCTCGCCGTTCTCGTCGAGGAACAGTTCGTAGATCAGCCCTTCGGGACGGCGCGCGCCGAGGATCTTCGCGATCTTGCCCGACTGCGTGACCGAATCGGTCAGGTCCTTGCCGCACATCTCGTAATCGACACCCAGGTCCACCCAGCGCATGGCCCAGTCGACCTTCCACTGCAGCTTGGCCTGACCGCCGAACACGCTCTGCTCGACCGTGGAGCCATCCTCATCGGTGAAGCGGATCATGCCCGAGGCCGGATCGAGTACTTCGACCGGAACCTGCAGGACCACGCCCGTCGTCGGCGAGACCGGCAGCACCGGCGAATAGGTCTTGCGACGCTCTTCGCGCAGCGTGGGCAGCATCACGCCCATGATGGCATCGTAATTGCTCAGAACGCCGCTCAGGGCATTGTCGAAGCGCCCCGAATTGTACCGATCGCTGGCCGAGACGAACTCGTAATCAAACCCGAAGCGATCAAGAAATTCGCGCAGCATCGCGTTGTTATGATGCGCAAAACTTTCAAACTTTCCGAACGGATCGGGGATCCGGCTGAGCGGCTTTCCGAGGTTCGCGGCGAGAAGTTCAGCCTGAGGAATGTTGTCGGGCACCTTGCGCAGACCGTCCATGTCGTCCGAGAAGGCGACCAGCCGGGTCACCCCGTCCTCGGGCTTCGCACCGACCAGCGCTTCGTAGGCGCGGCGCACCAGCGTGGTGCGCAGGACTTCCTGGAACGTCCCGATATGCGGCAGCCCCGAGGGACCATATCCCGTCTCGAACAGGATAGGCTCTGGAGAACCGTCGGCTGCGCTCTTGCCATTAGGATAGCGCTTGAGCAGTTTCTGGGCCTCCTGGAAGGGCCAGGCCTTGGACACACGGGCGGCTTCGATCAGGGCATTTTCAGTCATGCGCGCGCTCATCTGCGATTGCGCGCGATTTCGCAAGCGCCTTCGGCACTCCGTGTGCGCGCAAACCGGAAGAGGAACCCCCGGCGGTCCTCGTCAGTTAGGTGCCAAACGCACCAGAAGGACGGAAAAATCTTCGTGAATTATATCGAGACCCTGACCAAGGAGCTGGAAGGCATGGCCATGGGCTTCTTCCAGCTCTTGCCCTCGTTCGCCATCGCCCTTGGCATCGTCGTACTCACCTGGATCATGGTTGGCGTGTTCGTGCGCATCATCGGCCGGGTCACCAAGCGCGCAGGCCTGCGCACCGATCTGCAGCAGCTGTTCGAGACGATAACCAAACTTGCGGTCTGGATCCTGGGCATCCTGATCGCGCTTACCGTCGCGATCCCCAGCTTCACCCCGGCAGGCGCCGTTGCAGGTCTGGGTGTCGGTGCCCTGGCCATCGGCTTTGCCTTCCAGGACATCTTCGAGAACTTCCTCGCCGGCGTTCTCATCATGCTGCGCGAGAAGATGAACATCGGCGATTCGATCTCGTGCAACGGCATCATGGGTTCGGTCGAGCGCATCACCCTGCGCGAAACCTACATCCGCCAGTTCTCGGGCGAGCTGACCGTCGTGCCCAACTCGATGCTGTTCAAGAACGCCGTCGACATCTTCAACGATCAGGCCGTGCGCCGTGAGCAGGTTGTCGTCGGGGTCTCCTACGACACCGACCTCGAGACCGCCGAAGCGACCATCCGCAAGGCCGTGGAAGGCATTGCCGAAGTCGACAAGGACAAGGGCGTGCTCGTCTTCGCGCAGGAATTCGGCGCAAGCTCGGTTGACTTCCTGGTGCTGTGGTGGAGCAATACCGGCGAGCAGGACAAGCGTCTGACCAAGAGCCACGTGATCATGGCGATCAAGAAGGCGCTCGACGACGCCGAGATCGAGATCCCGTTCCCCTACGTCACGCACACCTTCAAGGAAGCGCTTCCGGTCGAGAAGGCGCCGCTGGCCGCCAACGAATCCTGACCATTCGAATTGCGTCCGTTCAAGCCGGATCACTCTGGTGACTTGAACCGGGCGCGATAATGCGCAGACTGGCCGGCATGGAGGGGATTCATGCCGGCCTTTCGCATTCTGCAGCTTTGTCTTGCCGCCGTGGCGCTGCTCCAGCCGGGCACGGCCTCAGCCGCGAGCTCGGACAAACGCCTTGTCGTCACCGGGGTTACACTTCTCGATCCCGGGCAAGAGGCTAGCCCACGCACACGCGATGCCACTCTGGTCATCGCCGACGAGACCATCGTCTACGCAGGGCCTTCCGGCTCGGCCCCACCCTCTGACGGCGCGCGTGTCATCGATGGCACGGGCCTCACCGCATTTCCCGGCCTCACCGACATGCACGTCCATGTCTGGGACGAGGCGGAACTGGGCGCCTACCTCGCCCACGGTGTGACGAGCGTGCGCAACATGTCGGGCATGCCTTTTCACCTTGAGCTCGCACAGCGTATCGCGCGGGGCGAACTCGATGGACCGCGCCTTCTTACCAGCGGCCCCATCCTCAACAGCGCGGGCGCGAACCAGCAGATCAATCATCAGATCGTCGAGACCGCACAGGAGGCCCGCGCCGCGGTCGCAGCCCAGCACGCGGCCGGGTTCACCCGCCTCAAGACCTATTCCAACTTGCGCCGCGAAGCCTACGAAGCAATCCGCGACGAAGCCGCACAGCGCCACATGCTCCTCACCGGGCATGCGCCCGAAGGCGAACGCCGCCCCGGCATGCCCCGCGATATCCCCTTCTCCATCGCCTTCGAGGACATCCTCGACGACGGTTTCGAGACCATCGAACACGTCGAATCGATCCTGTGGCATGGCCTCGCAGACCAGCAGGACGACACGGCTGCGCAGGCCCTTGCCCTGCGGATCGCGCAGAGCGGCACGCCGATCACGCCAACGCTTCTGGCGCACCACAATCTCGTCATGGTGGCCCGCACGAAAGGCGCCTACGCCGCGCGCGCCGGTACCGAGACCCTCAACCCCGTGACCCAGCAGACAGAGGCGGAGTATATCGCGCTGTGGTCCAGGCAGGAGCCAACCGAGCACGCCGCCAAGGACCTGTGGCTCGGTCGCTTCACCGCAATGCTCGACGAAGCTGGGGTCACCCTGGTGACCGGCAGCGATGCTGGTATTTTCACCAACATCCCCGGCCAGTCCCTGCACGATGAACTTGCCCTGATGGTGCGCGGCGGAATGTCCCCCATCCGGGCCCTGCGCGCGAGCACCTCCAACGTCGCGGACGTTCTGGACGAGGACCAGACAGGCGGGTGCCTCTCGCAAGGCTGCCGAGCCGATATCGTCCTCACCCGCTGTGACCCTGCCGAAACGATCCGCTGCAGCCGCGAGATCGAGGCCGTCATCGCCCGAGGGCGTTATCATGACAGGCAGGATCTCGACACGCTTCTCGAAAGCGCCAGACATCCCAACAGCGATCGGACCCTGCGCAACCTCATGGCTGGAATGGAAGCGCAAGGCACGCCGCTCGATCCCGCCACTCTGGGAATGTGAACCGGAGCGAACGGGCCGCCCTTCGCCGCGCCCCAGCCATTGAGGTGCGGATAGATGCACGGCGCGCATTCCCTTCCGTTCCACCTGCGCTTAAGACCTGACCTATGTCCGCGTCCCGACTACCCGCTCTTCACGCCAGCCACAGCGGCTGCTGGCTGCACGACGGACAGGGAAGCGCCCGCGCCCTCTCCAAGGGGCAGGCCGTCACCGCGGTCGCCGATGCCCCGCACCTGATCCTGAACGCCCCGCTACTTGCGACGCGGCTTGGCTATCCCGATCTTGCCGGGCTCGACCTGCTCGAGCTTTACGCCTTCATGCACCCCGCCCGTTTTGTCGTGCCCACGCCCAAGGGTCTCGCCGATGCGCTGGGCCTGCCGCGGCCTGAAGCTGACAGTGAAGTGCCCGAACTTCTCCAGCGCGCCGCGATGCGCCTCCTGGAAACCTGCGAGCAGCCTGATTGGGCAGAGCGCGAAGGCGCCTGGACCTCGCTGCAATCGCTAGTGAAGATGCGCTGGCCCTGGGCCAAGCTTCTCGCCCCGCGCCTCGCCAAGCCGCAGAAGGCCGAGCGCTGGATCTTCACGCGCTTGCCCGAGTGGGAAGAATCGCCCGAGCCGCCCCAGCCGCGCCAGCTCAACATCCCCGATGGCGCCGTTCTCGACCGCCTGGCCCACCTCACCGGACAAGGCGCCGAGGAGCGCGCGGGCCAGAAGGCCTTCGCCGTCGAGGCCGCCCACGCCTTTGCGCCGCGCACCCGCGCTGGCCTGCCCCATGTCGTTCTGGCCCAGGCGGGCACGGGTGTGGGCAAGACGCTGGGCTACCTCTCCCCCGCCTCGGTCTGGAGCGAGGCCAGCGGCGGCACGGTCTGGGTCTCGACCTACACCAAGGCGCTGCAACGCCAGCTGCGCAAGGAAAGCCGCCGCGCCTGGCCCGAGACGCGGCCCGATGGCTCACAACCGGTCGTCGTGCGCAAGGGGCGCGAGAACTACCTGTGCCTGCTGAACCTGGAGGACGCGCTCCAGGGTGGCTTTGCCGGGCGTGCCGCCATCCTCGCGCAACTTGTAGGGCGCTGGGCCGCCTACACGCAGGACGGCGACATGATCGGCGGGGATCTGCCCGGATGGCTTGGCACCCTGTTCCGCAAGCGCGGCATCGCGGCACTAACCGACCAGCGCGGCGAATGCGTCTATGCCGGCTGCCCGCACTACCGCAAATGCTTCATCGAGCGCGCCGCGCGCGCCAGCGTCAACGCGGACCTCGTTATCGGCAACCACGCGCTTGTAATGATCAACGCGGCGCGCGGCCGCGATGTCGCCTCGCGCCCGACCCGCATCGTGTTTGACGAAGGCCATCATGTCTTCGATGCAGCCGATTCGACTTTCGCCGCCGAGCTTTCGGGCACCGAGATGATCGAGCTGCGGCGCTGGGTGATCGGCCCGGAAAAGAAATCGCGCGGACGCCGCCGCGGCCTCGCCGCCCGCCTCGCCGATGTCGCCAGTTACGACGATGAAGGCGACAAGGCGATCCTGACCGCCCTTTCCGCCGCCGAAGCCCTCCCTTCCGAAGGTTGGCTGCAACGCATCAACGACGGCGAGCCGTCCGGTCCATTGGAAGAGCTGCTCGCCGCGGTTCGCGCCACCGTGTACGCGCGCGATGAGAGCGGCGGGCAGGAAGCCGGCTATGGCCTCGAGACCGAAGCGGCCGGGCTGGAAGGGCCCTTCGTCGAGGCTTCCCAGGCCGCACGCCTTGCCCTTTCGGAACTACGCCGTCCGCTGATCCAGCTCGGCCTTCGCCTCGAGGCCCTGCTCGAAGACGGGCCGGACTGGCTCGACGGACAGGGCCGCGCGCGCATTGAGGGCGCACGCCATTCGCTGACCTGGCGCATTGACCTGCTGGTCGCCTGGGAAAACCTGCTCGAACGCCTCGGTGGCCCTGCAGACCCCGAATACGTCGACTGGCTGGCCCTTGCCCGTTCCGAAGCGCGCGAATTCGACATCGGCATCCACCGCCATTGGCTCGATCCGATGAAACCCTTCGCCAAGGTCGTACTCGAACCCGCGCACGGGGTGATCATGACGTCGGCCACCTTGCGCGATGGCGACAGCTGGGAGCGCGCCATCGCCCGCTCGGGCGCGCCGCATATCGAGGTGAGCCCGCGCCTGTCGCTCAGCCCCAGCCCGTTCGACTATGCCGCGCAGGCCGAGGTCCTGATCGTGCGCGATGTCCCGCGCGGCGACATTGCCGCGCTTGCCGCCGCCTACGGGCGCCTGATCGAGGCTTCGGGCGGCGGCGTGCTCGGCCTGTTCACCGCGATCCGGCGTCTTCGTGCCGTTCACGGGCGTATCGCGGACCGGCTCGCGCGCGGTGGCCTTCCCGTCTACGCCCAGCACGTCGATCCCATCGACACCGGCACACTGGTCGACATCTTTCGCGATGATCCGGGCGCCTCTCTGCTGGGCACCGATGCACTGCGCGACGGCGTGGACGTTCCTGGCCACTCGCTTCGCACCGTCATCATGGAGCAAGTGCCCTGGCCCCGGCCCACGATCCTGCACCGTGCACGGCGCATGGCGGGCGGTGGGTCGGCCTATGACGACAGCATCATCCGGGCCCGCCTTGCGCAGGCCTTCGGGCGTCTTATCCGCAGCAAGGAGGATCGCGGGCACTTCATCGTGCTGTCCTCGGCCTTTCCCTCACGGCTGCTCGACGCCTTCCCCGAAGGCACCCCCATCGCGCGAATTTCGCTCGACGAGGCTTTACAGCGCGTCGCCGGTCATGCTTCAGGGAAACCGATCGCGAACCCGGCCGACCCGGCTGATCGCGGATGAAGAACCGGCACCACGCCCGCCTGGCGCGCAGGCAGATGTTTTAGGAAGCGGCAGAGCCCATGAAGACCCTTGGAATTTTTCGCCACGCCAAGTCGGACTGGAACGATGCGCGCCTTCGCGACTTCGACCGCCCCCTGAACGCGCGCGGCCGCAAGGGCGCGGCCATCATGGGTTTGCACATCCGTGACCATGCCCAGAACTGGAGCCGCATTCTCGCCTCGCCTGCGGTCCGCGTCACCCAGACCCTCGACCTTGCCAGCGAAGCGGCCGGCGCGGCCCCGTCGATCACCTGGGACCGCCGCATCTATCTGGCCAGTTCCGCCACGCTCATCGACGTGCTGCGCGAACAGGATGGCGACCCCGCCTCGATCATGATGGTCGGCCACAACCCCGGCCTCGAAGACCTCATCTTCGATCTCGTGCCCGACGATGGGAACAGCCCCCTACGCGACATCGTGGAGGAGAAGCTGCCGACTGCCGCGTTCGCCGTGCTCCAGCTCGACATCGACAGCTGGGACAAGGTCGATATGGGATGCGCCAAGCTCGTCCACCTGCAGCGCCCGCGCGATCTCGATCCCGACCTCGGCCCGAACGCCAACTTCTAGGCGTCAGGTTCAGAAAGCAGCAGGCACGTCGCCCTGTGGCGAGGACGCTATCGGCCAGCTTATTCTGCCAAGCATCAAATCGGCGAGCGTATCTTTTTCCCGAAAAACAAGTGCTTGATTTATTTCACCTCACGGACTGACCAGGCGTCAAACTTCCGGATAGGCAGCCCCTTCTCGTCGCACACTCCCGGACGCCCACGTTCCACAATCACACGAAACGCCTCAAGCAGAACCCGCGCGCCCCAAAACTTTTCAGGCGCCCCCGCATCACTGTTGCCCGCGAAAGGCTGTTAGTAGCGGCACACCGCCAAGTGTGGCAGACTTTCCGTGTGAAACGCAAAACAAGCCCATATCTACGGTTGCGCCGCTTCGTGGATCACGATCTGGGCACACGAGTGCGGCCGGTTACGCCGCTTCTCGCGATACTGCCGTTCGTGCTGGCTGGGGCGATCCAGTCGCATGTGGGCACTACAGCTGCAACGTGGGCCTGGGTCATTGCCGGCATTGCTGCTAGTGCCTGGACCGCCTTTACAGCATGGCGAGCCTACAGGCTGTTCAAAGCCTTTGCTGCTCGCGGTGATCGCCAGTTTGACGCGCGCGACAAGTTCGCTCTGGCGCCCGAATATCACGCCAGTGGAAGCGCAACGAAGGCGAAGTGGAAGCGCAGGATCGCCCGGCAGCGGAAGTGATCCGCCGTCCTATTGTCGTCACATGTCGGCGGCACTCGTGGCAATGTCCACCCTATGGGCGAAAGCCGTCAGGGTATTCTCCTGCCGATCTCGGGATAACTCCGCGCCAACGCTCGCCAATCCACCTTACAGATTATTAACCAGCCTCAAGTGCTGACCGGAGCTTTTCACGAATTTTACTAAGGGTTTTCCGCATTGATTCGTCTGTATTCAGATCGGAAACTTCGGACGAGTTCGACGCGCGCAAAGCCTCTCCGCCAGACGCCTCTTGCTCCAGAAGCTGGCTGGCACCGCGCAATGTATACCCTTCGCGATGGACCAGATCATCGATCCGACGCAGCAGCGCGATATCCTCGGGACGGTAGTAGCGCCGCGAACCGCTGCGCTTGACCGGCTGCAGCATCGGGAACTGGGTCTCCCAATAGCGCAGGACATGCTGGCGCAGGCCCAGCAAGGCGCTGACCTCACCGATCGTACGCAGAGCGCCGGGCTGCTTGTGCGAGCCCGGCGCCCCGTGCATTGCCTTCAAATTGTTGGAAGAAGTCTTCAGAATCCGCACTCCGTCTGGCCTCAGGCCCCGGCAATGCGGTCCTTCAGCATCTGGCTGGCCCGGAAGGTGAGGACACGCCGCGGCGTGATCGGCACCTCCACCCCGGTCTTGGGATTACGCCCCATGCGCTCACCCTTGTCGCGCAGGAGGAATGTTCCGAAACCGGAGATCTTCACGTTCTCACCGTCACCGAGGGCCGTCACCATGTGCTGGAGGATAGATTCCACCATGGAGAGCGACTCCGTCCTCGACAGTCCGAGTTGACGATGAATCGCGTCCGCGAGTTCCGCTCGCGTCAATGTATCCACTGACCGCATCAAGCCTGCATCCCCTTCAAACGCTTATCCTGAGGGGATGATATGAAAATCAACGAAAATTGCAATGCTGGGTCGAATAAGGAACGCATCCAAAATGCGTTTTATCGAATTCAGACCCGCAAAAGGCTCGCGCCCCAAGTGAAACCACCGCCCATGGCTTCCAGCACGACGAGGTCGCCCTGCGTGATCCGGCCATCGCGTACGGCCTGATCAAGCGCCAGCGGAACCGAGGCGGCCGAGGTATTCGCATGCTCGCCCACCGTCTTGACGACCTTCTCGGGCGAGAGCGAAAGCTTCTTGGCGGTACCATCCAGAATACGGGCATTGGCCTGGTGCGGCACCAGCCAGTCGATGTCCGCCGTCGTCAGACCTTCTGCCTCGAGCACTTCGTGAAGCACTTGGGCCAGGTTCACCACGGCATGACGGAACACCTCACGGCCCTTCATGCGCAGCTTGCCCACGGTACCGGTGGTCGAAGGGCCGCCATCGACATAGAGCAACTGATTGTGGGCCCCATCGGCATGGAGCTTGGTTGCGAGAATACCGCGGGGCGTTTCGCCCTCGGCCTGCTCCTGCGCTTCGAGCACGATCGCACCCGCACCGTCTCCAAAAAGGACGCAGGTCGTGCGGTCTTCCCAGTCGAGAATCCGGCTGAACGTCTCGGCCCCGATCACAAGCGCGCGCTGGGCCATGCCCGAACGCAGCATCGAGTCGACCACGCCCACGGCATAGAGGAAGCCCGAACAGACCGCTGCTACGTCAAAGGCAATGCACCCGCCGCAGCCCAGATTGTGCTGGACCGTGGTCGCCGTAGCCGGGAACGTCTGGTCGGGGGTGGCCGTCGCCAGCACGATGAGATCGATGCTGGCAGCTTCGATGCCCGAGGCCTCGATCGCCTTCAGCGCCGCCTTGGTAGCCAGGCTCGACGTCGTTTCATCGGGACCTGCGATATAGCGCTGGGTGATCCCGGTACGTTCGACGATCCATTCATCGCTGGTGTCGACACGCTGGGCGAGTTCGCTGTTGGAGACAACCTTTTCGGGGAGAGCCGAACCGGTACCGAGCAGAACCGAACGGCGCATCAGGCGCGCTCTTCCTGGGCACCCGGCATCCACAGCGATGAATCGCCTACACGGGCCAGGTCGGCGCTGATACGCTCGGTCACTCGTTCCTCCAGAAGGCGGGCGGTCACGGCGACCGCATTTGCGACACCTGCGGCGCTGGCGCCCCCGTGGCTCTTCACGACAATGCCGTTCAGACCCAGGAAGACCGCGCCGTTATGATTGTTGGGGTCAAGATGGTGCTTGAGCAGTTCAGTGGCAGGGCGCGAGATCAGGAAACCGATCTTCGAGCGCAGCGAACTGGAAAAACTGCGGCGCAGGAGGTCCGCGACGAAACGCGCCGTCCCTTCCACGGCCTTGAGGGCAATGTTGCCCGAGAAGCCATCGGTCACCACGACATCGACGTTGCCATGCGCCATCTTGTCGGCCTCGGTGAACCCGTCAAAGGAAATCGACAGTTCCTTGGCCGCTTCGCGCAGGATCGCGGAGGCATCGCGCAGAAGCTCGGTGCCCTTGATCTCTTCGGTGCCGATGTTGAGCAGACGCACGCGCGGCTCGGCCCGGCCGGACACGACGCGTGCATAGGCCGCCCCCATGATCGCGAACTGGACCAGGTTGCGGCTGTCGCACTCAGTGTTGGCGCCCAGATCAAGCATGATCAGGTCGTTGTCGCCGAGCGTGGGCATAAGTGCGGCAAGCGCAGGCCGGTCGATCCCCGGCATGGTGCGCAGGGTCAACTTGGAAATGGCCATCAGCGCGCCGGTGTTGCCACCACTGACGGCGGCGCCGGCATCACCTGCCTTCACCGCCTCGATGGCACGCCCCATCGACGTCCCCTTGGAACGGCGAAGAGCCTGACTCGGCTTGTCCTCGCCACTGATCACACCATCGGTATGGATGATCTCGGACGAGGCGCGCAGGTTCGGATGATCCTGAAGCGCATTCTTGATCCGCTCCTCGTCGCCGACGAGCAGGAACTGGAACTGGTCATGACGACGGCGCGCAAGTGCAGCGCCCTCGATCATGACGCGCACCCCCTCGTCGCCGCCCATCGCATCGATGGCGATACGCGGCAAACTCATGGGCAATCTCCGAACTTCGTGCGAGGTCTTAGATTTCGACCGCGACGATCTCACGGCCGTTGTAGTGGCCACAAGCGTTGCAGAGGTTGTGCGGGCGCTTCAGCTCACCACAGTTCGGGCACTCGTGAAAAGCCTCGACCTTGAGCGCGTCATGGCTGCGACGCATGCCCCGGCGGGACGGGGTGGTTTTTCTTTTGGGGACTGCCATCTCGGCACCTGTTCCTGGAAATGCGTTAATGTAAAAAAGGCCGCCAGGGCCCGTACTCGGACCGGCGGCTTGCGAAGGCGGGCCTATACCCGATTTCTGGAGAGTTGCAAGCCGTTCCTCACCCCATCACAAACTAACGGGCTTCACGAGAGAGCAAAACACCATGATCCTGCCTACAACACTGTGCCTTGCAGCGACTGCAGTACTGATCAACCTCTGGCTTGGCGCCCGGATCGGCAAGATGCGCGGTCAGGAAAAGATCCTCCATGGGGACGGCGACAATCCGCGCCTGATGCAGCGCATGCGCGCCCAAGCGAACTTCATCGAGAACGCGCCCTTCCTGCTGATCCTGGCAGGCGCCATCGAGATTTCCGGCAAGGGCGGCATCTGGCTCCCCCTTGCCGGAGCGCTCTTCATGGCCGCGCGGGTGTGCCATGGCCTGGGCATGGACCGCAGCGACATCAATGCCTTGCGCGCCGGCGGCTTCGGGATCGGCCTCCTCGTCACGCTGGGCCTCGCCGTAGTTGCCGTCCTGATCGCGCTGGGCCTGTTCTGAGCGAGCTGCGCTCTCAGCTCATGGGAAGACCGCGCTCGAGCGCCTTGTCGCTGACGTAGGGGTTGGTGCGGCGCTCGTCCCCGAAGGTGCTGACAGGCCCGTGCCCGGGCACGAAGGTCACGTCATCGCCCAGCGGCCAGAGCCGCTGCGTGATCGAGTTGACCAAGTCCTCCAGATTACCACGCGGAAAGTCCCAGCGCCCGATCCCGTTCTGGAAGAGAACATCACCTACCATCGCAAAGCGGCTCGGTGCGTGGTGGAACACGACGTGACCAGGCGTGTGCCCCGGACAATGGACGACATCGAGTTCCAGATCGCCGACCGTCACCGTATCGCCATGTTCCAGCCAGCGATCGGGCTCGAAGGTGTGCGCCTCCATGTTCCAGCGCGGCCCGTCATCGTCGAGCTGGGCGATCCAGAAGCGATCTTCCTCGTGCGGCCCTTCGATAGGCACGCCCATCTCCTTGGCGAGCACACCCGCCTGACCACAGTGGTCGAGATGACCATGCGTGATCAGGATCTTCTCCAGGATAACGCCGGTCTGCTCCAGCGCCTGCTTGAGCTTGGGCAGGTCACCGCCCGGATCGACAAGCGCGCCACGCATGGTCTTGGTGCACCACACGAGCGAGCAGTTCTGCTGGAGCGGAGTGACAGGGATGATGCCCACACGCATGGGCTGGCTTGGTTCGGTCATGCTCCGGGACATGACTCCGGCCCGCGCCGAATGCAACCACACGATCTGTTGCAGCGGCGAACCAGCCGCTAGATCCGCCCACCCTTCCAGACCACGCGCCCGACAACCGCGACATCTTCGGGACGGCACTCGATCACGCCATAGGCCGGGTTGTCGCTGCGCAAAGCGACAAGGCCCGGCCGCCCGGTCTCGACGCGCTTGACCAACAACGTGCCATCCACGCGCACGACATGGATGCCATCGCGCAAGCCGCGCTGCCCCTGATCGACGAGGATCTCGTCGCCATCGCGCAAGGTCGGCTCCATCGAATCGCCGAGGACGGCGATCATCGCGAGGTTTCCGGGTTGCAACCCCATGGCCCGAAGCCAACGCGTGGAAAAACGGACCGAATCGAACGCGGCGTCCTGCGAATCGAGCGCCCCCGGCCCCGCCGACGCACCCAGCACGAGGCGGGGAATTTCCACCCACTGCGACGAATTTCCTCCAGAACCGGAGGAAATATCCTCCGGCTTACCGAGCTCCTCCTCGCCTACCCGGAAGAACCGGGCCAAAGCACCACGGTCCGTCTCCTCAAGCTTCTTCGGACTGCCCTTACGCACGAATTGCTGGAGATAGCTTGGGTTCTTCCCCAGCATTCGCGACAGCGCGGAGAGGCTTACCCCGCGCGCATCGGCGAGTTCCAACAGGCGGCTTCGGATAGGATCGCTTACCATAATGTAATCCGTACACGAAGGAAATTTCCTAGACAAGTAGGATTTGAGTTGGAACATAAGATGAACATTAGCTCAACCAATGAAGGAAAGGAAAATCCGCCTCATGTTGATTCGCGAGATCGAGCGCTTCCTGAGCGCGACCAAGATGTCCCGCACCCGCTTCGGCAGGCTCGTCGCCCGCGACCCGCGCTTCGTGGAAGACCTGCGCAACGGACGCGAACCGCGCGCAGCCATGACCCACAGGGTCGAAGGGTTCATGTCCGGCTACCGCGCCGCCAACGGGGAGACCGCCCATGCACGTTGATCTTGCCCTCCACGCCGAGACCAAGGGGCGCGATACGTCCGCCGCGCGCGCCCGCCCGCAGCGCGGCCCTTGGCTGCAGATCGTCACCCAGATCCTGCAACTGGCAGGGCCCCGCGCCGAACTCCTTCGCCATTGTGAGCGCCCCTGGTCGAGCGCGACCTTCGCCGGCGCACGCCATTCGGTTGCGCTGACCTTTCAGGGAAACGAGGCGATCGAGGACGGGGAGCAGTTCATAGAGGCCCTTGCGGACCACGAATTCGTGATCCCCGGCCACCTCGTTGCCGATGCAGCCCTGCGCGGAACCGATCACGTCAACGGCGCGCCGCCCCGCCTTTCGGTGGAAATCGAAATCCTCCTCCTCGACGACATCTAGGTCCCCGCGCTCTCAGAGCGCCCGGGAAAGCTCCTTGATCTCGGTATTCAGGATGTGGTCGTTTTCCGAGTAATCGACCGGACAGTCGATCAGGTGGACGCCCGGCGTGTCCCGACAATGCTCCAGCAATTCGCGCAAGTTCCCCGCACTCTCGGCCCGGTATCCGTTGGCCCCGTAGCTCTGCGCGTACTGGACGAAATCGGGATTGTCGTACGTCAGTCCGAAATCGGCAAAGCCCATGTTCGCCTGCTTCCAGCGAATCATGCCATAGGCATTGTCGTTCAGCACCAGCACGGTCAGGTTGAGCTTGAGACGCACCGCCGTCTCGAGTTCCTGGCTGTTCATCATGAACCCGCCATCCCCGCACACGGCCATGACCTTGCGCTCAGGATAGACCATGGCGCTGGCCATGGCCGAGGGAAGCCCCGCGCCCATTGAGGCAAGCGCGTTATCGAGCAGCACCGTATTGGGCTGGTAGGCGGTGTAACCGCGCGCAAACCAGATCTTGTAGATGCCGTTGTCGAGACACACGATCCCGTCCTCGGGCATGACATCACGCACTTCGCGCACAAGATGCGGCGGGAAGACCGGGAAGCGGGCGTCCGACGCCAGCCCGGCGGTGTGCTCGACTTCGGCCTCGCGGTAGCGCAGCATCGCCGAGAAATCCCACTTCGAGGACGGCTTGATCGCCTCCTTGATCTGCCACATGGCGTTGGCGATATCGCCGATCACCTCGATATGGGGGAAATAGACAGGGTCTACTTCGGCCGTCTGGGTCGAGACGTGGATGACCTTGCGCTCCTGGCACGCCGCATCGTTGTGCATGAAGAACGGCGGCTTCTCGATCACGTCGTGACCGATGTTGACGATGCAGTCCGCATCCTCGATCGCGCGGTGAACGAAGTCACCCGCAGAAAGTGCCGCACAGCCCAGGAACTTGGGATGGCGCTCATCAATCACGCCCTTGCCCAGCTGCGTTGTCAGGAAAGGAATGCCCGTTTTCTCGACGAATTCGCTCAGCATGTTGCTGGTCATCTTGCGGTTGGCGCCTGCGCCGATGACGAGAAGCGGCTTGCGCGCGGATTCCAAAGCCTCGCAGGCCTGACGGATCGATTTCACGTCCGCCGAAGGACGGCGTACCACCGACCCTGCGACCGGGCGCGAGAGCGTGCGCTCATCCGCGATATCCTCGGGCAGTTCGATGTGGCAGGCGCCGGGCTTTTCCTCTTCAGCAAGGCGAAACGCCTCGCGCACCCGGCTCGGGATATTGTCCGCCGAGGCCATCTGGTGCGCGTACTTGGTGATCGGGTGCATGAGCGCGACCACATCGAGAATCTGGAAGCGCCCCTGCTTGGACTTCTTGATCGGCTTCTGACCGGTGATCATCACCATCGGCATGCCGCCCAGCTGCGCATAAGCCGCCGCGGTGACCAAGTTCGTGGCGCCCGGCCCCAGCGTGGAAAGGCACACGCCCGCCTTGCCGGTATGGCGCCCGTAGGTGGCCGCCATGAAACCGGCGCCCTGTTCGTGGCGCGTGAGGATCAGCCGGATCGAACCCGAGCGCGAGAGCGAATCGAGAAAGTCGAGGTTTTCCTCCCCCGGCACGCCGAAGACGTATTCGACCCCTTCGTTTTCCAGACACTGCACGAACAGGTCCGAAGCCTTGGTCGTATCCGCTTCCGCCATCTAGGGGTCCTCCTTCTCGATCCAGCTACGTATCCGCTGCAGGTTGCCCGGATGGGCGCGACCTTGCAAACGGGCACCTTGTCCTACCAACGGCCGGGAGCAAAGTTCCGTTCCGGCCTCAATAGCCGCGGTCGAAATCGACTCGGTGAACGAGATCCTCGCCCGCCTGGAACCGGCGCAGATTCTCCAGAAAACGCAGAGAGGCCCGGCGCAGCAGACTGTTCTGGGCAAGCCCTGAACAGTGCATCGAAATCTCCACGTTCGGGCAGTCCCAAAGTGGATGATCGGCCGGCAAGGGTTCCGGGTCGGTCACATCGAGGTAGGCGCCGCCCAGATGCCCCGAACGCAGCGCCTCGAGCAAGGCGTCCTGATCCAGCACTTCTCCGCGCGCCACATTCACAAGCGCAGCGCCCTTCTTCATCGCGGCCAGTTCGTCCTTGCCGAACATGCCGATCGTCTCGGGCGTCGAGGGCACGATCAGCACCACCCAGTCGAACTCGCCCAGCCGTGCGCGCCATTCGTCCTGGCCCAGATCCTCGCCCTGCGGCGTGCGGCGGGCCATCGTGACCTGCGCGTCGAAGGCTTCGAGCAGCGTGCGGATACGCTGGCCGATCTCGCCCGCGCCGATCACCAGTACCCGTGCATCGAGCAGTTCGCCCGTGCCCGGCGCCTCCTCCAGCCATTCATGACGCGCCTGGCTGTCGCGTATCTGCCCCCACTTCTTGTTGAACGAGAGCATGCCCAGGAGCGCGAATTCGGCCACGCTGTGCGCGTGCAGCCCGGCCCCATTGGTGAGCGTGATGCCGTTCGCGCGAAACGAGGCAAGCGGCAGCCAGTCGACGCCTGAGGACATGACGCTGCACCATTGCAGCACGTTGGCGCCTTCCAGCGCCTTGCCCAGCACCGCATCGGCCGAATCGCGAATGAGATAATCGGGCCAGACCACCTCCACATCACGGAGTTTCGCGGCGAATTCTTCGTCGTTCTCGTACCAGACCGGCTCGACACCGTCAGGCATCTGTCCGTCGAGAAAGCGGCGAAAATTGGCATGAACAAGAGCGCGGGTCACAGGCTATTCCTCGAAAGCGTCGGAAATCAAACGGCGTTTGGAGGGATAACGGACGCAATTGCGTTCAGGTTCAATCGTCTTTTTTGCACGCGCCATGCGCGGAGCTTACAGAGCCATTCCGGGTAGGTGTTGACACCCCCAGAATGCGCGACCTCAAGTCACTCCCGCGCCCATGGCGTTCGGAGGGTGAGGCCGACGGTACGGGGAGCCCGAGGGCGATGGCCCTCGGAACTATCCTTTTCTTCTCTCAGCCTTTCCTGAATGGAAGAGCTGAAATCAGCCGAGCTTCCATTCCCAGCCGAGCGGGTCACCATCCATGACCTCGACGCCCTTGCCTGCAAGTTCGTCGCGAAGGGCATCGGAGGTCGCGAAGTCCTTGTTCGCACGGGCTTCCTTGCGCCGCACCAGCGTCTCCTCGATCTCCTCTTCGGCGATTTCAGCGGACAGCGGCCGCAAGCGCAGGTCCGCTCGGCCGGTCTCGAACAGACCAAGGCCGAAGACCTCGTCCATCATCTCAACCACCGCGCGTTTGGCGGCCGGGTCGACCTTCTTGGCGGCCAGGACGTCCTCCAGCGCGGTCAGCGCGATGGGGGTGTTGAGATCCTCGGCCAGGGCCTTCTCGAACGTCGCGATCATCGGGGCGAGCTTGGGGTGGGCAGGCGCCCCCGCCTCGACGTCCTTCAGCCGCTCTGCCGCCATGATCATGCGCTTCAGGCGGGTCAGCGCGGCGGCGAGACCATCCCACGAGAACTCCAGCTCCGAACGGTAATGCGCCTGAAGGCACATCATGCGGTAGCCAAGCGGGTGATAGCCCTTGTCGATGAGCAGCTGCAGCCGCAGGAACTCGCCCGAGGACTTGCTCATCTTGCCCGAACGCTCGACGAGGAAGTTGTTGTGCATCCACACCTTCGCGCCCGAATTTCCGGGCACGTCGAGGCCACCTGCACAGCAGAACGCCTGGTTCTGGGCGATCTCGTTGGGGTGGTGGATCTCGCGGTGGTCGATGCCGCCGGTGTGAATATCGAAGGGGAAGCCCAGCAGCTTGCCCGACATGACCGAGCATTCCAGGTGCCAGCCCGGCGCGCCCGGCCCCCACGGCGAATCCCATTCCATCTGGCGCTTCTCGCCCGCCGGGGTCTTGCGCCAGATCGCGAAGTCGGCCGCGTTGCGCTTGCCCTCGACCGCCTCGATACGGCCCTCGCCTTCCTCGGTGACCGCACGGGCAAGGCGCCCGTAGTCGGCGACGGTGGAGACATCGAAGTAGAGACCGCTTTCCAGCTCGTAGCAGTGCCTGGGCGCAATTTCCTTGGCGAAGTCGATCATCTGCTCGACGTAGTCGGTCGCAATCGACCAGTGCGCGGGCTGGCGGATGTTGAGCGCCTTGATGTCGTCCCAGTACGCCTGCGTGTAGTGGCGCGCGATGTCCCAGATCGACTGCGCCTTTTGCGCGGCCATCTTTTCCATCTTGTCCTCGCCCTCGTCGCCATCATCGGTCAGATGGCCGACGTCGGTGATGTTGATGACGTGGGTGAGCTTGAGGCCCCGGTGGCTGAGCGTCCGGCCCAGAATGTCGGCGAAGACATAGGCGCGCATGTTGCCGATGTGAGGGTAGTTGTAGACCGTCGGCCCGCAGGTATAGACCCGCGCCTCGCCCTCGTGGACGGGCTGGAAGGGTTCCATCTGGCGGGTCAGGCTGTTGAACAGCGTCAGCTCGGGAAGATCGGTCATGCCCGCGGCATTAGGCAGGCCGCGCCAAAGGTCAAGGCGCCTCGAGGCACGGATCGGGAGGAAGCGTGCCCCCTCCCGTCCGCACACGTTCGCTCAGGCTGCCGGAGCGCCCTCCTCCGCATCGGCTGGCTCGTCCGCAATCGGCGCGTCATCTTCTATCGCCGCGCCCGCCGCGCCTGAAAGGGCAAGTTCGACCTCATCGGGGCGCAGGGCTCCGGGGCCAGGTCCCATGTCGTCTGCATCGACGAGACGATCGGTCCCGGACTTCACGAACTCGGCCTCGGTCGAGGGCCTCAGATCCGGCCGCCCCGCCATGAAGCCCATCTTGATCCGGCACATCGCGTACTGGGTTTCATCGGGCTCGACCTCAAGTGCGAGCACATCCTTGGCCTCGCTCTTCACGGTGTATTCGTGACGCCCCGGCTCGGTCACGAGGATGAAGTAGCGCCCTGCCCCCAGCGAGCTGATCTTCTCGCCGTTCTCGTTGACCGAACAGCCCATGGCCGCTCCCATGATCGTGCCAGTGCGGTAGAAGACAATCTGTCCCTTACCGGCAGGCGGCGCCGGGATTGCAACAGGGTCCGCCTCGCTGGCAGCCAGCGCGGGTTGTGTGGACAACGCAAGCCCGAGCCCGGCCAGAACCGACCATTTTGCCTCACTCTTCATTGGTGTTTACCCTTCGTAAACAGCCGCATCCGGATTGGATGTCGGCAAAAGGTCTTGTGCTTCCGGGACCGGCGCGGGCGGCTCGAACAGCACCGCAATCTTCGCCGTGGCGCGGGTCCCTGCGGGATAGAGCACATTGCGGCCGCGTATCGCAAAGCCTACGAGCCCGATAGGAACGGGCGCCAGCGCCGCCCCCGCGTTGATCGCATTCACGGTTGCAACCGCCCCCTGCCCAGCCAGCGCGACATGCATCGAACGCAGCCGAAGCCGTGTTCCGCACGCCTCCAGCCAGCGCGCCGCCAGAACAAGTTCGCCCGGCGTCCCACTGCCCCCGGCCTTCTTCGCATGGACCACTTCGCCTTCGCCCGCGCTGCCTGCGGGCAGCACCTCGTGCCCATCGACGACGATGGGTTCGGCAAGGCGGAGCGGGAAAGTGTCGAGCGACTGGCTCACCGCGCTACCAAGATCGACAAGGGTCTCGATCACGATCGGGGTCAAGGCAGGAATGGCGTACTGACATGCTGGCGCGGAAGACGCGGAAGACGGCACCGGGGGTGCCTCCTCAGCCAGGCATGGAAACGGCGCCAACACACCCGCGCCAAGGCACACAAGCACACCCTTGCGCATGTGCTGCTCTCCCAAGAATCTCCGGATCGATATCCGGGTTAACCTTGCTTATGTTCCGATTTACAGAGTTTGCAATGTCAAAAATGCAGGCCCACGCAGCCGCTGTTCAGGTTACCTTGCGGGCCGCGCGCAATCCTGTCAGGCGTGGGCAATCATCAACACGCAGACCCCCAGCGTGATGAGCACGAAGCCTGTCCATTCGCGGCTGGTGAGCCAGCGTCCCGACATATAGCGCGAGACCAGCGCAACGATCGGCATCTCGATCAGCGCCAGCGTGCGCAC
The DNA here is from genome assembly GCF_022818885.1 of Novosphingobium mangrovi. Lineage (NCBI taxonomy): Bacteria > Pseudomonadati > Pseudomonadota > Alphaproteobacteria > Sphingomonadales > Sphingomonadaceae > Novosphingobium > Novosphingobium mangrovi. Next base: position 41,650 of record NZ_JALHAT010000005.1, on the reverse strand, counting down.
GTTGGCCGCCATCGTCAGCGAGAAGGCGATGAACCAGCCTGCCGACGCCAGTGCGCCCAGCGCGCCCGCAGGCACGCTGAGGCGCCATTCGCGCAAGGAATGGGTGAAGGCCTTGGCATCGCGAAAGACGAACCACAGCGCCATCACCCCGCTCTGGATCGCCAGTGAAGTCACCAGCATGAGCAGGCTGCTCATGAGAAATGTGCCCTCACCCACCGCCTCGATCGAAGCGCGAAAGCAGATGGCGGTGAGGCCAAAAAGCGCGCCGCTGATGACACCTACGACAAGCGACTTCCAGTCGGCCAGGTCCCCCGCCCCGTCCCCGGGCTTGAGCGAGGCGAGCACGACGCCGATTGTGACGACCACCACCGCCAGCCAGCCCAGTGCAGGCAGGCGGTCGCCAATGAGAACGAGCCCGAGGACCGCCACGGTCGCGGGCTCGGTCTTGATGTAGGCATAGGCAACGCCGAAGTCCCGGCGCGACATGACGACCAGCATCAGCGCGGTCGCGGCGATCTGGGTCACCCCGCCCAGCGCCGCCCAGCCCCACGAGGCGGGCGGTATGGCGGGCAGGTCCTGTCCGGTAATTCCGACAAGCGTTGCCAGGAACAGCACCGCGAACGGCAGGCCGAAGACGAAGCGCACCTGGGTGCCTCCGGCCGTGCCGATCCGTCCCGTCAGGCGGGACTGGAAAGCGTTGCGAAATACCTGCGCGAGCGCGGCCGCCAGGGTGAACGGCACCCACAGGAAAGTAGACGTCATGCGCGCAGGCTCTCGCAGGCCGGGATCAGAAGCCCGCGAAGCGGACCTGATCCTCAAGCGGCGTACGGGTACGTTCGAACTGGTTGACCGGATCGGAACGGTCGCCGTACCCGATGGCAAGGCCGCAGAAGAGGATGTGCGTTTCATCGCTCACCCCGATATGGTCCTTGATGATACGGCCGAAGTCACTCATCCACTCCTGCGGGCAGGAATCGAGCCCCTCTTCGCGCAGCAGCAGCATGATCGTCTGCAGCCACATGCCCACGTCCGACCACTGCGGCGCAGCGTGCAGACGCTCCATGTAGATCAGCATCAGGACCGGCGCGCCGAACGAAACCTTGTTGGCCTCCACGAAACGGTTGCGACTTTCCTTGTCGTCGCGCGCGATGCCCATCGCGCCGTACATCTGCGCGCCCAGTTCCTGGAGGCGGGGCAGATAACGCTCCGACTTCTGCGGTTCGGAGTAGCTGTACTCGATCGGGTCCTGGCGCTCGGCGGGCAGGAGCTTGGCCTGCAGGGCCTTGAGCGGCTCACCGGTCAAAACGGTGGCTTCCCAAGGCTGGAAGTTGCAGCCCGAGGGCGCCATGCGCGCCTTGTCGAGAACCCGGGTCAGGACGTCGAGCGGCACCTTCTCGTCCGTGTAGGCGCGGATCGAGCGGCGGCTGGCGACAGCCTCGGTAACATTCATGCTTTCTTTTCTTCCTCGAACAGGCCGGCCAATTGCTCGATCATGGTGCCGCCCAGTTGTTCGGCGTCCATGATCGTGACGGCGCGGCGGTAGTAGCGGGTCACGTCGTGCCCGATGCCGATGGCGACCAGTTGCACCGGCGACTTGCCTTCGATCCACTCGATCACCCGGCGCAGGTGCGCCTCCAGGTAACCGGCGGAATTGACCGAAAGGGTGGAATCGTCGACCGGCGCGCCATCGGAGATCACCATCAGGATACGGCGATCCTCGGGCCGGGCGAGCAGGCGCTCGTGCGCCCAGAGCAGCGCCTCGCCGTCGATGTTTTCCTTGAGCAGCCCCTCGCGCATCATCAGGCCCAGGTTCTTGCGCGCGCGGCGCCAGGGCTCGTCGGCCTTCTTGTAGACGATGTGGCGAAGGTCGTTGAGACGGCCGGGGTGCGCGGGCTTGCCGTTGGCCAGCCAGTGCTCGCGGCTCTGCCCGCCCTTCCATGCGCGCGTGGTAAAGCCCAGAATCTCGACCTTGACCCCGCAGCGCTCAAGCGTGCGCGCCATGACGTCTGCGCTGATCGCCGCGATCGAGATCGGACGTCCGCGCATCGAACCCGAATTGTCGAGCAGCAGGGTCACGACGGTGTCCTTGAACTCGACATCACGCTCGACCTTGTAGGAAAGCGAGGAGCCGGGCGAGACGACGACACGGGCGAGGCGCGCAGCGTCGAGCATGCCCTCTTCCTGGTCGAAGTCCCAGGAGCGGTTCTGCTGCGCCATGAGGCGGCGCTGCATTCGATTGGCAAGCCGCGTGACGACGCCCTGGAGGCCCTTCAGTTGCGCGTCGAGATAGGCGCGCAGGCGCGTCAGTTCATCCTCGTCACACAGGTCCGCCGCACTCACGACCTCGTCGAAGGCCTCGGTAAAGACTTCGTAGTCGAAATCGGCGGGAATATCGGTCCACTGGCGGTTGGGCCGCACGGGCATCATGCCCTCTTCGCCCTCGTCGCCTTCCTGGCCTTCCTCCATGTCGTCGGAGGCATCGCCTTCGGCGTCGCTTTCGCCCTCGTTTTCGCCCATCTGGGGCTCGGCGGCCATCTCGGAGGGCTGGGGCTCCTGCCCGGCGTCCTCGCCGTCCTGCTGCTCCTCGGTCTCCTCGTCGCCATCGAGGTCGTCATTGTCCTCGGGCGGCATGTCGGTCGGCTCCATGCGCGTCAGTTCGAGGTGCTGGAGCATGTCGAGCGAGAGCGACTGGAAGGCCCGCTGGTCCTCGACCGAATTGGCGAGCGCCTCGAAATCGGAGGCAGCACGGCTCTCGATCCAGGTGCGCACCATGTCGACACCGGGACGTGCGACCTCGGGAATGTCTTGGCCGGTCAGGCGCTCGCGCAGGAGCAGCGAGAGCGCCGAGGCAATCGGCACCTCATCGGGCGCTTCAGCGCGGGCGATGGGATCGGTCGCGATGCGCGCCTCGAGCGCGCTGTCGAGATTGGCGCGCATGCCCTCGTAGGCGTTGCTGCCGATGGCTTCGTAGCGCACAGCCTCGACCGCGTCATAGCAGGCGCGCGCGATGGGTTCGCTCGGCGCCTCGCGCATGTGGGACTTGGGGTTGTGATAGCGCAGGCGCAGCGAAAGGCGGTCCGCCTCGCCGCGCGCCTTCATCGCGGCATCGCGCGGCACCTGACGGCCGGGCATCGGAATGCGGAAAAGGCTGCCCGAGGAACTGGCGGTATCGGCAGTCCAGTTCACCTCGATCTCGTTGTCCTGCGCGATGGCGCGCGAGGCTACGGCAAGGGCGGACTTGAAGCGGTCGGCTGGAGATTCGTCGGACATGGGGATGACAGCTAGCGCATACGGCCCCGAGCCTCAAACAGGTTCGCCATGCCAACGACTTGGCCAAGGAAACAGGCTGAGATTGAGAGCCCTGATCGGAAGCCGCAAACCCGTCCGGACAAGGACGCAAGAGCCGGGAACGCGTTGAGCGTCCCGGCCCGTCTCTGCCCGCGGCCAACCGCCCCGCCCGAACAGAACGCCGGGAGCTTCAGACCGCGTGGCGAAAACTTCGCCTCAGAGTGACTTGTCGCCCGATGCCTTCCAGCGCAGACGGTCGCTCGCGTCGATCACTTCGCCGCCGTTGGCCGTGAGCTTGTCGAAATCGGCGAAGGCCTTTTCGATGGCCTCGCGCTTTTCCAGGATCAAGGCGGCCACGCCGCTGGTCAGCCCGCCCTCGTCGCCCACGCGACCAAGTATGGCGGCAATATCGGCGACAACAGCCGTCGATGGAGAAGTATGAAGATGCCCACGGTCATCAACGTAGGCCTCGATTGTTCGCGCCATTGAACTCTCCTCACCTGACGGCGCATCTCGCCGCCCCGCCCCTTGATCGATGCGAATCAATCCAGGGTGTGCGGGCAGGATACCACAGCTTGAGGGCGCAGGAATCGGGGATACTGAGGAGAAACCCGTTCAGGAATGGAGCAGTTCGGCCGGGAAAAACCAAAAGTGCCCGAATTCAAAATTTTAACGATTTCGGGGCGCCCGGACGTGTTGCAAAAGCAACACACCCACGCACCCAACAAACTAATCCACAAAATAAAAAACGCCGCCGCACCGTATTAAAACAGGCGCAGCGGCGTATTCACATCACCTCTCGCTTTCGCCAGAAGTAATCATCAAGTCAAACCATCAGATCGACTGACCGGTCTTCGCCCAATCGGCGAGGAAGCCTTCGATACCCTTTTCGGTCAGAACGTGCTTGAACAGGTTCTTGATGACCGACGGCGGCATCGTCGCAACGTCCGCACCGATCTTGGCGCACTGCAGCAGGTGGATCGGGTGACGGATCGAGGCGGCGAGGATCTCGGTCTCGAAAGCGTAGTTGTCGTAGATGAGACGGATATCTTCGATCAGCTGGATGCCATCGAAGCCATTGTCGTCGTGACGGCCGATGAAGGGCGAGATGAACGAGGCGCCCGCCTTGGCGGCAAGCAGCGCCTGGTTGGCCGAGAAGCACAGCGTGACGTTGACCATCGTGCCTTCGCTGCTCAGCGCCTTGCAGGTCTTGAGACCATCGACGGTGAGCGGCACCTTGATGCACACGTTGTCGGCGATCTTGCGCAGGATTTCGGCCTCACGCATCATGCCTGCGTGGTCGAGCGCGACGACTTCGGCGCTGACCGGGCCATCGACGAGCTCGCAGATCTCCTTGGTGACTTCCATGAAGTCACGGCCCGACTTGGCGATCAGCGAAGGGTTGGTGGTAACGCCATCGAGGAGGCCGGTGTCGGCCATTTCCTTGATGTCGGCGATTTCGGCGGTGTCGACGAAGAACTTCATGGCGGGTTCCTGAACTGGGTTGAAGCTGGGGGACGGCCCCGGTGCGGGCCGGATGCGAATCTGGCGCCCCTATAGGCGCAGCTTTCGCATCGGACCAGACTCTCCCGAGCCACGCGACCGAAGACACCCGCCAGCGACCGCCCCGGTCATCTGGCGCCCGCTTCCGCCACGCAAGCTCCGGTCACGCGTCGCCGAAGGCCGATATGAGCAGAGGATCGCCACTCGGCTCGGGATCGCGGCGCAGGCTCGCTTCCTGAACGCCGACTTCATACCAGATCGCGTTGTCCGCCTCGACGGCCATGGCCGCGGCCGCTTGCGCGAGAGTGACCTCCGGCAGGGAGTTCACGACTTTCATCGTGTACGAATCGTCGTGCTTCTTCAGGATGGCGACAAGAATAGGCGTCATCGCCTCGATCAGCCCCATCCCGACCTGCGCACGCAGGTAGGACGTCGCGGCCGTGAACGAGCCGCCCAGAATTTCGTCCGTATCGGGCACCTCCAGTTTCGCGATCGGCGCACGCGCACGCGGTGCCACCTCGCGAACGGCTTCCTCGGCAAGACGGTTCTGCTCGTACATGAGCGCGCTCTTCTGCGTTTCGCTCAGACTTGGCTGCGACTTGAAGATTTCCGGCAGGCCAACCCGGGCGACCGAGCTGTTCCAGAACCCTTCCGATTTCGTCAGGATCGCGATGGCCTCCTTGGCCGCTGCGGCCAAGAGGTGGCGCACGACATCGGCCCGCTGATCGGGGGCGACCGCCGCCTGTGCGCTCTGACTTCCCAGCAGCCCACCACCCAGCACAGACAGCGCGACCACAGCAGCGCCGCCCGCCAGCACATCGCGCCGGTTCAGGCCCATCGCTGCACCGCGTACCACCGTGCCCTTGGACTGCATTCCCCAACTACGCATTACCCACTCCTTCCCGAGCCTCACTTCAAGTGCCTATATGCACGGGCAATGCTCCGTGTTCGACTCCTAGTTTTCAATGCCGCACTCGGCGTTCTCGATTACCGCGTGCCCGAGGGGATGCAGGTGGAACCCGGCTCCATCGTGATCGCGCCGCTCGGGCCGCGCCAGATCCTGGGCATTGCCTGGGAGCCCGAGCGCCTGGAAGCCCAGGACGTGCCCGAGGCCAAGCTGCGCCCGATCCTCGAAGTCCTGCCCGTCCCTCCGCTCAAGGCCGAACTGCGCCGACTGATCGAGTGGACGGCCGACTATTATTGCGCGCCGCTCTCTGCGGTCGCGCGCATGGCGCTCGGCTCAATGGCCGCGCTGCGCGGGGGCGGCACGACCACCGAGTACCGCCTGACAGGAGTGGAACCCAAGCGCCTCACCCCCCAGCGCGCCGCTGCAATGGATGCGCTGCATGGAGAGCAGGCCTCGATCCGCGAACTCGCCGAACTCGCCTCGGTCTCCGAGGGGGTTTTGCGCGGCATGGTCGGGGCGGGCCTGCTCGAAGCAATTACGGTCGATCTCGACAAGCCCTACCCGCCCGCCAATCCGCAGCATAACGCGCCCACGCTCAGCGACGACCAGCGCAAGGCCGCAGATACCTTCGTGGACGCGGTGAAGGCCAATGAATTCGCCCCCTTCCTCCTCGACGGGGTCACCGGCTCGGGCAAGACCGAGACCTACTTCGAAGCGGTCGCCGCCGCCATCGAGGACGGCAAGCAGGTCCTTGTCCTCCTCCCCGAAATCGCGCTCACCGAAAACTTCCTGCGCCGCTTCGAGGAACGCTTCGGCGTTGCCCCGATCCAGTGGCACTCCTCCTTGAAGGCCAGCGAGCGCCGCCGCGCCTGGCGCGCCATCGTCAAGGGTGCGGCCAACGGCGGCGCGCAGGTCGTTGTCGGCGCCCGCTCGGCGCTGTTCCTGCCTTATGCGCGCCTTGGCCTCATCATTGTCGATGAAGCGCACGAAGTCTCGTTCAAGCAGGACGAAGGCGTGCGCTACAACGCACGCGACGTCGCCGTCATACGCGCGCGCTACGAGAAGGCACCGATCATCCTGGCGAGCGCGACGCCGGCTCTGGAATCAATGCAGCTCGCCGAAGCGGGCATCTACACCAAGATCGAACTCCCGGCCCGCTTTGGCGGCGCGCAGCTACCCGACATCCAGATCCTCGATCTGCGCAAGGACGTTCCCGACAAGGGTCGCTGGATCGCCAAGCCCCTCGTCGCGCAGATGCAGGCCCGGCTGGAACGCGGCGAACAGTCGCTGCTGTTCCTCAACCGGCGCGGCTATGCCCCGCTCACCTTGTGCCGCAACTGCGGCCACCGCTTCCAGTGCAGCCACTGCACCGCCTGGCTGGTCGAGCACCGCTTCAGCCAGCGCCTCGCCTGCCACCATTGCGGCCACGAAGAGCCCGTTCCCGACGCCTGCCCGGAATGCAGCGCGAAGGATTGCCTCGTTGCCTGCGGCCCTGGCGTCGAACGCATTGCCGACGAGGTCGCCGAGATCTTCCCCGAAGCGCGCGTCGCGCTCATCACCTCGGACACGATGAACAGCCCCGAAGCCATCGCCGAGTTCGTTGCCAAGGCCGAGAACAAGGCCATCGACGTGATCGTGGGCACGCAGCTCGTGACCAAGGGCTACCACTTCCCCGACCTGACGCTGGTCGGCGTGATCGATGCCGACCTTGGCCTCGAAGGCGGAGACCTGCGCGCGGCCGAGCGCACCTACCAGCAGGTCGCCCAGGTTGCAGGGCGTGCCGGACGCGGTGAGAAGCCGGGCGAAGTGCTCATCCAGACGCGCCACCCTGAAGCTCCGGTCATCGCCGCGCTGGCCGCAGGCGACCGCGACGCCTTCTACGACGCCGAGACCGAAGCTCGCCGCGACGCAGGCGCTCCTCCCTTCGGACGCTGGGCCGCGATCATCGTCTCCTCCGAGGACATGGCCGAAGCGCGCGATGCGGCCCGCGCCATCGGCGGCACCGCACCCGACCTGCCCGACATGCTGGTCCTGGGCCCTGCCCCTGCCCCCCTATCGCTTCTGCGCGGACGGCATCGCTTTCGCCTTCTCATCAACGCGCGCCGCTCGGCCCAACTACAAAAGATCGTGCGCGCCTGGCTCGGCCCCCTCAACTTCCCCAAGGGTGTGCGCGTCCACGTCGACGTCGACCCCTACAGCTTCGTCTGACCGGCACGGCGAGTCTCCGACGAACGAACAGGTCGCGATTTTGCAGACCGAATGAACGCACCGCACCGTCCCAAGCGGTCCAGGACGCCATGTTCATCTGGCATTCAGTCGATTCCCCAAGGAACCTAGCCCGCACCCCAGACGAAAGGATAATGTTGCCATATGCGAAGTTGCGCGCCGCGCGCCGCAATTTGCAACTTGCGGCACGCCGCCCCCACCAAACCGGCAACGAAATTCAAAAAGCCTGCCAACGAATTGGCACGCACCACCGTGTAATTCCCTAGAATTTCCAGAGCGCTGAACGGCATCGCAGCGGAAATTGGATATCGCCCACGCACAAGACTGCACCGACTACTGTGAACGCTACCCTTTTGCAGTAACTGCGGCTAAGTTCCCACATCAACGTGGGCTCGTGTGCCGGGGTGCCTTGCATAGTCGCATTATCGTCGCTATGCGCGCCCCGTCTGCAGGCCGGGGGGACGTGCACAACAGGTTCCCCGTTCAGTGCCTCAGCCCACCCGATGTAAGGATAGGACACGCGTGGAGAACTCCGGCGGAATCAAGGCCAGCTTGCAAGGACGGTACGCTTCGGCGCTGTTCGAACTTGCCAGCGAAAACGGCACCGTAACGACAGTCGAAAGCGACCTCGACAAGACCGCTCAGGCGATTGCCGAGAACGAGGACCTCGCCGGCCTGATTCGGAATCCCGAAGTCAGCCGCAAGGATGCCGCCAAGGCGATGGACGCCGTGGCCGACATCCTGGGCCTGTCCCCGGTGAGCAAAAACTTCCTGGGCGTGCTGGCGGACAACCGTCGCCTCTCGGCCCTGCCCGAAATCATCCGGGCCTTCAGCGCGATTGCCGCTGCGCAGCGCGGCGAGGCAACGGCCGAAGTCACTTCGGCCCATGCGCTCGACGACCTGCAGGTCGAGCAGCTTCGCCAGAAGCTGGAAGCGCGCGAAGGCCGCAACGTAAAAATCAAGACGAGCGTCGATCCGGACCTTCTTGGCGGCCTTGTCGTCACGATCGGTTCGAAGCGTATTGACAGCTCGATCCGCACCCGTCTCAATTCGCTCGCCCAGGCCATGAAGGGCTGAAGAAAGGCATTAGAATGGATATCCGCGCAGCAGAAATCTCGAAGGTCATCAAGGACCAGATTGCCAACTTCGGCACCGAAGCTCAGGTTTCGGAAGTGGGCAAGGTGCTCTCCGTCGGTGACGGTATTGCCCGCATTCATGGCCTCGACCAGTGCCAGGCTGGTGAAATGGTCGAATTCGCCAACGGCATCCAGGGCATGGCGCTCAACCTCGAAGCCGACAACGTCGGCGTCGTGATCTTCGGCTCGGACGCCGAGATCAAGGAAGGCGACACCGTCAAGCGCACCGGCACCATCGTCGACGTGCCGACCGGCAAGGGCCTTCTGGGCCGCGTCGTCGACGCGCTGGGCAACCCGATCGATGGCAAGGGCCCGATCGAGTACACCGAGCGCCGCCGCGTGGAATCGAAGGCTCCGGGCATCATCCCGCGCAAGTCGGTGCACGAGCCCGTGCAGACCGGCCTCAAGGCCATCGACGCCCTCGTTCCCGTCGGCCGTGGCCAGCGCGAGCTGATCATCGGTGACCGTCAGACCGGCAAGACCGCCGTCGCCATCGACACCTTCATCAACCAGAAGGGTCCGAACCAGAGCGACGACGAAGGCAAGAAGCTCTACTGCATCTACGTCGCCGTCGGCCAGAAGCGCTCGACCGTTGCGCAGATCGTGCGTCAGCTCGAAGAGAACGGCGCGATGGAATACTCCATCGTCATCGCCGCGACCGCTTCGGAGCCCGCCCCGCTGCAGTACCTCGCGCCCTACACCGGCGCCGCGATGGGTGAGTTCTTCCGCGACAACGGCATGCACGCCGTGATCGTGTACGACGACCTTTCCAAGCAGGCCGTTGCCTACCGTCAGATGTCGCTGCTCCTTCGCCGTCCCCCGGGCCGCGAAGCGTACCCCGGCGACGTGTTCTACCTCCACAGCCGTCTCCTTGAGCGCGCTGCGAAGATGAGCGACGAGATGGGTGCCGGCTCGCTGACCGCGCTGCCGATCATCGAGACCCAGGCAGGCGACGTCTCGGCCTACATTCCGACCAACGTGATCTCGATCACCGACGGCCAGATCTTCCTTGAAACCGGTCTGTTCTATCAGGGCGTGCGTCCGGCCATCAACGTCGGTCTGTCGGTCAGCCGCGTCGGCGGTTCGGCCCAGACCAAGGCGATGAAGAAGGTTGCCGGCTCGATCAAGCTCGAGCTCGCGCAGTACCGCGAAATGGCGGCCTTCGCGCAGTTCGGTTCGGACCTCGACGCCTCGACCCAGAAGCTCCTCAACCGCGGTGCGCGCCTGACCGAGCTGCTCAAGCAGCCCCAGTTCTCGCCGCTCCCGTTCGAAGAGCAGACCGTGTCGATCTTCGCGGGCACCAACGGCTACCTCGACACCGTCGCGGTGTCGGACGTGGTCCGCTACGAAGCCGAGATGCTCAGCTTCATGCGTTCGGAGCACGCCGAGGTTCTGGCCGAGATTCGCGAGAGCAAGAAGTTCGAGGGCGAGGTGAAGGACAAGACCGTCGCCGCGCTCGACAAGTTCGCCAAGACCTTCGCGTAAGCCCTGCGTCGCCCCGGTGAAAGCCGGGGCCGCACCCGGCACGACGCAAGTCCTGCCGCACACGATCCCGGCTTTGTCCGGGATGACGAATGGAGAAAATTGAGTGGCATCGCTCAAGGAACTCAAGGGCCGGATCAACTCGGTCAAGTCGACCCAGAAGATCACGAAGGCCAAGCAGATGGTCGCCGCGGCCAAGCTGCGCAAGGCACAGGAAGCCGCCGAACAGGCGCGCCCCTATGCCGCTCGCCTCGCCGAGGTGATGGGCTCGCTCGCGAGCAAGGTCACGATCAGCGAGAACAGCCCCAAGCTCCTGGCTGGGACCGGCAGCGACCAGGTTCATCTCCTTGTCGTCGCCAACTCGGACAAGGGTCTGTGCGGCGCGTTCAACTCGAACATCGTGAAGGCGGCGGTCCAGAAGGCCCGCAAGCTCGAAGCCGAAGGCAAGACCGTGCTGTTCTACCTCGTGGGCCGCAAGGGCCGCGCGGTGATCAAGCGCGAATTCCCCAAGCAGATCGAGCACATGTTCGACACGACCGACGTGCGCAATCCCGGCTTCAACGAAGCCGAACAGATCGCGGACGAACTGGTTGCCCTCTACGAAAAGGGCAAGTTCGACGTCGCGCATCTGTTCTTCGCGAAGTTCCGCTCGGCGCTGGTTCAGGAGCCGACCGGTCAGCAGATCATCCCCGTTCCCACGCCTGAGGCTGCCGCTGCGACGGCCGGTCAGGACGCGGTGACCGAGTATGAGCCGGAAGAGGAAGAAATCCTCGCCGCGCTGCTGCCGCGTTACCTCAAGACCCAGCTCTTCGGTGCCCTGCTGGAGAACGCCGCATCCGAACAGGGTGCGTCGATGACGGCCATGGACAACGCCACGCGCAACGCGGGCGACCTGATCCAGAAGCTGACCATCCAGTACAACCGCAGCCGCCAGGCCGCGATCACCACCGAACTCGTTGAAATTATCGCGGGCGCGGAAGCGCTCTAAGACATCGCAGGCAAGGAAACCTCAAATGGCCACTGCACCCGTGCTTAACCAGACTACCGCTGGCAAGATCAGCCAGGTCATCGGCGCCGTCGTCGACGTCATCTTCGAAGGCGAGCTGCCCCCCATCCTCACCGCGCTCGAGACCGAGAACAACGGCCAGAAGCTGGTTCTCGAAGTCGCGCAGCACCTCGGTGAGAACACCGTGCGCACCATCGCCATGGACGGCACCGACGGCCTCACCCGCGGTCAGGACGTGACCTCGACCGGCAAGCAGATCTCGGTGCCGGTCGGCCCCAAGACGCTCGGCCGCATCATGAACGTCGTGGGCGATCCCATCGACGAACGCGGCCCGATCGGTTCGGACATGCACTCGGCGATCCACGCCGAAGCGCCCCCGTTCATCGAGCAGTCGACCGAAGCGGCCATCCTCGTGACGGGCATCAAGGTCATCGACCTTCTCGCTCCCTACGCCAAGGGCGGCAAGATCGGCCTGTTCGGCGGCGCAGGCGTGGGCAAGACCGTGCTCATCCAGGAGCTCATCAACAACATCGCGAAGGGCCACGGCGGCGTGTCCGTGTTCGCCGGTGTGGGTGAGCGTACCCGTGAAGGTAACGACCTCTACCACGAGTTCCTCGACGCCGGCGTTATCGCCAAGGACGCCGAAGGCAACGCGATCTCCGACGGTTCGAAGGTCGCCCTCGTCTTCGGTCAGATGAACGAGCCCCCGGGCGCCCGTGCCCGCGTCGCGCTCTCGGGCCTGACCATGGCCGAGTACTTCCGTGACCAGGAAGGCCAGGACGTTCTCTTCTTCGTCGACAACATCTTCCGCTTCACCCAGGCCGGCGCCGAAGTGTCGGCTCTGCTTGGCCGTATTCCTTCGGCCGTGGGCTACCAGCCGACCCTGTCGACCGACATGGGCCAGCTGCAGGAGCGCATCACCTCGACGACCAAGGGCTCGATCACCTCGGTCCAGGCCATCTACGTCCCCGCGGACGACCTTACCGACCCGGCTCCGGCTACCTCGTTCGCCCACCTTGACGCGACGACCACGCTGAACCGTGCGATCTCGGAGCTGGGCATCTACCCGGCCGTTGACCCGCTCGACTCGACCAGCCGCGTTCTCGAACCGCGCGTTGTCGGCAACGAGCACTACGAGACCGCCCGCGCCGTCCAGGAAATCCTGCAGAAGTACAAGTCGCTGCAGGACATCATCGCCATTCTCGGCATGGACGAGCTCTCGGAAGAGGACAAGCTGACGGTCGCCCGCGCCCGTAAGATCCAGCGCTTCCTCTCGCAGCCGTTCCACGTCGCCGAGGTCTTCACCGGCATCTCGGGCAAGTTCGTCCAGCTCGAAGACACCGTGAAGTCGTTCAAGGCCGTCGTCGAAGGCGAATACGACCACCTCCCCGAAGCGGCCTTCTACATGGTCGGCGGCATCGAGGAAGCGGTTGCCAAGGCGAAGAAGCTGGCAGAAGACGCCTAAGGAATTCGTTCGGAGCCCGGCACCGTTCCGCAAGGTTCAGGTGCCGGGCCCGGCCTCTTCCTGAAGGCATGCCCGACAGGGCCATTCCCGCCCCTCGGGCCCTCTTCCAAGCGCAAGGAAACGCAACATGGCACTGCATTTCGAACTCGTGACGCCGGCGAAGCTCGTTCGCTCGGAGGACGTCCACATGGTCGTCGTCCCCGGCACCGAAGGTGAGTTCGGTGTTCTTGCCGGTCACGCCCCCTTCATGTCGACCGTCGCCGATGGCGCGATCAAGGTCTACAAGACCGAGAACGGCATTCCCGAAGAGATCGTGATCTCGGGCGGCTTTGCCGAAGTCGGCGACAAGGGCCTGACCGTCCTGGCCGAACACGTCGAGAACTGATCCTTCGCGATCACCTCGCCATCTTACACGAAAAGGGCGCCCCGGACCTCCGGCGGCGCCCTTTTCGTATCCAGTGCAGAAGCCGGAAGTTTCCAAGGAGCCATAGCCCCTTGCCCCCGATATGGGCGACCTCCCGCTTACCAACCAAGGCTGCGTGAGAAACCTGCCCCAGACAGTTTGGGGAGCCCGAGGGCGATGGCCCTCGGAACTGTCTTTTTTGATTTGGTGTAGCCCACCCCACCTCACTTCTTCCGCCGCGTCGGCGCGTGAAAATCGGAAGGCTTGTTCCCGATCCAGGCCAGGAAGCGTGCAATCTCGGCCTGGCCGCGCAGCGCCTCGACGTCCTCACCGATCCGCGCGAGCTCGGCGTTGCTGAACGTCACGTGCAACGTGCGGTGGCAGATCGGATGGACGGGCCGTGTCGCACGCCCTCCCCGGCTCTTGGGAACCGGGTGGTGCCATTCCACCTTTCGTCCCAGTTCGCGCAGGCACAGCCAGCAGGTCTTCTCCGCGTCGTCCATGCCCCCAATCTAGGGATCGGCGCGCGCCTTGCCAGCCCCTCTCTTCCCTCGACGCATTAGGGAGTTATCAAAGTTTCAACCTTAATCTCCCACCTGAAACATGGAAATTCGCCCGGCGCCAGACCGGGCCATGGATACTAGGGTTGACGATACGATGACGGCATTCGGGCGGCGCAGTGGGATCGGACAGGGTACGCGTCCAGCTTTCGGGGTGGCCAAACCCCTGAAGGGCGGAGCAGGCGCCAAGGATCAGCAGGCCCCGGCTCCCGGTTCCGCACCCGTGCCGGGCAACGATGCCCCGTCCGCCCCTGCAGCCGAGAAGGCTCCGGGCAATCCCAATTCGCGCGAAGATGCAATGTCGCGGCTTGCGGATCGCGCCAACGCCGTGCACGAGAACCAGGAGCAGGACAGCTTCGAGGCCTCGATCCACAAGATCAAGGAGCAGGTCCTTCCCCGCCTTCTCGAACGTGTCGATCCCGAGGCGGCCGCGACGCTCACCAAGGACGAACTCTCCGAGGAATTCCGGCCGATCATCGTCGAGGTGCTCGCCGAACTGAAGATCACCTTCAACCGGCGCGAGCAGTTCGCGCTCGAGAAGGTGCTGATCGACGAGCTGCTCGGCTTCGGACCGCTGGAGGAGCTTCTCAACGACCCCGATGTCTCGGATATCATGGTCAACGGCCCCAACCAGACCTACATCGAAAAGAAGGGCAAACTGCAGCTGGCCGGGACCAAGTTCCGCGACGAACAGCACCTCTTCCAGATCGCCCAGCGCATCGTGAACCAGGTCGGCCGCCGTGTTGACCAGACCACGCCGCTGGCCGACGCCCGCCTCAAGGACGGCAGCCGTGTCAACGTGATCGTCCCGCCGCTCAGCCTGCGCGGCACCGCGATCTCGATTCGTAAGTTCTCCGAGAAGCCGATCACGATCGACATGCTGCGCGACTTCGGCTCGATGTCGGACAAGATGGCGACCGCGCTCAAGATCGCAGGCGCGTGCCGCATGAACGTGGTCATCTCGGGCGGTACCGGTTCGGGCAAGACAACCATGCTCAACGCCCTGTCCAAGATGATCGATCCGGGCGAGCGCGTGCTGACCATCGAGGACGCCGCCGAACTTCGTCTTCAGCAGCCGCACTGGCTGCCGCTCGAAACCCGCCCGCCGAACCTGGAGGGCCAAGGCGCCATCACCATCGGCGACCTCGTCAAGAACGCCCTGCGTATGCGCCCGGACCGCATCATTCTGGGCGAAATTCGCGGCGCGGAATGTTTCGACCTTCTCGCCGCCATGAACACCGGTCACGATGGCTCGATGTGTACCCTCCACGCCAACTCGCCGCGCGAGTGTCTGGGGCGTATGGAAAACATGATCCTGATGGGCGACATCAAGATTCCCAAGGAAGCGATCAGCCGCCAGATCGCCGAATCCGTCGACATCATCGTCCAGGTCAAGCGCCTGCGCGACGGTTCGCGCCGCACCACCAACATCACCGAGGTGATCGGCATGGAAGGCGACGTCATCGTCACCCAGGAACTCTTCAAGTTCGAGTATCTGGACGAGACCGACGACGGCAAGATCGTCGGCGAGTTCCGCGCCTCGGGCCTGCGCCCCTACACGCTGGAAAAGGCGCGCCAGTTCGGCTTCGACCAGGCCTATCTGGAGGCCTGCCTCTAGACCCGCGCCCACGAGGCAATCGTCAGGGCCCCGCCAGCCTCGTGCCGGCGGGGCCCTGTCGTATCCGCGCCGTATCAGCGCACGATGGAGACACCGAAGCGCAGACGTGTGACCTTGCGGTTGTAGTCGAGCAGGTTCTCGCCGTAGCCCGCAAAGGCCTGTCCGAAGAGGTAGAGGTTGAGCCCGGTGTCGATGATGTTGTCCATGGGATAGGACAGCTCCCCTTCGACCGCGCCCTTACCCGAAGAAAAGTTGAGGCGGCTGGTCGTGGTGAGACGCAGGC
Organism: Novosphingobium mangrovi; assembly: GCF_022818885.1. NCBI lineage: Bacteria > Pseudomonadati > Pseudomonadota > Alphaproteobacteria > Sphingomonadales > Sphingomonadaceae > Novosphingobium > Novosphingobium mangrovi. Next base: position 25,773 of record NZ_JALHAT010000005.1, on the reverse strand, counting down.
CATCAGGCTTGCCGATCTCGGCAAAGAGGCCGGTCGAACCCCGGTAGTGGCGGATATCCGGGTTGTCCGAAAGATCGCCCACGTAGAAGAACAGGCGCGGTCCGAACGACACCGTGTAGTCGCCCGCTTCCACGGAGGCCACCGGCTGGATGTAGACCGTGTTCGCGCTGCGCGAGGCATCGCCGTCGCGGCCATTGGATTCGTGGCGAAGGCCCACCTGCCCGCCCAGCGACAGCCCATCGCCCACTTTGACGGCGGGCTGCAGGTAGAAGATCTCGGGCATGAAATCGATATTGCGGAAAGGCGAGGAATCCGCGCCCAGGTCCCAGAACATGCGCTGGGTGTAGGCAAAGTGCAGTCCGTTGGCGAAGGGCGCGCCCAGTCCAACGTCGCCCGGGTCCCCGAACAGCTGGTACTTGAAGCTGATCTGGATGCGGCCCTCGCTGTTGGTGCCGGGGCCATAGGCCGCATAGATCGGACCGTAGGCGGAGAGGTTGTCGAGGAAGGCATTGCCCCGCTCGCCCTTCGCCGAGGGGACTTCGCTGGGCGCGAGCACGATCCCGGTCTCGGCCTGCTTCGCCTCGGGCGCCGCTGCGATGGCCGTGTCCTCGCCAGCCGGGTCCACTGCGGGGGCAGCCACGGCGAGACGCTCGGCGCGGCTGGGCACGAGATAGTGGGGCGAGGCCGCGCCCTCGTCCAGGCTGAGCGAGATCGAAGCGCTTTCGCTTGCCTGCTCGCTCGCTGTCACCGCGTTGGGCAGGCGCAGCTGGCACTGGCGCGTGGCGAGACTGGCCGGGACCGCTTCACCGCTTGCCACAGGAGCGCACGTGATCGTTGCGGGAACCCGCTGCATACCCACCGTCAGGATCGCCTCCAGATGATCGGGTACGGCTGCGGATGCGGCTCGATCAGGGAGCGCTACGACCTCGATTTCGATGGTGGCCTCGTCCTGCGTGGGCGCCATCTGCGCGACGAGCAGGCGCGGCGCATCCGGTGCCTGATCCTGAGCCCAGGCCGAGCCATGCGAAAGAGCGAGGGCTAGAGCGCCCAGCGGCAGGACGGCGCCTGTCCGGAGCCAACCGGCCCGGTTGCGTGCAAAAGTCATCTTGATCGTGTCACCCGATAGCGCCCCTGTGAACGGGCTTGCTCCCTGTCTGCAATCCGTGTCGCGTCGCGTTCTGGCTAGACACCCAGCCAGTGGCGACCACCGACACCGATCAGCAGCACAGCTCCCAGAAACGCAAAAAGGAAGATCGCGTTCCATGGCATGAAACCCACGCGGTCGAGATCGGTTCGCCGCAGGCGTCGCCGCTCGGCCAGTGTTGCCACCAGCGCCAGCACGGCAAGCACCGCACCGCACGTCACCATGATCTGATCGGTCGGTTCCATACCCCTGCCCTTGCCCCGAAGCGCGCAGGAGTTAAAGCGGCTTCGTGACCTCTTCCCCAGACATGCCCGCAACCAGCGCCAAGACGCCCCCCGCTCCTGCCGAGCGCCCGCACAACCCTTTGCTGGCGATTTCGCTGCGTCTGGGCGCCACGCTGGCGCTGGCAACGATGTTCATGCTGATCAAGCTTGCCGGGACCTATGGGGTCTCGATGCCCGAGCTGATGTTCTGGCGCCAGGCGATCAGCGTGCCGCTCATTGCAGGGGCGCTCTATTTCACGGGGCAGTTCGGCAAGCTGGGCACGCGCCGTCCGCTGGCCCACGCGGGCCGCGCGGCGGTCGGGACGGCGGGCCTGTTCTGCAACATTGCCGCCTCCACCCTGCTTCCCCTGCCCGTAGCCACGACACTGGGCTTCACGGCCCCGCTCTTCGCCGTCCTCATCACCGCGCTGATCCTGCGCGAGCATGTCGGACGCTGGCGCTGGACTGCGGTGATCGCCGGGTTTGCCGGAGTCCTCGTGATCGCAGGGCCTGGCGAGATCGCCAACGTGCCGGTGCTGGGTGTCGCGGCAGGCCTTGGCGCCGGGATCATCGTTGCCACGGTCAGCTTCCAGATCCGCGACCTTGCGCGCACCGACACGCCGATCTCGATGGTGTTCTGGTTCGCGCTTTTCGGGATGCTGGGGGCCAGCCTGTTCCTCCCCTTCTACGGGCGCTGGCACGAACCGCAGGTCTACCTCATCCTGATCGCGCTGGGACTTGCCGGCACGCTCGGGCAGTTCTTCATCGCCGCCTCGCTGCGCTACGCCTCGGTCGCGACCGTGGTGGTCATCGACTACGTCTCGCTCATCTGGGCGACGACTTACGGCCTTGTCATCTTCGGCAGCTGGCCGCCGCACACGACCTGGCTGGGGGCCCCGCTCATCATCGCGGCAGGCCTCATCATTACGTGGCGCGAGCACTATCTTTCACGCCGGGTCTCCCCGGCCTCCGCGATCGACGCCAGCGCTCTGGAAGAGGCCGCCGAGGACGATCCTGTCTCCCGCACCGGAACCTGATCATGGTTTGCGTGTTTTTCCCTGCGACCCGGCCGCTTGCGGCCTCGCGGCACGAAAAGGAAAAGACACCATGATCAAGAAGTTCACCTTTGCCCTCCTTGCCAGCGGCCTCGTCCTGGGTGCGAGCGCGTGCAACACCGTCAAGGGCGCGGGCGAAGACATTGAATCGGTCGGCCAGGCAGGCGACGACGCCATCAACTGAGCCACCCCGGCAGTTCCGGACCGTGCAGGCGCCCCTCCCTCCAGCAGGGACGCCTGCGCGGTCCGGTGCCGTCCCCAAGCCGAACGGGGAAGGTCTATCTTGGCAGGACGGCAATGCTTCGCGTAAGAAGGTTGTCCCATCCACCACGAAAAGATCGACCGCAATGATCGGCAAATCGCTTACCCTTCTCGCCGCCCTCGGCCTTCTGGCTGGCCTAGCCGCCTGCAACACCGTCAAGGGCCTTGGCCGCGACGTGGAATCGGTGGGTCAGGCGGGCGAGCGCGCCATCAACTGAACGCGCCCTTGGCGTTTCACCAGCGCCAGATACGAGAACGGCCGCAATCCCGAAAAGGACTGCGGCCGAATTCGTGTGTGCCAAAGCGAAGCGCTCAGGCCGCTTCGTCGCCCTTCCAGACCAGCACGGGCTTGCGTGCGGCGCGGGTCTCGTCGAGACGGCGGCGCGGCGCGAAGTGGGGCGCGGTGTGCAGGCTCTCATCCTGCTCCTGCGCGCGCTGGGCAAGGTTGCGCATCGAGGCAATGAAACGGTCGAGCCCCTGCTTGCTTTCCGTCTCCGTGGGCTCGATCAGCATCGCGCCCTTGACCACCAGCGGGAAGTAGACCGTCATCGGGTGGAAACCCTCGTCGATCAGGCCCTTGGCGATGTCGAGCGTGGAAATGCCCTCGGGCAGGCCCGCATCGCTGAACAGTGCCTCATGCATGCACGGACCGCTCTTGCCGAAGGGTGCTTCGAGTACGTCCTCAAGGCTGCGCAGGATGTAATTGGCGTTCAGCACGGCATCTTCCGACACCTGCTTCAGGCCATCCGCACCATGGCTGAGGATATAAGCCAGCGCGCGGGTGAACATGCCCATCTGGCCGTGGAAGGCGACCATGCGGCCAAAGGCACGTTCGTGCCCTTCCCCGCGGTTTTCTTCCTCGACAAGGTGAACCTCGCCGTCTTCGCCGCGCGTCACGAAGGGAAGCGGCGCATAAGGGGCGAGCGCTTCGGACAGCACCACCGGACCTGCGCCCGGACCGCCGCCGCCGTGGGGCGTGGAGAAGGTCTTGTGCAGGTTGATGTGCATGGCATCGACGCCCAGGTCCCCCGGACGCACGCGCCCAACGATGGCGTTGAAATTCGCGCCGTCACAGTAGACGTAGCCGCCCACCGCGTGGACCGCGTCCGCGATTTCCTTGAGGTCCGGTTCGAACAGACCGCAGGTGTTGGGGTTGGTGATCATCACGCCCGCAACGTCCGGACCCAGCTTGGCCTTGAGCGCTTCCAGATCGACGCGGCCCTCGGGCGTTGCCGGAATGGCCTGCACCTTGAAGCCCGCGAAGGCAGCGGTCGCCGGGTTGGTGCCGTGCGCGCTTTCGGGAACAAGAACGATCTCACGGCTCTCCCCACGCGCATCGAGCGCGGCGCGGATGCACAGGAGGCCGCACAGTTCGCCATGCGCGCCCGCCTTGGGGCTCATCGCGACCGACGCCATGCCGGTCAACTTCATCAGCCAGTCGGCCAGCTGCTCGATCACTTCGAGGGCGCCCTCGACCGTCTTCTGCGGCTGGAGCGGGTGGACATCGGCGAAGCCGGGCAGACGCGCCATCTTCTCGTTCAGGCGCGGGTTGTGCTTCATCGTGCACGAGCCGAGCGGGAACGGGCCAAGGTCGATGCCGTAGTTCTGGCGCGAGAGGCGCGTGTAGTGGCGCACCGCTTCGGGCTCGGACAGGCCGGGCAGCGCGGGCGCGGCCTTGCGGCGGAACTTCGAAAGCGCTGGCGAGACGGCCTTGGTCGGCGCCTCGATGTCGACGCCGGTCTGGCCTTCGCAGCCCAGTTCGAAGATCAGCGCTTCTTCCAGCATCAGCGCGCGGTCGCCGCTCTGCGTGGCGGGCGCCATGTCGCCAGGGGCAACTTCGTTCATGCTGGGACGCCAGCCTGCCGTGTTCACACCGCTCATGCCGCTTCTCCTTCCAGCACCGCCGCAAGGCCGGCGGCGAATTCCTCGATATCTTCCAGGGTGACGGTCTCGGTCGCGGTGACGAGGAGACCCTTGTGGAGGTCAGCCTGCTCGGGGAACAGGCGGCCCAGCGAGACACCGCCCAGGATGCCCTTATCGGCCAGCTCGCGCACAACCTCGCGGGCATCGCGCGGCAGGACCAGCGTGACCTCGTTGAAGTAGGCATCGCTCAGGAGCGACACGCCCGGGATCTGCGTAAGGCGCTCGACCAGAGCCTGCGTGCGATCGTGGTTGATCGCGGCCAGCTGCTCCAGCCCTTCCCCGCCCAGAAGGCTCATGTGAATGCTGAAAGCCAGCGCGCACAGGCCCGAGTTGGTGCAGATGTTGCTCGTCGCCTTCTCGCGGCGGATGTGCTGCTCGCGGGTCGAGAGCGTGAGCACGAAACCGCGCTTGCCCTCTGCATCGACGGTCTCGCCGCACAGGCGTCCGGGCATCTGGCGTACGAACTTCTCGCGGCAACCGAAGAGACCCAGGTAAGGTCCGCCGAACTGCAGGCCAACGCCCAGCGACTGACCCTCGCCCACCACGACGTCCGCGCCAAGGTGGCCCGGCGCTTCGAGCAGGCCCAGCGCGACCGGCTCGGTCACGACCACGATCAGCAGCGCCTTGGCCGCGTGGGCCGCTTCGGCGATGGCTTCAAGGTCGGGAATGCGGCCCATGATGTCCGGGTACTGGACGACCACGCTGGAGGTCGTCTCATCAATGGCCGCGATCACCGCCGCGTCGTCGGTCTGTGCGGACAGTTCCGGCGTCAGGCTGACGATCTCGTCCTTGGTGAACTTGGCCATCGTGCGCACTACTTCGCCGTAGTGCGGATGCAGGCCGCCCGAGAGCACGGCCTTGCCCTTGCGGGTCACGCGCGCGGCCATCAGGATGGCTTCCCAGCACGCGGTCGAGCCGTCGTACATCGAGGCGTTGGCGATGTCGGTGCCGAACATGCGCGCGACCTGCGTCTGGAACTCGAAGAGAACCTGCAGCGTGCCTTGCGCGATTTCGGGCTGGTAGGGGGTGTAGGCGGTGAGGAACTCGCCGCGCTGGATAAGGTGATCGACCGAGGCCGGCACGTGGTGGCGATAGGCGCCCGCGCCCAGGAAGAACGGGGCCGAGCCCGCATCGAGGTTCTTCGCGGCGAGCTTGCCGAGGTGGCGCTCCACGGCCATTTCGCTGGCGTGCATGGGCAGGCCCGCGATGGGGCCGGAAAGACGCGCCGCTTCGGGCACATCGCAAAAGAGCTCGTCGACCGACGAGGCCCCGACGGTCTCCAGCATGCTGGACCTGTCGGCAGGCGTAAGGGGGAGATAGCGCATCAGGCTTGCATTCCTGAATGAGAGGGAGGCGCACGCCCGGGCCATGCCGGGGGCGCACAGAAAGGGGCCGCAGCCCTGTCCGTAAGCTGCGGTCCCAGGGCCTCCCCCTCGTGTGAGCGGGAGGCCACCGGCATCAGAGACCCGCGACGAACTTCTTGTAGGCCGCCTCGTCCATGAGCTCCTCGAGCTCGCTGGCGTCGGCCAGCTTGACGCGGAACAGCCAGCCGCCGACCTCCGGGTCGGAGTTGACGAGTTCGGGCTCGTCGGCGAGCGCGTCATTGGTCTCGGCGATCTCACCCGAAACCGGGGTGTAGACGTCGCTTGCCGCCTTCACGGAATCGACGACAGCAATGGAATCGCCCTTGGCGACCGTCGCGCCCTCTTCAGGCAGGTCGACAAAGGTGATGTCGCCCAGCTGGCCCTGTGCGTAATCGGTGATGCCAACGGTGCCGAGGTCGCCCTCGACTTCGATCCACTCGTGATCTTCGGAATAGTAAACAGACATGGGTGCAAGCTCCTCAGCGGACGTAACGGTTGGGGACAAACGGCATCGCGACGACACGTGCGTCGAGCCGCTTGCCACGCATTTCGATCTGCAGGGCCGTGCCGTTCGCCGCGAGGGCGGTGTCGACATAGGCCATGGCAATGGGGTGCTGGAGGGTCGGGGCGAACCCGCCCGAAGTAACGACACCGACTTCGCTGTCGCCCGACATGACCTTGGCGCCTTCCCGGGCGGCCATGCGGCCTTCGAGCGCCAGGCCGATGCGCAGGCGCTGCGTGCCCTCGGCCAGATCCTTCTGGACACGCGCGGCGCCGGGGAAGCCACCTTCGGCGCGGCGGCGCTTGTTGACGCCGAAGATCAGCCCGGCCTCGACCGCGCCCTGCTCGGGGCTCATGTCGTGGCCATAGAGCGGCAGGCCCGCTTCCAGACGCAGCGAATCGCGTGCGCCAAGGCCGATCGGCTTGACCTCGGGTTCACCGCAGAGAAGGTCCGCGACCTTGGCCGCCTCTTCGCCCGGGATCGCGATCTCGAAGCCGTCCTCGCCGGTGTAGCCCGAACGGCTGATCCAGGCATCAACGCCGCCAAGCGTGTAGGCCGCGCCCTTCATGAACTTCAGTTCGGTGAGCGGGGTCTCGCCCTTGGCGTGGCGCGCCAGCGCGTCGACCGCCTTGGGGCCCTGCAGCGCCAGAAGCGCGCTCTCGTCGAGGTGATTGATGTTCACCTCGTCGGGCAGGTACTCGCGCAGGGTCCCGATGTCGTCCCACTTGGTCGCGCCATTGACGACGAGGTAGAACCCGCTGTTCCAGCGCGTCACCATGAGGTCATCGAGGATGCCCCCCTCTTCATCGAGCAGCAGCGAATAGCGGACCGAGCCGGTCTTCAACGTCGCCAGATCGATGGGGAGCGCGGCTTCCAGCGCGGCCTCGACATCGATCTCGGCACCTTCGGCCGGCGCGATGTACAGCTGGCCCATGTGGCTGACATCGAACAGCCCCGCGCTCTCGCGCGTCCACAGGTGCTCGGCGAGGATGCCCTCGTACTGGATGGGCATGGGGTAGCCGGCAAATTCGACCATCCGCGCGCCCTTGTCCCGGTGCCAGGCATCAAGCGGCAGGATGGCCGGCTCGATGGGCTCCAGGTCGGGGTCATTTTCAAAATCGGAAATTTCGCTCAAGGCATAGCTCCGCAACAGTCAGGTCACACCAGTTCGGTGCCCCCTCTGTCACGGAAACCTGAGAGTTTTCCCCCTTCGAAGCGGCCCGAAAAGGACCAATCGTCGAGGTTACACCGTCGGCGGCCTGACCCTTTCGGGCCCGACACTTTCCAGAGTATCGCTATCAGCAGGCGCGGTCCTTTTGCCTGAGAGTTTCCGGGGCGGTTGCTCCTTCGGCGCCTATTCGTAATGCGCAACGGCCATAAGCAATTGCGAATCACGCAGGTCTCTCCCGCGCTGCCAGCGATCGCCTCACGATTGGTTCAGCCGGGGGCCCAAGTCAATCGGGCATCACCGCATTGCACAATTAAGCAGGTATTTTTTGTAATACCCTGCGAAAATTATCGTGCTCGGCAACAAAGCGCCCCTGCGCCTTTTCCATCGCTACACCAAGGATCACCCGCGCCAGATCGCGCGCGCGGATCGAGCGAAAGCGGCGCCAGCGTCCGTGCAGGACGAGGCTATCGGCGAGCGGGGCAAGAACCTGCCCGACCCCCTCCAGCCGCCGCCGCTCCGCGCGATGTCCGCGCAGCAAACCGGGGCGCAGGATATCGAGGCGACGAAAGGCCATCTTGCCCAAAGCCTCTTCCATTCCCCCCTTGACCGACAGGTAGAAATTGCGGCTTCCCCGCTCCGCGCCGACCGAGGAGACGACGATCATGTGGTCGATACCGGCACTACGCGCCGCTTGCGCACAATCGACCACCAGATCGCGGTCGACCGCACGGAACGCCTCCTGCGAGCCGGCCTTGGCGAAGGTCGTTCCCAGCGCGCATACGAGCACGTCGGCGCGCGCGGCGGCGATGAGTTCGGGCCAGCTTTCCAGCGATCCGGTCAGGACGTCCATGCGCGCGCCGTCGGGCATGGGCACTTCCCCGCGCGCCACGGCAATGATGCGAAGATCCTGGCGTCCCACCGCCTCGGCCAGCACGGCCTGTCCGACAAGGCCGCTTGCCCCGACCAGGCAGATGCGGCGGACCGGGCCCGCCGCGCAGGCCTTGTCAGACATTGCGCAGGCCCGCAGGCGTACGGCCGTAGATGTTCTCGTGGCAGGTGATCGCGAAGCGGTCGGTCATGCCGGCGATGTAATCCGCGATATGCCGGCTGCGTTCGGGCTCGGTGCGCGGGAGCGTGTCGATCCAGCTCTCGTCCATGAGGACGGGTTCCTGCGAATAGGCGGCGTAGAGCTCAGCCAGGACCGCCCGGGCGCGCTTCGCCGTCTCCAGCTGTTCGGGATGGTAATAGAGCTTCTCGTACATGAAGCGTTTGAAGGCGCGCTCGCCCTCTTCCATCTCGGCGGAGAAGGCGATGAGCGGGCGCCCTGCGGCGCGGACTTCCTCGACGCTTTCGACACCGACAAGACGCTTTTGCGATTCCGCGATCAGGTCGTTGACCATCGTGCCAATCTGGCTGCGCAGCAGTTCGGCCAGCTGGCGCTCGCGTGAAATGTCCGGGTAGCGCCGCTCCACTTCGCCCCAGTTGGCCGCGATGAAGGGATGTGCGAGCAGTTCGTCGAGGTCCAGAAACCCAGCGCGCAGGCCATCGTCGATATCGTGGTTGTCATAGGCGATATCATCCGAAAGCGCGGCCACTTGCGCCTCGAGCGAAGCGTGGGTGCCCAGTTCGAGGTCGTAGGCCGCGTTAAGCTCGCGCAGCGCCCAGCTCGGGTTGGCAACAGGCCCGTTGTGCTTGGCCAGGCCCTCCAGCGTCTCCCACGTCAGGTTGAGCCCGTCATGGTGCGGATAGGGGCTGTCGATCCGCATCAGCGTGCGCAGCGTGTTGGCGTTGTGATCGAAGCCGCCCGCCTTGTGGAGCGCGGCGTCGAGCGCCTCCTCTCCCGCATGGCCGAAGGGCGGATGGCCAATGTCATGCGCCAGCGCAAGACCTTCGGTCAGATCCTCATCAAGCCCCAGAATGCGCGCGATCACGCGGGCGATCTGCGCGACTTCCAGGCTGTGAGTCAGGCGCACGCGGTAGTGGTCCCCATCGGGCGCGACGAAGACCTGCGTCTTGTAGCGCAAGCGGCGGAACGCGATCGAGTGGATGATACGGTCGCGGTCGCGCTGGTAGGGACTACGCTCGCCCCGCGCGAGGCCGTTTTCCATCGGGAATTCCCGGCCGCGCGAGCGGGCCGGATCGGAAGCGTAAGGTGCAAGCATCAGGCTGAAATTCTTTCCCGCATTCGGCGTTGAGCGATCCGTCCTGCCGTCCTAGCGGGCGAGCCCACTCGAACACAAGGCTGCGCTTTGGCCCGCGACACGCAGCACCTGGGGATCCTCGATCCGGCCGACCGCGTCGAGCCAGTCGCGCATCGTCGTCTTCTCGCCTTCCAGGCTGCGCAGCGACCAGAGCTGCAGGGGCGAGAGGTCCTCGGCCATGCGGCCTGCGATGCACGAGGCGACCTTTTCGCGCACACCGGCATCGCGCAGCGCGCCGTCGATCCGCAACTGGGCATAGGCCGGCACACCGAAGGTCCAGGCGGCGAACAGGGCAGCGGCCAGCACGGCCAGTCGGATTAGTGTGGTCATTCCCGCAAGGTCGGGGGTGCCACCCGTTTTTCCAAGGGGTTAATCGAGCGCCTTGACGATTTCCTCGACCATCTTCTTCGCGTCGGCCAGAAGCATCATGGTCTGGTCCATGTAGAACACATCGTTGTCGACGCCCGCATAGCCCTGCCCGCCCATGGAGCGCTTGATGAAGAAGATCGTCTTGGCCTTCTCCACGTCGAACACGGGCATGCCGTAGATGGGCGAGGACTTGTCGGTGCGCGCGGCCGGGTTCACGACGTCGTTCGCGCCGATGATGAAGGCGACGTCGGCCTGCGCGAACTCGGAATTGATGTCCTCCAGTTCGAAGACGTCGTCGTAGGGCACGTTGGCTTCGGCGAGGAGCACGTTCATGTGCCCCGGCATGCGCCCGGCCACGGGATGGATCGCGAATTTCACCGAGACGCCGTGCTCCTTCAGCATATCGGTCATCTCACGCAGCGCGTGCTGGGCCTGTGCAACCGCCATGCCGTAGCCCGGGATGATGATGACGTTCTCCGCCTCCTTCATCAGGAAGGCCGCGTCTTCAGCGGAACCGCGTTTCCAGGGGCGCTGTTCCCCGGTTCCGCCGTTCCCTGCTGAACCTGCGGCATCCGCCCCGAAGCCGCCTGCAATGACCGAGACGAACGAGCGGTTCATCGCCTTGCACATGATGTAGGAAAGGATCGCACCCGAGGAGCCCACCAGCGCGCCAGTGATGATCATCGCGGTGTTGTGGAGCGTAAAGCCCATCGCCGCGGCCGCCCAGCCCGAATAGGAATTGAGCATCGAGACGACGACCGGCATGTCCGCCCCGCCGATCGGGATGATGAGCAGGAAGCCGATCACGAAGGCCAAGAGCGTGATCCACACGATCAGCAGCCCCTCGCCCGGACCGCCTGCCCCGCTCATCGCGTAAGCCCCTACAAGGCCCAGGATCGCGACGAGCACGGCCAGGTTGAGGAGATGCCGTCCAGGCAGCAGGATCGGCGATCCCGACATGTTCCCGTTGAGCTTCAGGAAGGCGATGATCGAGCCTGAGAAAGTGATCGCGCCGATGGCAATGCCAAGGCCCATCTCGATACGGCTGGCAACCATGATCTGACCCGTCGCATCGAGGATCTCGAAGGCGCCGGGATTGAGCCAGGCCGCCAGTCCCACCAGCACGGCAGCGAGCCCGACGAGCGAGTGGAACGCGGCGACGAGCTGGGGCATCGCGGTCATGGCGATGCGCCGCGCGATGACGAAGCCGATCACCCCGCCAAGCGCAATGGCTCCGGCGATTTCGGGCAGGCTGGCGATCTCGTGCGTGACCAGAGTGGTCACGACCGCAATGCCCATGCCGATCATGCCGTAGCGATTGCCCTTACGGCTGGTGGTGGGATGCGAAAGCCCGCGTAGAGCAAGGATGAAGCAGACGCCCGCAACAAGATAGGCGAGCGCCACCCAGGGGTTCACCGCGTGCCCCTCGACGATTTCGATCTCTTGAACGGTCTCGATAACCGGCATGGGCGCCACGGCCGAGAGGAGAGGAAGCCCCATCACTTCTTCTCCTTCTTCTTGTACATCGCAAGCATACGTTCGGTGACGGCAAAGCCGCCGAAGATGTTGACGCTGGCAAGGACGACCGCGGCAAGGCCGAGCCACTTCGCGCCCGGAACCCCAGCCGCCGCGCTCGCCACCAGCGCGCCCACGATGATGACCGAGGAAATCGCATTGGTCACCGCCATCAACGGCGTGTGCAGCGCGGGCGTCACCGACCAGACGACGTAGTAGCCCACGAAGCAGGCCAGCACGAAGATCGAGAGGATACTGATGAAATCCATGGGTCTTCTCCTCCTCCCTGTCAGCCGAGCAGCCGCTCATGAACGATCTTGCCACCCTGCGTCAGGCGAATGGCATCACCGATCTCCGCATCGAGCACGGGCCCACCTGCCTCCGTGTCCCAGAAGGCGGAGAGGAAATTGAACAGGTTGCGCGCGAACAGCGCCGAGGCGTCCGCAGGCAGGTGCGCCGGCGTGTTCGACAGGCCGATGATCTTCACCCCGTGTTTTTCCACCACCTCGTCGGCAACGGTCCCTTCCACGTTGCCGCCCTGGGGCGCGGCCAGATCGAAGATCACGCTCCCTGGCTTCATCGAGGCAATCTGCGCATCGGTGATAAGGCGCGGCGCGGGGCGACCCGGAATGAGCGCGGTCGTGATGACGATGTCCTGCTTGGCGATATGGCTCGACACCAGTTCGCCTTGCGCCTTCTGGTACTCCTCGCTCATTTCGGTGGCGTAGCCGCCCGCGCCTTCGCCCTCGATCCCCGCGACATTCTCCACGAAGATCGGCTTGGCACCGAGCGAGAGGATCTGCTCCTTCGTCGCCGAGCGCACGTCGGTCGCCGAGACCTGTGCGCCCAGCCGCCGCGCGGTGGCAATCGCCTGAAGGCCCGCCACGCCCACGCCCATCACGAAGCACTTGGCCGCACTGATCGTGCCCGCCGCCGTCATCATCATCGGAAAGGCCCGGCCATAGGTGTCGGCCGCCAGGATCACCGCCTTGTAGCCCGCAAGGTTGGACTGGCTGGAGAGGATATCCATCGACTGCGCGCGGGTGATGCGTGGCATGAATTCCATCGCCAGCGCCTCGAGACCTGCCTGCGCATAGGCGTCTACTCGGGCGCGCTGACCGAAGGGATCGAGCCCGGCGACCACCCATGCGCCCGGCGCAACGCCGAACAGGAGCGCAACATCGGGGCCCTGTACGCCCAGGACGATGTCCGCTCCGGCCACGACCGCCGCCGCTTCGCCCACATCGGCGCCCGCCTCGCGGTACGCCTCGTCCGGGATCGAGGCTGACAGGCCCGCCCCGCTCTCGACATGGAGCGCCGCGCCCAGCGCGATCAATTTCTTCACCGTCTCGGGCGTTGCCGAGACGCGCGCCTCCCCGCTCGCACGTTCGCGTAGAACGGCGATCTTCCTGCCCGTAACCATGTTCGAGCCCCTGTTCTATCGAATGGTGTGGACCTGGTGTCAGGTCAGGAGGCGATGAGCCCCACCACGAACGCGGTCACCAGGATGCAGAACCCCGTCCCCCAGGTCGCGGCCTTGATGAACCCGTTGTAGGTTGCCTGCGAAGTCTTGATGTCGTGCCCCGAAGCCATGTCTTGCGTCCTTCCCCTGTTCATTCGGACCACCGCCAGCCTAGGGCGCCGGTCCTGTTCCCTCAACCTTCCCCGCCCGGCGCCAGGCGCAATATCGCGGGGGCAGTCGAAATCATCGCGTTGCACGGCGCCCGGGTGTTATCGGAGCCACCGCACGCCCGGTCTATTAGCCTAAAGGCGAACGCAACGCTACGTGTCGCAAAGAACAGGCTTAATCCCGTCTTTACCTCCCGCACATAAGGTGCTGTATCAAACCGGTACATGTGAGGACCCTGACGCGCACCATGGCCGAATACGAGCAACGCCTGCTGATGCTGATCGACGACGAGCCGGCCCAGAGCCGTCTCATTTCGGCGCTGGCGGCGCGCGAAGGTTGGCGTACGGTCATCGCGCAGGACGCGGAAACCGCCATCGCCATGCTTGGCACACGTCAGGGCATGCAGCTCTCGGCGATCATTCTCGACCAATGGGTGCCTGGCGATGATGCCTGTGCGCTCATCAGCGAACTCAAGTCGCGCCGCCCGGCCCTGCCCATCCTCATGATCACGGCCAGCACCTCGCCGCTGCTCGCGGTCGAGGCGATGCGCGCGGGTGCCAGCGATTACCTTGTGAAACCCGTCGCGCCCGAGCGGCTGATGCACGCGCTGCGCTCGGCGACCACGCGCGAGGCCGCGCGCGACGAGCTCGCCCCGCTCACCGAGAAGATGCCCTCGCGTCCCGACTTCGAATCGATGATCGGGGCTGCCCCCAATTTCCGCAAGGCGCTCGCCGTCGCCGCCAAGGCGGCGCGCGGCCACCATCCCGTGCTGATCGAGGGGGAGAGCGGCACCGGCAAGGAGATGCTGGTGCGCGCCATGCACGCAGCCTCCTCGCGCGCGAAGATGCCGCTGCGCCTCATCAACATCAGCGGCATTCCCGCCAATTCCATCGAGTCTGTCCTGTTTGGGCACGAGAAAGGCGCCTTTCCCGGCGCCTTCGAACGCCAGGTCGGCGCGCTTCAGCACGCCGACGGCGCGACCCTTGCCCTCGACGAAGTCGATTGCCTGCCGATGTCGGTGCAGGAACGCCTGCTCGAATCGATCCGCAAGGGGGACGTGCGCCCCATCGGCGCGCGCCATTCGTTCCGCATCGACGTGCGCCTGATTTCCTCAAGCAACCTGCCCCTGGCCGACCTTGCCGCGACCGGGAACTTCCTTCCCGAACTTGCCGAAGCGCTGGGCCACACCAAGGTCACGCTGCCGCCCTTGCGCGAGCGTTCGGGCGACATCCCGGCCCTCACCCGCTATTTCCTCGCGCGGATCGGCGAACAGCCGGGCCTGCGCGAACTGGGCATCACTGATGGCGCGCTCTCGCTTCTGGCCGCCTACGACTGGCCCGAGAACGTCCGCCAGCTTCAGGCCGCGCTGTTCCGTGCCTCAGTCTTCTGCGACGGTGATGCACTTACCTCCGAGGACTTCCCGCAGCTCCTCGCCATCCTCGGCCCCGGCCCCTCCAACGTCGCGGGCAATCCGCTGCAGGAGAGTGCGGGCGTGATGCTCTACACTCCCGACGGCAACCTGCGCCGGCTGGAGGACATCGAGGCCGACGTTATCCGTCTTGCCATCGGGCTCTACCGGGGCCGGATGACCGAAGTGGCCCGGCGCCTGGGCATTGGCCGCTCGACCCTCTACCGCAAGCTGGCCGATCTCGGCATCGACAACGCGGCCTAGGCCGCAAACCCGAAGCTGCGCGTGACGAGCGGCTGCCCGTCCGTGCGGCAGACCGTCAGCGTCACTTTGCGCGCTGTCCAATCCACGACGACTTCGCCGAAATTCGCATCGCCCACGCACATCCCCTGCCGGTCCGCATCGGGCTCACGCGCGGTCGCTTCGGCATTGCTGGCGTTGGGCCGGTTGAGCGAGGAAGCGGTCATCTCCCAAAGGCCCTGCGCGGCCCCGGGCACGTCCTTGCGGTAGATCCCGCCAACGTGCCGGTCGCCCGACAGGAGGACGAGCCCACCGCCCTTGCGCGCAGCCAACGCGGCGTAAAGACGTTCCCGCTCGCGCGGCATGAGCTCCCAGCCCTCCCACAAGTGCGCATCGGAGAGCACCTGGATCGAGGAGACGACCACGCGCAGGTCCGCAGGCTTTGCCAGCTCTTCGGCCAGCCAGGTCCACTGCGCCTCCCCCAGCATCTGCGCGTCCGCGCTGGTATCGGGCACGTAGCGCCCGTTTACCGGCAGGGTCTGGCCCGGCGCAGGCGGCACGAGCGGCGAGCGCTGGAAACGGGTGTCGAGAAGGATGATCTGCACCCGGCGCCCTTGCGGCCCGTAAGTGCGCGCATGGTAGACGCCCTCGCGCCCACGCACGTCCTCGGGCGAATTCCAGAACGTCTCGTAGATGTGCTCGGACCAGCGCTTGAACGGGAACACGGCACCGCCATCGTTGAAGCCGTAGTCGTGATCGTCCCACACCGTGTGCATTGGGACAGTCTTGCGAAATTCCTGGAATTCCGGGTGGCCATTGAGGCGTTCGTAGGCACGGCGCAGCGAGCCCAGGTCCGCACCTCCGTCCCAGCCCGGATCGCCGTAAACGTTGTCGCCGATGTAGAGAAAGAGCTGAGGGTTGCGGCTGGCGATGCCCTGCCAGAAGGACTGGTCGCCTTCCTGATTGTTGCAGCTGCCGACCGCAAAGCGGGTGATCTCGGTCTCGGGGGCAAGCTGCGGCCCCTCGGGCGCGCGGGGGAGCGTGATCTCGTCTTCAAGGTCGCGGTAGTAGGGCTCCAGCAGCGCGGCTGGCGTGGAGTTCTGCGCATGAGCGGCTCCACCTGCGACAAGGCCGCTCGTGGACAGGAACAGGAAGCGGCGGCGCGAGGAGGTCAGCATGGCGCCTTCTCCCAAAGCGCCATGACCTTTTCAAGACATCACGGCCGAGCCTTCCCTTCAACGCGAAAGCGCCGCTGGCCCAAGGCCAACGACGCTTTTGTCCAAATCTCTTGAGGGGAAAGAGGTCGGATCAGTTCTCGAGGTAGACGCGGGGCACCGTGTGGCCCTTTTCCGCCATGTATTCGGCATAATCGAGCCGGTTGTCCTTCAGCTCGTGGGCGTACTCCCCGTAAGCGTCGCGGGCGTCTTCCAGGTCAGTCGCGCGCTTGAGGTCGCTCGAAAGCTCCTTCTTCGTCTCCAGGACATTGCCCTGGTAATCGAACCACTGGGAATTCTCGATACCCGCGATGGGCGAGGTCATGATGCGTCCTTCCTCGGTCTGGGCCCACTGCTGCTCGGCGGTCATGGGCATGTCGCTCATCGGCATGGCGGCGACAGCTGCGCCTGCGGGGATGGCCACGGCAGCGGCGAGAACGGCGGTGCGAAAGGTCTTGGTCTTGATCATGGGACGTATCTCCCTTCTTCGAAATCAGCGCCGGGCATGATTGCCTTGCGTTCGAGAGGGAAACGGGCCGGCCGGGCAAATCCCTCCCGGCGAAGCGACGAAATGAACCCTTGGCGCGACGAAAACGGCGATGCGTGCACCGCTGCACGCACCGCGCCTTGCGGGTTCATCCCACAGAAATCTGCGGTTCATCCACGGTCAAGATTTCGGAAGATCGGAGCGCCCTGTGGCGGCCCGATCAATCCACCAGTTGCGAGAAGTCGGTGAGCGCCGCATCGCGCATGCCGCGCCACACCCGCACGGCCTGCACCGTTTCGGCCACGTCGTGGACGCGTACGATATGCGCGCCCGCCTCGATGGCCTTGAGCGCCAGCGTGATCGAACCGCCCAGACGCTCGTGCGCCGCCGCCTCGTTCGAGAGGGCGCCAATCATGCGCTTTCGGCTTGCCCCCACCAGCAGCGGATGGCCGAGTGCGTGGTACAGCGCGAGGGCGTTCATCAGCGCGAGGTTCTCGGCCAAGGTCTTGCCAAAGCCGATGCCCGGATCGAGCAGAATGCGCTCGCGCGCGATGCCGGCGGCCACGGCCTCGTCGCGGGCCACTTCCAGCCAGTCGAAGACGTCGAGAACGACATCGGCGTAGTGCCCGTCCGAGTGGAGGTCATCGCCCTTGCCCGGCGCGTGCATCAGCACCACCGGCGCGTTCGAAGCGGCCGCCAGTTCCAGGCTGCGGGGATCGTAGCGCAGCGCCGAGACGTCATTGATGATGTGCGCGCCAGCCGCCAGCGCGGCCTCCATCACCGCCGCGCGGCGGGTGTCGAGGCTGATCGCGGCGCCCATCATGGCAAGCCGCTCGACCATGGGCACGACGCGCTTGATCTCATCCCCTTCCCAGACCGCGGCTGCACCGGGGCGTGTGGACTCGCCCCCCACGTCGATGATCGCGGCGCCCTCTTCCAGCATGCCCACGGCGTGGTCGATGGCGACATCGGGGTGGTCCAGGAAGCGCCCGCCATCGGAAAAGCTGTCGGGCGTCATGTTGAGAATGCCCATGACCTGCGGCTGGTCGAGCCGGATCGTGCGCTCGCCGCAGGTGATCGGTGCGTGAACCTTTGCAAGCGCCGCCCACTGCGCCTCGGCCTGCGCCTTCAGGGGCGCATCGAGCGCCGCAATCGCATCGGGCATGGCCGCTGCATCGACCAGCGAGCGCGCGACAACCTTGCGCCCTTTACGTTCGATAAGGGCGAAGCGGCTGGCCCAGGCCAGCGAACCGCCAAGGCGGACAGCGTTGCCCGCTTCGCTCTGGGGACTGTCGACCAGAGCGATCGGGCGGATATAGATCTTGCGGGGCATGGCGGCTCTTTAGCCTTTTACCGGACGGTGTCGAGAGAGGGTGAGGAAGGCCCTCGTCTCACGGTTCGGTGGCAAGCAGGTAGAGCTGGCGGATGTCGTCAAGCGGCTTGAGCTTGCCTTCGTGCTGGATGCTCCAGAAGGTCCAGCCGTTGCACGAGGGCGCGCCCTGCAGTTCCTTACCCACGCCATGGATCGAGCCCGTCACAGGCCCCGAAGCGAGCGAGCCGTCGGCGCGCACGGTCGCGGTGAACTTGCCCTTCTTGGCGGTCAGTTCGGTGCCCGGCGCGATCCAGCCGGTCTCCACCAGCGTGCCGAAGGCGACCTTGGGCGCCGCACGCTTGGACTGCATGGTCTTGAGCGAACTCTCGTCGAGTTCGAGCGCCATCTCGATGCGCTCCATCGCCGCTTCGCGGTAGTCGCCCTCGCGCTCGCAGCCGATCCATTCGCGGCCAAGGCGCTTGGCGACGGCGCCGGTGGTGCCGGTGCCGAAGAAGGGATCGAGGACGACATCGCCCTTGTTGGTGGTGGCGAGCAGCACGCGGTAGAGCAGCGCCTCGGGCTTCTGCGTCGGGTGGACCTTGCGGCCTTCCTTCTTCAGACGCTCCGCGCCGTTGCAGATCGGCAGGTGCCAGTCCGAACGCATCTGGAGTTCATCGTTCAGCGTCTTCATCGCGCGGTAGTTGAAGGTGTACTTCGCCTTTTCACCCATGCTCGCCCAGATCAGCGTCTCGTGCGCGTTGGTGAAGCGTGTGCCCTTGAAGTTGGGCATCGGGTTCGCCTTGCGCCACACGATGTCGTTCAGGATCCAGAAGCCCATGTCCTGCATGATCGCGCCGAGGCGGAACACGTTGTGGTACGAGCCGATCACCCACAGCGAACCATCGGGCTTGAGAACACGGCGCGCCTCGGTCAGCCAGTCACGGGTAAACTGGTCGTAGGCGGCAAAGCTGGAGAACTTGTCCCATTCGTCGTTGACCGCATCGACGCGGCTGCCGTCGGGACGATCAAGATCGCCGCCCAGCTGCAGGTTGTACGGCGGGTCGGCGAAGACCATGTCGACGCTCGCGTCGGGGATCTGGCGCATCGCCTCGATGCAGTCGCCCGGGATGATCTGGCCAAGCGGCAGCAGTTCCTTCGGGGTCGGCGCCGGTGCCTTCGCACGAATCCGTTCTTTGACCAGTACCTGACCCATTATGACCCCGTCTAAAACCGTAATTAACTGTGGAAAGACGACCCTAATGATTCATCGGCGAGTCGCCGTCAAGCTGCGACTCGCCGGGAATCCTGATGATTCAAGGTATCATAAAACGGAACAAAACGAATCCGACACAGCATATGGAGTCTCGCGATTCACGACCGACTCAACATCTTGTGCCGAGCAACCAACCGGCCTTCGCGAAATTTTTTTACGCCAGCCCGAAATCCGATGTCGCGCCCGGGATCAGAGGTGCGCGATCAGAAGGCCATCTCAAGCTGGGCGATGGGCGAAAAACTGCGCCGGTGATGCGGGCTCGGCCCGTGCTCGCGCAGGGCGGCAAGGTGCCCCGCCGTGCCGTAACCGGCATTGCGCTCCCAGCCATACATCGGAAAGGCCTGCGCCAGGACACGCATGATCCGGTCGCGGTGCTGCTTGGCGATGATCGAGGCCGCCGAGATCGCCGCCTCGCTGCCATCGCCGCCCACGATCGCGCGCACGTTGGGCCAGCGCCAGCCCTCGCTGCGTCCCTCCGGCGTCTTGTTACCGTCGACAAGCACCTCGTCCGGCTCGAGCCCGGCCTTGGAGCACAGCGAACTGGCCGCGCGGGTCATCGCCAGCATGGTCGCGGCAAAAATGTTGATGCGATCGATCGTCTCGACATCCACCACGCCAACCGCCCAGAGACAGGTTTTGTGTATTTCTGTTTCCAGCTGCAACCGGCGGCTGGCCGAGAGTTTCTTGGAATCGTCGAGCCCGGCCGGGGCGTTCTTGCCAAGCAGCACAGCGCCCGCCACAACGGGACCGGCCAGCGGCCCACGACCGGCCTCGTCGATGCCCATGACATGCGGGCGAACCAGCGCGATGCCCCCGTAGGGGCCGATAGAAGGAAGCGTCATGATCTCCGGAAAATCCATGTTTCTGCCGTCCCTATCGGCGCTCGGGCTGGCGCTGGCAAGCTGCGGATCTTCGGCCTCCGACACGCGCCCGGCTCCCGAAGCCGCGCCTCCCCCCTTCACGGTGGAAACGCTGGCCAGCTTCGAGGAGCCCTGGGCGATGGACATCGATGCGGCCACCAACACCGCGATCATCACCGAGAAAGCCGGGACGATCCGCCTCTACCTCCCCGATGGCAGCACAGGAACCGTCAGCGGCGCGCCAAAGGTCGCCTACCAGGGCCAGGGCGGGCTTGGCGATGTCCTCCTCGCCCCGCAGGCCGACTGGACACCGCCCGAGAACGGCTCGCTCGACGGACGCCGGGTCTATCTTTCCTGGGCCGAGCCCGGCGACGGCGACACGCGCGGTGCAGCCGTGGGGCTTGGCACCCTCACTTGTTCGGCGCCGGCCAGCTGTGCTCTGGAAGGCCTTGAGGTCATCTGGCGCCAGACCCCCAAGGTGACAGGCGCCGGACACTATTCGCACCGCCTCGCCTTCTCGCCCGACGAAAGCTACCTCTTCGTAAGCTCGGGGGAGCGGCAGAAGGGCGAGCCCGCACAGGACACCTCGAACACGCTGGGCACCATCGTGCGCCTGCTGCCCGATGGCTCCCCGGCGCCTGGCAATCCCTTCGCCGACAAGGGCTCACCCTCGGACGAGATCTGGTCCTATGGCCACCGCAACGTCCTTGGCCTTGCCTTCGATGCGAACGGGGACCTGTGGGACCTTGAACACGGACCGGCTGGCGGCGACGAGATCAACCGCGTCGAGGCAGGGCTCAACTACGGCTGGCCGCTGGTCTCGGACGGCGATCACTACAACGGTGACCCGATCCCGCGCCACTCCACCCGCCCCGACCTTGCCGGGCCCGCCATCAGCTGGAACCCGGTGATCGCACCGGGCGATTTCATCCTCTACAAGGGAGACCGCTACCCCGGCTTCCACGACAAGGCCGTCATTGCCTCCTTCTCCGTCCCCGGCCTCGTCCTTGTCGCCCTCAACGGCACGCAAGGTGTTGAAGAGGCACGCTATGAACTCGATCACCGCATCCGCGAGGTGCGCGAGACACCCTCGGGCGAGATCTGGCTGCTGGAAGACGGGCCGGCTCCGGACAGCGGACACCTCCTCAAACTGGTGCCGCCTGCCAAGGGCCAAAGCGCGAATTGAATCGACAAAGCGCGCAGCCCGCCCTATCGGCGCGCGCCATGTCCAACTCGTCCGAAACCGCCACCGTCATTCCGCTCGACAACGTCGACCCCGCCCTCGTCGAGGATCTCCTCGACCGTGCGTTCGAACCCGAGCGACGCCAGCGCACCGCCTACAAGGTGCGTGAAGGCATGGAATGGCTGCCTGCGCTCAGCTTCGCGGTCATGGACGACAAGGACATGATGGTCGGCTCGATCCAGTGCTGGCCGGTCGCGCTGACCGACGACGATGGTCGCGCGCACCCGATGATCATGGTCGGCCCCGTTGCCGTCCTACCCGAGGAACAGAACCGCGGCTACGGCCAGGCGTTGATGTCAGCGGCCATGTCGGGCATCGACGAACGCGCCCCGCTCCCGCAGGTCCTCATCGGCGATCCCGAATACTACGGCCGCTTCTGGGGCTTCAGCAACGCCCAGACGCAAGGCTGGGACCTGCCCGGTCCGTTCGAGGCGAGCCGCCTGCTGGTGCGCTGCGACAACCCCGCCGTGCTGCCCGCAAAGGGCACGCTCGGCCCCTGGACGCGCTGAACCGGACCAGGTCCCGGCCGCATATCGCGGCGCCTGGCTCGGGAATGAAGCTGGAAAGGCTTGGCGCTTGGCGCGTGCGTGCCTATCTGGCATCGCACACGCCATGCCCTATGAAGCCCCACCCGACCTTGCCGGCCTTTCCCTCGCCGATGTGGCCGCGCTCCTCGAAGCGCGGCGGCTGCCGCCTGTCGAGACCTGGGAGCCTTCGCATGTCGGGGACAGCCACATGCGCATCGCCGCCGACGGACGGTGGTACCACGAGGACGGCCTGATCACGCGCCCCGCGATGGTGCGCGCCTTTGCATCGCTCCTGCTGTGCGACGGGGACGGCCAGCACTGGCTGGTCACCCCCACCCAGAAGCTGTCGATCGCGGTGGAGGACGCCGCGTTCCTCGCCGTCGACCTCAAGGAGGAGGACGGCAATCTCGTCTTTCGCCTCAACACCGATGACCTCGTGATCGCGGGCCCTGCGCACCGGGTCACGGCCGAAGGCGATCCCGACACCCCCGCCATCTACCTTGGCGTGCGCCACGGCTGCCGTGCCCGGCTCAACCGCAGCACCTACGCCCAGCTCGCCGAGATCGCGCTTGCCGGCGATGACCTCTCGGTCACCAGCGGCACCGCCCGTTTCCCGCTGAGCCCGGCATGAGCGCCCTGTTCGAGGCCGTGAAGCGCCGCTTCGAGGCGCGCGAGGGCCATGCCCAGCCCCACCGCTTCACCGATCCGCGCACCGCGCAGATCGAGAACTTCATCCCCGCCGCCGTCCTCATCGCGCTGACCGAACGCGAGCGCCCCGGCATGCTCCTCCTTCACCGCCCTTCCTCGATGCGCGCACATCCGGGGCAAGTCGCCTTTCCCGGCGGCCGGATCGATCCGGGCGAAGCGCCTGTCGAGGCCGCCTTGCGCGAAGCGAACGAGGAACTGGGCATTGATCCCGCGTGCGTGCGGGTCGTCGGCACGGGTGATCTCTACCGCACCGGCAGCGGCTACGAGATCACGCCGGTCCTTGGCATCGTGCCCCCCGACATCGAGATCCGCCCCAACCCCGCCGAGGTTGCCAAGTGGTTCGAAGCCCCGGTCGACTTCGTGCTCGATCCCGCCAACCAGAAAGCCAGGAGTCTGAAATGGGAAGGCGCACAGCGCGAATATGTCGAGATCATGTGGGAGGGGCACCGCATCTGGGGCGTCACCGGCGCCATCATCACCAACCTGACGCATAGGCTGAACTGGCATGACTGAACGGCTTCGCGCCGAATGGATGGGCCGCGCGGATCTCGCCGATCTGGTCGCGGCACTGGGCAAGGACTGTGCGCGCTACGTCGGCGGCGCGGTGCGCGATACCTTGCTAGGCCTCGCCGTCAAGGACATCGACATGGCCACCACGCTGCGTCCTGAAGAGGTCATGCAGCGCCTTGAGGATGCCGGGATCCGGCGCGTGCCCACCGGCATCGAACACGGCACCGTCACCGCGGTCCTGCCCGGCGGCCCGGTCGAGATCACCACGCTGCGCCACGACGTCTCCACCGACGGGCGCCGCGCCACGGTCGCCTTCGCGCAGGAGTGGCACGAGGACGCCGCGCGCCGCGACTTCACCATCAACGCCCTCTACGCCGATCCTGTGGACGGCACGATCTTCGACTATTTCGAGGGCCAGGCCGACCTTGCCACGCGCACCGTGCGCTTTATCGGCGATGCCCGCCAGCGCATCCGCGAGGATCACCTGCGTATCCTGCGCTACTTCCGCTTCCAGGCCCGGTTCGGCAGCCAGCCCGCCGACGAAGAAGCCGAAAGCGCTTGCCGCGAACTCGCCGCGACACTCAAGGGCCTCTCGCGCGAGCGGGTAGGCATGGAGACGATGAACCTCCTCGGCCTCGCCGATCCCGCGCCGACCATCGCGCGCATGAAGGCGCTGGGCGTTCTCGACGTGATCCTGCCCGAGGCCCGCCCCGAAGCGCTCGCCGCCCTTATCGCCTGCGAGCAGCGCGAGGGGATCGCGCCTGATCCAGTACGCCGACTTGCCGCTCTGCTCCCGGCCGATGTGGCTCTTGGCGAACAGATCGCCTCGCGCTTCCGGCTTTCCGGCGCACAGAAGAAGCGCCTGGCGCTTGCCGCGGCGCGCGAGGATATTCCCGGTGCACCGCGGGCCCTCGCCTTCCGACTGGGCATGGACCAGGCGCTCGACCGCCTGCTGATTGCGGGGGCCGATGTGACCCCTCTCAAGGGCTGGAGCATCCCCACCTTCCCGCTCAAGGGCGGACAGATCGTCGCGCGCGGTGTCGGTGCTGGGCCCGAGGTCGCGCGTGTCCTGCGCGCCGTCGAAGCGCGCTGGATCGCGGAAGGGTTCCCGGAAGGCCCGCGCGTCGAGCAGCTGCTTGACGACGTGATCGCGCAGCAAGGCCCCGCGTGAGCGGAGGCGATCTTGGTGCCACGCTGGAAGGCCAGCCGCTCCTCGCGTTAACGGTGGCCGCCATCGTGCTCGCCGTGGCCGCGCAGATGGTGAGCACGCAACGTCCGGGCCTTGGCACGGGAATGCGCAATGTCGCCTATCTCGGATTGCTTGTCGCCGGCTTGCTGACGGTCGTGCAGTTCGCAGGCAGCAACCGGACCTCGGACGCCGCGCTCTGGCTCGATCACACCCGCGAGGCCCGAATTGAAGGCGACGAGACCGTCATCGCCATGCGCGCGGACGGACACTTCTGGGTCAAGGCCCAACTCAATGGCGAACCAGTCGACTTCATGATCGACACCGGCGCCACTTACACTACCGTTCCGCAAAGTGTCGCGCAGCGCACCGGTCTTGCCGCCAGCCAGAGCGGCGAAGGACGCCTGCTCGACACCGCCAACGGCACCGTTGTCGCGCGCATGGGCCTTGCCCGCTCGCTGCGCCTCGGCACCATCGAGGCGACCGACCTGCCTCTCGCCGTCCTGCCCGACACGCAGAACGACACCGCCGTCATCGGCATGAACCTGCTCTCGCAGATGAAAAGCTGGCGCGTGGAAGGCGAGCGGCTCATCCTGACACCGTGAGCACGGCCCATCCCGGTCAGGAACCGGCAAGCTATCTGCGGGTAGTATAGGGACCATGGACCTTGAAATTCCCGACCAGCTCGATGAGCTTGCGACCTACCTCGCGGGCCAGCCGCTCCTTGCGCTCGCGCTGGGGGCGCTGCTGGTCACGATGATCGGCGGCCTCCTGCGCGGTCCCCTGCCCTTCCTCGGCGGCTTCGTGAAAGGCGTGGGCAACCTCGGCCTCGTCGCCGCCCTGCTCCTCACCATCGCCCAGTTCGCGCGCCTCAATACGGGCTTCGACTTCGCCCTGCCCCAGGTCGGCATTGAGCGGCAAAGCGTCGAGGGCCGCGAGACACGGGTTGCCATGGCCCCTGACGGGCACTTCTGGATCCGCGCCAGCATCAACGGTGTCGAGCGTGACTTCCTCGTCGACACCGGCGCGACGCTCACCGCGCTTGCCCCGGTGACGGCCCAGGCCGCGCAGATCGAACCCTCGCCTGTCCCGCGCCGGATCGCGATGCGCACGGCCAATGGCACCGTCCCCGCCGAACTGGTCACCGTAGACGAACTGCGCTTCGGCAACATCGTCGCGCGCGATCTCGACGCGGTCGTCGCGCCAGGCCTGGGCGAGCAGAACGTGATCGGGATGAACCTGCTCTCGCGCCTTGCCAGCTGGCGGGTTGAAGGACGCACGCTGATCCTCGTGCCGAACCATCCGCAGTCGGTGGAAGAAGTCTAGTAGAAGGATTTATTCAAGGGGCCATCGCCCCTTGGCCCCGAAATGGGTGACCTCACCTCTTTCAGCCAGCGCGGCGCGCCA
>NZ_JALHAT010000049.1:0-7179 GCF_022818885.1 Novosphingobium mangrovi | reverse complement strand
GGGCTGGTCTGAAAACGTCGCCGAACACCGGGAAGCCCGGTTTCAGGACGAAATGAGGAAGTCAGAAGGATGATTCCGAGGGCCATTGCCCTCGGGCTCCCCATACCGTCGACCTCACCTCTTACCCGCTGCGTGGGCCAAGAAAGGTGAGGTCGCCCATTCTGGGGTCAAGGGGCGATGGCCCCTTGAATCATCACTTCTTCCCTTCCTCCACCGGCCCGCGATCCAGCCACCACTTGAGCAGGACATAGGCCACGGCGCTTTGCGAAGGCGCATCGAAGGCAAGGCCCGCCTCGCCGCGCTCGGTCTTGGCCGCGACGGCTTCCTCGACTTCGCCGCGGGTGAACCAGCGCACGTCGTCGAGTTCGGTCTCATCCATGGTGATGGCATCGTCCTTGGCCACCGCGTGGCAGGCGATCATCAGCGAGGAGGGAAAGGGCCAGGGCTGGCTGGCGATGTAAGTGACATCCTGGACGCGCACGCCCGCTTCCTCGAAGACCTCGCGCGCGACCGCCTCTTCCACCGTCTCGCCCGGTTCCACGAACCCGGCGAGGGCGGAGTAGCGTCCTTCGGGAAAGCGCGGCTGGCGGCCCAGCAGCAACCGGTCCTCATGCTCGACCGACATGATCGTGACCGGATCGACGCGCGGGAAATGGGGCACGCCGCAGGTGGCCGAGGTGCAGGTGCGCTGCCAGCCGCCCTTGTCGAGCACGGTTTCGCTGCCGCACTGCGCGCAGAAGCGGTGCCGGGCGTGCCAGCCAACAAGCGCGCGCGCGCCGCCGTAGATCGCCAGTTCCTCATGCGAAAGCACCGCCATTGCGCTCCAGCTGGCGGGCCCTGCGTGCGGGGTCTCACCCGGCTGGACCACGGGGACGGGCGCAAAACAGGCGCGGCGCTCGGTGCCTTCGCCGTCGAGGCCCAGGAACACCAGTTCGGCCTCGGGCGACACGGCATCAAGATCGCCCCAGCGCAGCGTGTCCGCAGAGCTCAGCAGTGGGTCGAGCCCGTCGAGCAGCAGCACCCGCGCGCCGGGCCCACGCAGCTGCGCCAGCGCCTCGGGGTTGGTGCGGATGTGATCGGCTCGGTCGAGCGGCGATCCCGCGTAGGAAATCGGCGCGATGGGAATGGTGGCGGGACGGGCGGGCATGTCAGGTTCTCTCCAGAAGCGCGGTCACGTCGGCTTTGAGCGCCGACTGGAATTCGGGAAGCAGGCGGCTGGCCTCGGGCGGCATGAACTGGACGAAGATCTGCGAGCGCAGCCCCTTGGCCATATCGACCATGGCCACCGTGCCCGCCGCGCCCGACCAGCCGAACATACCGCTCTCCGGCCCCATCCCCACGCGTCCGCCCGCACCGAAGCCGGACGCCCGCCCTTGCGTGACCGGGCCCGCGACGCCTTCAGGCAGGAGGTTGCGGGTGCCCGTGCGCACGGCGAGTTCGGAGAGGATGCGCCGCCCGTCCAGTTCGCCGAACTGGGCGAGCAGGCGCAGGAAACGGTCGTAGTCGGCCGGGGTACTGACCAGCCCAGCCCCGCCGAACGGAAAGGGCGGAGGATCGAGATAGATCGACTCCGCGCCTGTATCGATGGGCACGAGCCCTTGCCCGAGCGCCCCGTAATTGGTGGTAAGACGCCCCGCCTCCTCGCGCGGGACCTGGAAGGAGGTGCTCTCCATGCCCGCGGGCGCGAAGATCACCTCGCGCAGGTACCTGTCGAAGGAAAGGCCCGAGACCACCTCGATCACCCGGCCCATCAGGTCCAGCCCCATCGAATAGATCCACTTGGTGCCCGGATCGGCCACCAGCGGCACCTGCGCGAGACGCGAGGCGAAGAGGTCGAGGCTGCCCACCGTCTCACCATTGAAGATACCCGGCACCTTCAGACGGCTGACCTGCCCCGGGATCAGGCCCTTGTCCTCCATCAGGTCCTTGATCGGCCCTTTCTGGACGATGGTGTAGCCGATCCCGGCGGTGTGGGTGAGAAGATGGCGGATGGTGATCGCGCGGGGCGCGTCGTGCAGCGCATCGAGCGAGCCATCGTAGCGGTCCTGCACCTGCATGTCCGCGTATTCGGGGAGGATTTCGTGCAGGGGCTGGTCAAGGCCGAGCAGGCCATCGGCGATCAGCTGCATCGCGGCCATACCGGTGACCGGCTTCGTCATCGAATAGATGCGAAAGAGGCTGTCGGGCCGCATCGCGCTATCTTCGGTGAAGCTCTGCATGCCCGAGAGGACGTATTCCGGCGCCTGCCCCGGAAGCCCCAGCGTCGCGATCATCCCGGGAAAGCGCCCCGGCCCGGTCCAGCGCGCGAGGACCGCGCGCACGCGCGGCAACAGGTCGCGGTCCTGCGCGGCAAGCGCGAGGCGGGGCAGCAGCGGCGCGCCCAGCCCCGCCGCGACGCCCAGCATGAGAAGACGGCGCCGGTCGAGCGCATGCTGCAAACCCTCGACCTCGCGCCTCACGCATCTTCTCCGGTATGGGCCAGCGCCAGCCGCGCGGCCTTGGCAAAGAGCGTGGGGAGCCCGGCCTCATCCAGCTTCTCAAGCGGCCACCACTCGCCTTCGCCCAAGTCCTCAGGCGGGCTCGCTCCGGCGTGGATGGCAAGGCGCAGGTCCAGCGCGAAGTGGCTGAAAACATGCGAGACCCGGCCCGCCGGCTCCCAGGGCCCTTGCGCCAGATCCTCGCCGTGACCGTCCTGCCGCGCAGCCCAGCCATCGTCGGGGAGCGCGCGCATGCCGCCCAGCATTCCCTTGCCCGCGCGGCGCACCAGCCAGACGTGGTCCTCGCCTGCGATCCGCGCCTCGATCCAGAAGGCGCGGCCCGTGCGGGTGGGCTTCGCCTTCTTGGGCGCCTTGACCGGCAGGCGCGCCGGGTCGCCCGAGGCGCGTGCCGCGCACATTTCCGAGAGCGGGCAGAGCAGGCACTTGGGCTCGCGCACCGTGCAGATGCCCGAGCCCAGGTCCATCATCGCCTGGGCAAAGTCGCCCGCGCGGGCTTGGGGCGTGATGTCGTCGGTGCGTTCGCGGATTTCGGGGCGGCTGGCGGGCAGCGGGGTCTCGATCGCGAAGAGGCGCGAGACGACACGCTCGACATTGGCATCGACCACGACCGCGCGCGCGCCAAAGGCAATCGCGGCGACCGCAGCGGCGGTATAGGGGCCAAGGCCGGGAAGCGTGCGCAGCTCGGCTTCGGTCTCGGGAAAGGTGCCGCCGCGCGCGGCCACTTCACGCGCGCAGGCAAGCAGGTTGCGGGCCCTCGCGTAATAGCCCAGCCCCGCCCAGGCGGCCATGACCTCCTCGTCGGGCGCGGTGGCAAGGTCGCTCACACTCGGCCACAGGCGGGTGAATTTGGCGAAGTACTCCTTCACTGCGGCCACCGTGGTCTGCTGGAGCATGACCTCGGATAGCCAGACGCGGTAGGGATCGGGCGCGGGGGTTCCCGGTGGCGCGCGCCAGGGCAGCGTGCGCGCATGTGCATCGTACCAGTCGAGAAGTCGCTCGGCGGTGGTTTCGCGGCTGGCGTCCATGCGCCCCCTATGGCATTGGAGGGCGCGCAAGGGAACGGCCCAAATCGCGCAAAAGGCAAAGCAAGACTCTGGACAGCAACGTGGACAAGAAGCCGAGCAAGACCAAGGGCAAGGCCGCGCCCAGGACCTTCGAGCGCTCGCGCGGCGGACAGGCCCGCGCGATCAGCGACCTCATGCCCAACGTCGGGCGCACCGCCTTTCGCCGCTTCGGCTTCGTGCAGTCGAGCGTGGTGACCCGCTGGCCCGAGATTGTGGGCGCGCGCCACGCCCGCGTGTGTACGCCCGAAGCGATCCGCTTCCCTCCCGGCGAGAAGTGCGACGGCATCCTGCAACTGGTGGTCAAGCCCGCCCACGCCACGCTGATCCAGCACGTGATCCCCGAGATCATGGACCGGGTGAACCGCTTCTTCGGCTACAAGGCGGTCGCCAAGGTCAAGATCCGGCAAGGCGAGGTTAAGCCGCCGCCTGCCACGCAGAGCCGCGCCGCGCCGCCTTCCCTCAAACCCGTACCTTACGAACTGGGCGAATCGCTGCGCGACATCGGCGACCCGGAGCTGCGCGCGGTGCTGGAATCGCTGGCCCGCAGCATGGGCGCCAAAGCCGAACGGAACGACGAGACATGACACCTGCCACCAAGACTCTCTCCCTCCTCGCGCTGGGCGCGGCTACTCTGGCGACGGGCAGCCTCGCCACGCCGACCCCCGCCAGCGCGGCCGAAGGCAAGACCAACCGCAACGGGCAGGTCACGGTGACGGGCAACGGAAGCTACACGCTGGGCAACCCCGCCGCGCCGGTGAAGGTGACCGAGTACATCAGCTACACCTGCTCGCACTGCGCCGCGCTTCACCGCGAATCCGATCCGGTCCTGCGCACCACGGCGATCCCGCAGGGCAAGGTGGCGCTCACCGTCTCGAACCTGGTGCGCAACCCGGTCGACATCACCATTGCCCTCCTCACCTCCTGCGGCGATCCCAAGACCTTCTTCGTGCGCCACAACGCTTTCCTCGCTTCGCAGGACACCTGGCTGCCCAAGGCGGCATCGGCCAGCGAAGCGCAGCGCAAGCGCTGGGCCGAAGGCGAACTGCCCCAGCGCCTGCGCGCGATCGCCAGCGACCTCGATTTCTACGAAAAGGTCGAACACTTCGGCGTGACCCGCAGCCAGGCCGACCAGTGCCTCGCCGACAAGGCCCAGCTCGACAAGGTCATGGCGCAGTATCAGGCCGCCTCGCAGCTCAAGCTGACCGGAACGCCGGGAATCGTCATCAACGGCAAGGTCCTCTACGCCACGAAGGACGGGAAGGTCCTCCAGAGCCCGATGGGCGGCCCGCTCCAGGCGACGCAGTGGAAGGACATGTCCGCCGCGATCACCAAGGCGCTCGCCGCCAACACCGCCGGGCAGATCTGACACCGCCCCTTACCGCCTCCAACTGTGTATAGATGGCGAGGGGGGCCTGCGCGCCCCTCAACCTTGCGCCCGGTTTCTGCCAGAGTGCTTCATCAACCAAGGATTCGCGACACATGACTTCCCCTGCCCTGCGCAAGATCGCCCTCGGCCTCTTCGTGGCCCCGCTTGCTCTTGGCCTCGCGGCCTGCGGCGACAAGGCCGCTGAAAGCGAAGCGCCGGTCGCCAGCGAGGCGCTCGCCACCATCGCGCCGCCCGAGGGCACCGAATGGGCCAGCGTCATCACCAAGACCGAGGACGGCGGCTACCGCATGGGCAACCCCGAGGCGCCGATCAAGCTGGTCGAATACGGCGCGCTGTCGTGCTCGCACTGCGCCGAGTTCGCCGAGGAGAGCTTCGCGGATCTGCGCGATGATTACATCAAGAGCGGCCGCGTGAGCTACGAGATCCGCTTCTTCATGCTCAACCCCTATGACTTCTCGGCCACGATGCTCGCCACCTGCGGCTCGGACGAGGCGGTCATTCCGCTGGCCGAGCAGTTCTGGGCCTGGCAGCCCAACATGTTCGAGAACCTCCAGAGCGCGGGCGAGGAAAAGCTCCAGCAGATTGGCGCGATGCCGCGCGACAAGCAGTTCGCGGCGCTTGCCGAAGCCTCGGGCATGACCGATTTCTTCGCCTCGCGCGGGATCTCGAAGGAGCAGGGCGCGCAGTGTCTCGCGAAGACCGAGACCGCACAGGCCTTCGCCGACCAGACCGACACGGCCGGCAAGGAAAAGAACATCACCGGCACCCCCACCTTCTTCATCAACGGCGCCAACGTCGGCTCGATCCGGTGGGACGAGCTCGAAGCCAAGCTGCAGCAGGCTGGCGCGCGCTGATGATACGGGCGGCCCTTCCCTGCCCTGAGCGGGCGTAGGGCCGCCGTGCATTTCCGGCGTCTCAAGCTCACCGGCTTCAAGAGCTTCGTCGAACCTTCCGAACTGCACATCGAGCCTGGCCTGACAGGCGTCGTGGGCCCCAACGGCTGCGGCAAGTCCAATCTCCTCGAAGCGCTGCGCTGGGTCATGGGCGAAAGCTCGCCCAAGTCGATGCGCGGCGGCGGGATGGAAGACGTGATCTTTGCGGGCACTTCGGGCCGCCCGGCGCGCGCCTTTGCCGAAGTCGTCCTCCAGGCCCGTACTCAGGACAACGAAGAACTCGAAGTCGTGCGCCGGATCGAGCGCGGCGCGGGCTCGGCCTACCGCGTCAACGGGCGCGACGTGCGCGCCAAGGACGTCGCGCTCATCTTCGCCGACGCCGCCACCGGCGCGCACAGCCCCGCGCTCGTCAGTCAGGGCCGCATCGCCGCGGTGGTCGCCGCCAAGCCCGCCGAGCGCCGCGCCATGCTGGAGGACGCCGCCGGGATTTCGGGCCTTCACGTGCGCCGCAAGGACGCCGAGCAGAAGCTGCGCGCGACCGAGACCAACCTCGCCCGGCTCGAGGACATCATGGCCGGTCTCGACAAGCAGGTTGCCGAGCTGCGCCGCCAGGCCAAAGCGGCCGAGCGCTACAAACAGCTCTCCGAGCAGATCCGCCACGCCGAGGCGCGCCTCCTCTATGCGCGCTGGCGCGATGCCGCCGCCGCCGCCGAGGCCGCAAAGAGGGAGGCCGAGGCCGCCGACACCCGCGTCGGGGCGGCCCAGCGCGCCGCGTTCGACGCGCAAAAGGCCCAAGGCAGCGCCGCGCAAGGCCTCGTCACTGCGCGCGACGAGCAGACCGACCGGCGCGACGACGTCCAGGCCCAGGCGCACCGTCTTGCCACCCTCACCAACCAGTTGGACGCGGCCGAGGAGCGCCGCGCCGACCTTAACCGCCAGAAAGCCCGGCTGGAGGAGGACCGCGACCACGCCGACCGCGTCACGCGCGAAGCCGCCGAAGCGCTGGCGAAGCTGGAGACGGACCTTTCCCAAGGCGCCGCGAAGCTGGCCGAGGACGAGGCCCTGCGCCCGCGCCTTGCCAACGCACTGGAAGGCGTGGAGCGCGCCGCCCGCAGCGCCGAACTCGACCTTGCGCAGGCCACCGCCGCGCAGGCCGGGGTCGATGCCGAATGGCGCATCGCCGCCGCCGAACTGGAGCAGGCGCAGGGCCGCCTCGACCGGCTCGCCGCCGAAGCTGCAAAACTGGAGCAGCAGCGCGCCGCCCTCGCCCAGGAGGACGATCCCGACACGGCCCTTGCCAGTGCCCGCGCCGAAGCCGAAGCGGCCAGCGCCGCGCT
>NZ_JALHAT010000048.1:2500-5155 GCF_022818885.1 Novosphingobium mangrovi | reverse complement strand
GGGCGTGGTTGGATCTTTGACATTGTTGGTTTTTAGATGAAGGGACATGTGGGCGACGGCGCCTGCACCTTGGGAGCTTCGGGCTCTATGGTGCAGTTTAACACAAGCCGATGCCTTATATGTCCTTCGTTTCCATACGTTTGACAAGTGCAGGTATCGGCTCCCGAAGGTTTCGATGTTTGCGGCTGGCAAGGCTTAGGCTTTGTGCCGTGAATGTTGTTTCACAAACTTGAGAGTTTGATCCTGGCTCAGAACGAACGCTGGCGGCATGCCTAACACATGCAAGTCGAACGAACCCTTCGGGGTTAGTGGCGCACGGGTGCGTAACACGTGGGAATCTGCCTCTTGGTTCGGAATAACAGTGAGAAATTACTGCTAATACCGGATGATGACTTCGGTCCAAAGATTTATCGCCAAGAGATGAGCCCGCGCAGGATTAGG
Organism: Novosphingobium mangrovi; assembly: GCF_022818885.1. Classification (NCBI taxonomy): domain Bacteria; kingdom Pseudomonadati; phylum Pseudomonadota; class Alphaproteobacteria; order Sphingomonadales; family Sphingomonadaceae; genus Novosphingobium; species Novosphingobium mangrovi. The sequence continues at coordinate 4,714 of NZ_JALHAT010000048.1, read as the reverse complement.
TAGTTGGTGGGGTAAAGGCCTACCAAGCCGACGATCCTTAGCTGGTCTGAGAGGATGATCAGCCACACTGGGACTGAGACACGGCCCAGACTCCTACGGGAGGCAGCAGTGGGGAATATTGGACAATGGGCGAAAGCCTGATCCAGCAATGCCGCGTGAGTGATGAAGGCCTTAGGGTTGTAAAGCTCTTTTACCAGGGATGATAATGACAGTACCTGGAGAATAAGCTCCGGCTAACTCCGTGCCAGCAGCCGCGGTAATACGGAGGGAGCTAGCGTTGTTCGGAATTACTGGGCGTAAAGCGCGCGTAGGCGGTTACTCAAGTCAGAGGTGAAAGCCCGGAGCTCAACTCCGGAACTGCCTTTGAAACTAGGTGACTAGAATCTTGGAGAGGTCAGTGGAATTCCGAGTGTAGAGGTGAAATTCGTAGATATTCGGAAGAACACCAGTGGCGAAGGCGACTGACTGGACAAGTATTGACGCTGAGGTGCGAAAGTGTGGGGAGCAAACAGGATTAGATACCCTGGTAGTCCACACCGTAAACGATGATAACTAGCTGTCCGGGTTCTTGGAATTTGGGTGGCGCAGCTAACGCATTAAGTTATCCGCCTGGGGAGTACGGTCGCAAGATTAAAACTCAAAGGAATTGACGGGGGCCTGCACAAGCGGTGGAGCATGTGGTTTAATTCGAAGCAACGCGCAGAACCTTACCAGCGTTTGACATCCTCATCGCGATTTCCAGAGATGGATTTCTTCAGTTCGGCTGGATGAGTGACAGGTGCTGCATGGCTGTCGTCAGCTCGTGTCGTGAGATGTTGGGTTAAGTCCCGCAACGAGCGCAACCCTCATCCTTAGTTGCCAGCATTTGGTTGGGCACTCTAAGGAAACTGCCGGTGATAAGCCGGAGGAAGGTGGGGATGACGTCAAGTCCTCATGGCCCTTACACGCTGGGCTACACACGTGCTACAATGGCGGTGACAGTGGGCAGCAAGTGCGCGAGCACAAGCTAATCTCCAAAAGCCGTCTCAGTTCGGATTGTTCTCTGCAACTCGAGAGCATGAAGGCGGAATCGCTAGTAATCGCGGATCAGCATGCCGCGGTGAATACGTTCCCAGGCCTTGTACACACCGCCCGTCACACCATGGGAGTTGGTTTCACCCGAAGGTAGTGTGCTAACCGCAAGGAGGCAGCTAACCACGGTGGGATCAGCGACTGGGGTGAAGTCGTAACAAGGTAGCCGTAGGGGAACCTGCGGCTGGATCACCTCCTTTCTAAGGATTGAAACGAAAGCGCCTGGCCTTGAGCCGGGAAGAGCTTCGCTTCTTCCAAAGAACATGCCGTCGTCCTCATGTCCCTTCATCACTGGAGATAACGATCGAGAGATCGTTATACGCCTGAGCTGGCTCACGCCGCCCGCGGCCCATTGTGGCCTGCTTGGCGCGGCAGGTTGGGCCTGTAGCTCAGTTGGTTAGAGCGCACCCCTGATAAGGGTGAGGTCAGTGGTTCGAATCCACTCAGGCCCACCACTTGCCAGTCTACCAAGACACGGGGCCTTAGCTCAGCTGGGAGAGCGGTTGCTTTGCAAGCATCAGGTCATCGGTTCGATCCCGATAGGCTCCACCATCTTGCCTTTGGCTGGATGGTGCGTGTGTTTGGGTAGACGCTCTTTGAACTCCAGGGATGAAGCGAAACAGTTCCGGCCTTCGGGTCGGTTACGCGGGATTTGCCCGCAGATCTTTGACATTGTGAATGGGTTTTTTAATCGATGCCGTGGCGCATGGATTATCCAGACGTTGGGTAATCAACCATGCGTTACAACAGATTTATTATCTGGCTGAGATAAAATCGTCCGCGCCTATAAACAGCGCAGTCTCTATGCAGGGCTGTCGTTGATGGTGTGGATTCTCAAGCGTGAGGTAAGAGCATCTGGTGGATGCCTTGGCATGTACAGGCGATGAAGGACGTGGCACGCTGCGATAAGCGTCGGGGAGTTGTGAGCAAACTTTGATCCGGCGATTTCCGAATGGGGAAACCCACCTTCACCATTTCTCTCGATGGGCAGTTCGCTGCCAATTGAGTGAGGTGGATAAGGTATCACCTTAGCGAATATATAGCTTTGGTGAAGCGAACCTGGTGAACTGAAACATCTAAGTAACCAGAGGAAAAGACATCAACCGAGATTCCGTTAGTAGTGGCGAGCGAACGCGGACCAGG
>NZ_JALHAT010000047.1:0-279 GCF_022818885.1 Novosphingobium mangrovi | reverse complement strand
GAAGGGATAACCGCTGAAAGCATCTAAGCGGGAAGCCTCCCTCGAGATTAGGTATCATCGAGTCGTGATAGACCATCACGTTGATAGGCCAGGTGTGGAAGCGCGGTAACGCGTGAAGCTAACTGGTCCTAATAACTCTGTTCATGCTTGTAGAATCCCACCATCAATGACAGTCCTGCCAAGGACTCTCGGCGGTGATCGGACGATCAATCATAGCCAGTAACTAATCTGCACGTTCAGACCGACAGCGTCGGGATGAACCGAAAAATGCACGGACTT
>NZ_JALHAT010000046.1:0-34860 GCF_022818885.1 Novosphingobium mangrovi | reverse complement strand
TGACAGTCCTGCCAAGGACTCTCGGCGGTGATCGGACGATCAATCAAAGCCAGTAAGATATCTGCACGGACAACATCGATTAAAAATCTTGCGCTCGCTCCATTGCTTGGTGGCCATAGCGGCAGTGACCCACCCGATCCCATCTCGAACTCGGACGTGAAACCTGCCAGCGCCGATGGTACTTACGCTCAAGCGTTGGAAGAGTAGGACGTCGCCAGGCATTGAAGCCAGCGCAAGATCATAAAACCCATCACAATGACAAAAGGCCAAAAAGGCCTCTTAAAAAGGGCCCCCAAAAAGGGCCCTTTTTGCGTCTCTCAACACGGCGCAAGCCCTCCCGGGCAAGGCCCCGAAGCCAAAGGCTTCGCAAGGCCGAACGGCCGCCCGGACCGCCCAAAAGGCGGGAGGATAGCCAAGCCGACAAACGTCGGCGCCGGCGCCTGAGGCCAAAACATGTTGACGCGGGTTGGAGCAGCCCGCCGTTCAGATCGACAACGTCGAGATGAACATCTAATATCTGCTACCGGGCCTCAAACGGCCCATCATTTTGACGCGGGGTGGTTCAGCCCGGTTGATCGTGAGGCTCATAACCTGAAGGTCGTAGGTTCAAATCCTACCCCCGCAACCAATCTCAACCAAACCACACTCCACCGCCCGCCTTCCCGGCGGGCTTTTGGCGTTCAAGGCACTGGCAAAGCCTCTCCCTTCCCAGATCCCTTCAGAACTCGTGCTGGTACGAGAGACCGATCCGCTGCTTCTGACCGAACGTGTTGTCGATATGGCTGGCGCGCAGTGCGACGGTGTCGTTGGGGCCAAGGTGATAGGAGAGGCCTCCGGCCACGGCGTATCCCGAGAATCCGCGGGTGCCCTTCGTGAAGTTACCCCCGGCCATCAGCGTCATGCGCTGGGTGAGAGGGCGAATGGTGAAGAGGCCGACGTAGCCGCTGTTGCTGCTGATCTGCATGGGAATGCCATCCTGCACATCAAGGTCGGTCACGGGCTGGCGGCTGTTGGTGTAGGAATAGCCGAAGGGGACGAAGACCTGCCATTTGCCGGTCTTGAGGCCCAGCGAATTGAGCGGAACGAAGCCGCCGAGTGAATAGCGGGTCTGCTTGACGCCGGTGTCGAGCTCGCTGCGGCCCGCCGCGAAAGTCAGGATCGCGACCGGCAGCAGATAGGAGGCGCCCAGCGACCACTGCCCGGACTTGGCGACACGCCCGTTGATCTTGAACTTGGGTCCGATGGCAAGGGAACCCGACGCGGACAGTTCGCCCGCATAGGCCGCGCCTACGCGCGTCGAGATCTTGGTGGGGTCTTCGGCCGCTTTCTCCTCTTCGCCGGACGCGGCTGTCTGCTCCTGGGCGTGCGCGGGAAGCGATTGCATGCCCGAGGCAAGGGTGAGTGCGCAGAAAACCTGCTTTAGACTGGAACGCCAGGTCTTCCCGAAGATAGCGCGCATATGGAAAACCCCTGTCCCTGCCATGGCCCGCCGTGCGCGGTCCTGCGTCACTATAGGCGTGCGCGTTTGCGGCGCAGGCGGGGAAGACCCCATGATATCAGAGGGTAACTACTGAGAGCAGATCGTCGGGGGCCTTGGGGGGACGTGGCGACATTGCGGGCGGGCTCTGGCTCAGCCGCGCTCTGTCTGCGAGGGCGCCGGGGAGATGCTCCAAATCTTAAGAAGGACGCGTGCCGCGTTAACTCTAGACGGAGGCAATCCGGTAGCTCCTTGGGCCCTAGAGAGGCACCGTCATCTCCTGGGAGTTAAGCACAGTGGCGACCGCGTTTTCCGATATCGAGATCTCTGCACCGACCATCAACGCGAAGGCCCTTACGCCTGACGCACGTCCGCGCATGCGGGGCATCTTCCCGGGGCTTCTCGTCGCGGCGCCGATTTCGCTGGTGATGTGGGCGGGGATCTTCGCGCTCGTTTTCTGAGGCGTTGCCCGCGCTCGCTTATGGTGTGAGCGGGGGAGCCCCCAGCCACAACCAGATCGCAAAGCCGATGGCGATGCCGGCGCAGATCAGCGCGCGCCACGCGGGAACAGGGGCCATGCCCTTCGTGCCCGCAGGGGCAGGGCGGCTTCCGGTAACCATCGGGGCGACGAGGTTGTCGCGCTTGACGGTGCGGTAGAAGACGATCGCGGCCAGGTGCAGGCCGATCACCGCGAGAATGAGATTGAAGCCGACTTCGGTGTGCCAGTCAGTCGCCTCGTAAGCGAGCTCGAAACCGGCCAGGTCGTATAAGGGACCCGCGGCTCCGTAGTCGGGATCGCCGCTGATGAGGCCAAGTGCGACCTGCAGCGCCATCGCGCCCAGCAGCGCCAGGACGCTCCACCCGCCAGCCGCGTTGTGGCCCACGGTGACATCATGGCCCGGCTTGCCGAGCGAACCGAGGTAGCGCACCACGGCGCGAGGGCCGCGCACGAAGTTCGTGAAGCGCGCCGTCGAGCTGCCTACGAAACCCCACAGCACGCGGAAGGTGAGGAGCGCGGCCAGCGCGAGACCCAGGCGCATATGCCAGGTCATTTCGTCGTTTTCCGCTGTCCACCAGAGCGCGGGGATCAGCCCCACGAAGCTCCAGTGGCACAGGCGGACCGGAAGGTCCCAGAGCCGAATACGGGTCTGTGCGGGACCTTCCGTCATCACGTCAGCCTTCCTTCTTTTCCTTGCGGAAGTCGTCGTGGCAGCCCTTGCAGGCCATGCCGACGTTGCCGAAGGCTTCCTTGGTGGCGGCCGCGTCTTCGCTCTGGGCGGCGGTGCGCAGCGCCATGGTGGCGTCGATCAGCTTGGTGGCGGCGGCCTCGAAGTCCTCGGGACGTTCCCAGACGGTGGCAAGCGCGTCGGTTTCCTCACCCGAATCCGGGCCGGTGCCCGCGGGGAAGAGGGCGGGGATCTTCTGCGCGGCGGTGACCATCGCGGTCGCGTTTTCGGAGATGTCCTCGAAATCGGGGCTGCTCTCGTCGAGCTCGGCCTTGTTGGCCTTCATCGCCTTGGCGAGCGACTTGAAGTTGTCCTCGCGCGCCTCGATCGTGGCTTCGGCGTCAACCGCACCGATCGAGGGATCGACGCTGGCGGCCTCGGTCGGATCGCCGGCGGGCTCCGAGCCGCTGCAGGCCGAGAGCGAAAGGGCAAGGGCGAGGGCGGGCGCGGCAAGCCCGGTTACAGACTTCAAGGCCATGTGCGGTTCTCCTGTTGCATATTTTGACAGCGTTATACCGAAAGCCACGAACGAATGAAGTGACAGAATGTTGCAGCTGCGAAGCAAAAGGCTTTGGCCTTCGTGTCTTGCAGCCCCATGACAGCCTGTCAGCTGCTGGTCGCCGGGAACGGGACAGCCTCTTCCGGCCAGTCGGCAAAGGGCTGGCGCACCGCATCCCAATCGGCGGGAAAGCGAAGGTTGAGCGCGGTGAGGGGGGCGCCTTCGAGCCGGGATGCTTCGTGGCCTTGCCCCTGCGTGTCGACGAAGACGAAGGCGTCGCCGGGCCGGGCAATCGCTTCGCGCAAGGGCCCGCCGGTCACGCGGATGCGCAGCGCGCCCTCCAGCACGAGCTGGAAGCTGCCGCAGCCTTTGGAGGTATGGAAGGGATCGACGAGCGGTCCGCTGTCCCAGACCAGCGTGCGCCAGCCGGGGGTGGAGAGCGGGGGATCGCCATAGGCCGGGGCCGTTCGTAGCGTGACGGGCGCGAGGCAGGAATGCCCGTCCGCCCGGGCGTAGACCACATGAACCGCCATTCGTGCTCCCTCCTGCTGAGAAGGCGAGGCTAGGCGCTGTGCGCCCGCGGCGCGAGTGCCGATTGCGGCCCTGTTCAGCGCATGGATATGCAAAGAGGGAGGGGCCAACTGGGCGCCCTCCCTCCGGCAGTAACTGTGCGTCCCGAAGGACGGTGGTGCTAGCCTGGCGCCTTAGAGCGCGATCACGCCGCCATCGTCCTTGGTGATCGCGACCACCGCCGAGCGGGGGCGCGAGGTGGCCGAGGCGTTGGTCTGGCTTTCGGGCCAGTGGCTGGTCACGTTCCCGGCATCGCCGCGTTCGCCCGGGTGCTGGATGCCCACGAAGAGGGTGCGGCCATCGGGCGTCATGTCGATGCCGGTGATCTCGCACTCGACCGGGCCGACGAGGAAGCGGCGCAGCGTGGCCGGGGTGGCAAGCGCGCCCACGTGCGTGCCCTGGGTGGTGGTCTGCGCGCCATCGGTGTTGGTGACGGTGAAGGCGTTGCCATCGCCCACGGTGCCGGGCATTGCGGCGAGCATCATGCAGTTGGTGACGTCGGTCATCGCGCCATCGTCGGTCTGGATCCAGAACACCGGGTTGAACTGACCCGAGACCGCGCTCTCGCGCGAGAAGTAGGCGCCGTCCGGGCTCGAGAAGTCGTTGCTGGTGTCGAGGTCCGAGATGTTGATGTTGGTCTGCTCGAAGGCGGTGTCGCAGTCGAGCGTGTCCGCACCGAACATGTAGATGTCCCAGGCGAAAGTGCGCGCCGCCGTGGTGTCACCGTCCTCGCGCAGGCGCACGATGTGGCCATTGGGGTTGCCCGAATTCCAGTACGAGCGCGGGTTGGCGGCGTTGGTGCCGTCGACCGGGCGGTTGGAATTGTTCGAGTTGGTGAGGGTCAGGTAGATCTCGCCGGTGACCGGGTTGCCCGCGGTCCATTCCGGACGGTCCATCGGGGTGGCGCCCAGCGCGTCGGCGGCAAGACGCGGGTTGATGAGGATGTCGGCCTGGTCGGCGAAAGTGTACTCGGGGTAGCTGCCCGAGGCCGGGCGCGGCGGGACCTGGCCGTAGACGAGGGGGAGCCACTCACCGGTGCCGTCCGCGTTGAAGCGCGCGACGTAGAGCGTACCGTGGTCGAGGTACTTGTCGCCCACCGCAAGGCGGTCGGCGTTGTTGGCATCGCCTGCGTTCCAGTTCGCGTTCGAGACGTACTTGTAGAGGTATTCACCGCGCGAATCGTCGCCCATGTAGGCGCCGACCGGCTGCCCGGCGACGGCGCGCACGAAGGCGCCTTCATGACCGAAGCGGCCAAGCGCGGTGCGCTTGCGCGGCGTCGAGGTGGGATCGTAGGGATCGATCTCGACAACCCAGCCGAACTGGAAGGGCTCGTTGCGGAAGTCTTCGGTGGCATCGGCGCCCATGATCGTCGCGTTCCAGCGGGTGATCGTGGTGTCGGTGGTGGAGGCGCTCGACCAGCGGTAGTTGCCGCTCGTGCTGCGCACGCCGTAGCGCTGGAGCGAAGTCAGCTGCGCCGGGGTGCGGTTGGCATCATCACCGCTGTCGCGGCGGAAGTAGCCGGCCCAGTTTTCCTCGCAGGTGAGGTTGGTGTGCCAGGCCGAGATGCCGTTGGCGCAGTTGTTGATGGTGCCGCGCGCGCCCGTGCCATCGGCCGAATAGGCGGTGGTCATCCAGGCCGAGCCTGCCGCCGGGCCCGACAGCGTCATCGGCGTGTTGGGGGTGATGCGGCGGTTGAAGCTGCTGTCCTGGACGTAGGACCAGGTGCGGTTGCCGCTGTCGACATATTCGGCGACCGAGACGCCGTGGCACTCGATCTCCTTGCGCACTTCGTCGAGCGGACGCGCGCCGCCGATGGTCGTGGGGCCAGCCGGGTGGAGGTAGTCCTCGGTGATGTTCTCGTGGTTCTGGACCATGAGGCCGCGGGTGTTGGCCATGTCGTCGGGCGCGCCGGCGGCGGAGAGGCCGAAGTAGTGCAGCGCGTCGGCGTGGTCACCGATGCGGTTGGCAAAGTCGGTGTCGGTGCCGTCGTTGGCATAGGCCGAGGTCGCGGCGGTGAGCGGATCGCCCAGGCGCGTCATGACGGTGACCGAGTAGCCGGTGGGGACGACGACCGTGTCGGCAAGGCTGTGCTCGACCGCGGTGAAGCCCAGGACCGCAGGCGAGACGCGCACGTAGGTCACGGCCTTGCGCTCGATGCCGTCGCTGGTGGTGGCGATGAAGGTGAATTCGAGGTCGATGGCCTCCTCGACGGCGGGCGCGAGGAACGTCGCCGTGGTGCCGTCAAGCGTCAGCTCGACGTCCGGGCCATCGGTCTGGGTCCAGGTGGTGGAGCTCGCCGATCCGGCGACAACGGTGCCCGTCAGCGTGACGACGCGGCCCGCGCTGGTGGCGGCATTGGTGCCTGCGTTGACGATGATGCCCGCATCGGAGCCTGTGTTGTCATCGTCGCAGGCGGCCAGCATCGCGGTGCCCATCAGCGCCATGCCGGTGGCCTTGGCGCCGCCCATGATCGTCTGGCGACGCGAAAACCGATTGTCCGCGAGCGTTTCGAGCGAAGGCGTGGTGGTATCGTTGGTGTCGACGTCGCCGTCGCTGTAACCGCAGGCAGGATCAAGAGGTGTCATGCTGGAAGAGCCCCATCCGTTTGAAGATGGCGCTCCAGTTAAGCGGAGATTGTGTCAGTCGAACGCAAGTTTGATGGCGAATACATGACTGTTCTTTTTCTGCGCGTCCCTTTTTCTGTGACAGGCGTCGACTTGCGCTCTTCGCGCGAAGAGCGCGGGCGCGCTTTGCGCGAAGAGCGCGGGCGCGCTTTGCGCATGGGATCGCCAACCAAGCGGGGGCAAGTCGGCCGCCACGTCGCACGAGGGGGCGGGATCTCCCTTTGCGGCCTTTGCGAGAAGGCTGTGAATGGGCCGGAAAAGCGGCGTTTTTCGGGATTTTCTTGACTTCTCCGGCTGCCTTCACTAAGCAGCGTCCTTTCAGGAAAACCAGTTTCTTACGGAGTGCCCATGGCGCGCGTTACCGTCGAAGATTGCGTCGACAAGATCCCCAACCGTTTCGATCTCGTTCTGCTTGCCGCACAGCGTGCGCGCGAGATCTCGGGTGGCGCCGAGCTCACCGTCGACCGCGACCGTGACAAGAACCCCGTCGTTGCCCTGCGCGAGATCGCCGAGCAGACCGTGGTCCCCACCAACCTCAAGGAATCGCTCGTGACCTCGATGCAGCGCGTGCTGCCCGACGACGACGACGAGATGGACGAGATCGGCTCGCTCAGCCAGTCGGCCGAGGCCCTGCGCATCACGGCCTCCGCGCCCACGCGCAACACCTCGATCGGTGGCGATTACGACGGTTGATCCTCACCGCTTGACCTCCCCGGCCTGACGCGCAAGACATTGCGATGTGGCCGGGAAGAAACGAACTTTGCCCCGCATTGCGGGTTTGACCGGGGGATCGCCTGATACGAAGGGCGATCCCTCTGGCGCATTGGGCGCCACCATCGCGATCTACAGCGTCAAGGGCGGCGTCGGCAAAACCACCTTCGCCAGCAACCTGGCCTGGTGCTCGGCGCAGATCTCCGGGCACAGGACATTGCTGTGGGACCTTGATGCTGCAGGCGGTTCAGGGTTTCTCTATGGGCTGGAGCCCAAGGGGACGAAGCCCGCGCACGATGTCTTTGCCAAAGAGCGCGCGCCCGAAAAGCTGATCCAGAAGACCGGCTATTCGCGCATCCACCTGCTGCCCGCCGACGAATCCATCCGTGCGATCGACGCGCGCCTGACCGAAATCGGCAAGCGGCGGCGCCTCGCCAAGCTGACCCGCGCGCTGGGGGCGGACTACGCCCGCGTCATTCTCGACTGTCCGCCGGTCATCAACGAGCTTTCCGCCCAGATCGTGCGCGCGGCTGATCTTGTCATCGTGCCGCTGCCGCCATCGCCGCTTTCCACGCGCGCCTTCGATCTTGTCGTGCGCGAGATTGCCGGGAATACCCGGCGCCATCCTCCGATCCTCCCCGTGCTCTCGATGCTCGACATGCGCCGCACGCTGCACCGCGAAGTGCGCGACCAGCATCCGGGCTGGCCAACGGTGCCCTATGCGAGCGCGCTGGAGCAATGTGCAGTGCAGCATCGCCCGGTCGGCGAGATCGCGCCGGGCAGTCCGGCTGCGCGCGCCTTTGCAAACCTTTGGGGCGCCATCGAGCGCAAGCTGGCCGAACGGCGCGGCTGATCCGACCGTGCATCCGAATGGCGGGGAGGGCGTTCGCCGCCTTTTCGCAGCTGCACACCTGCGCTAGCGTCCCTGTTGCACAGCAAGGGGCATGAAATGAGCACGAATGTCGAAGGCCACCTGGCCGAGGCGGACGGACACACGCACGAGACCAACTGTCTGAATTGCGGAACGGCGCTGAGCGGTCCGTACTGCGTACAGTGCGGCCAGCACGCGCACCTGCACCGCACGGTGGGCGCGCTGTTCCACGATATCCTGCACGGGGTCCTCCACTTCGAGGGCCGGACCTGGGCGACGCTGCCCAGGCTGGCCTGGAAGCCGGGCGAGCTGACCCGCGCCTATATCGAAGGCGCGCGGGTGCGTTTCGTTTCGCCCATGGCGATGTTCCTGTTCTCGGTCTTCGTGATGTTCGCGGTGTTCCAGGTCATGGGGATCGCCCCGCCCGTGGATACCGGCGGGGCCATGGAGGCCCACGTCCACAAGCTCGAGGACGAGTTGCAGGACCAGCGCGGGAACCTGGAACAGGCCCGCGCCTTCACCGAGCCGGAAACCCACGAGCGGGCGATGATCGACAAGGAACTGGCGGCCAATGCCTCCGAGCTGGAAAAGCTGCGCACGTTTCCCAGCTACATCCGCGAGGAAGAGAACGAGGAGCGCTTCAACTCACTCCATTCGGGCTGGAAGCGGCTCGACAAGGGCATCGACAAGTGGCGCAAGAACCCGGGCCTCATGCTCTACAAGCTCCAGACCAGCGCCTACAAGTTCTCCTGGCTGCTGATCCCGCTGTCGGTCCCCTTCGTGGCGCTCCTGTTCCTCTGGCGCCGCCGCTTCGGGCTCTACGATCACGCGGTCTTCGTGACCTATTCGCTCGCCTTCATGTCGTTCATGGGCATCGTGCTGACCATCGCGAGCGGGCTGGGCGTACCTTCCAACTGGTTGATGAGCATCTTCACCTTTGCGGCCGTCATCCACATCTACCGACACCTGCAGGGCGCCTATGAACTTTCGCACCGCTCCACCTTGTGGCGCTGGTTCGTGCTCCTGTTCTTCATCGGCGTGATTGCGCTGCTGTTCACGATGATCCTGCTCTTCCTCGGCCTGGTCGGCTGAGGAAGGCCAATATGCTGCGGGCAGCAAAAAGGGGCGTCAGGGTAAACCCGGCGCCCCTCCTGCATTCCCCTCTCGGGAACCGTTAGCCCCTCTCGGGAACCTTTGGCGGGATCAGATAGCCTTGCTGGCCATCATGCCCCTTGCGGCTGCGTGCCGCCGGAAAAGCGCTTGCCCGACTTGGGGATCGAGGAGCCGGTGACCGGGCGGACCGAGGAGGGACCGCGCGGGTCGCTCGGACGGTCGATGGAGCCCTTGTCCATCAGTTCCTTGATCTCGTCGCCCGACAGCGTCTCGTATTCGAGCATGGCCTGCGCCAGCGCTTCGAGCTGGTCGCCCTTCTCGGTGAGGATCTGGTTGGCGCGGGCGTGCGCGTTGTCGATCAGCGCGCGGATCTCGCTGTCGATGAGCTTGTTGGTCTCGTCCGAGGCCATGGTGCGGTTCGAGCCGCCCATGCCGAGGTAGCCTTCCTGGCTTTCCTCGTACTGGAGCGGACCCAGCTTGTCCGACATGCCCCACTTGGTCACCATCGAGCGTGCGAGGCTGGTCGCGTACTGGATGTCGCCCGAGGCGCCCGAAGACACCTTGTCGTGCCCGAAAATCAGCTCTTCCGCCACGCGGCCGCCCATCGCGACCGAGAGGTTCGCGAGCATCTTGTCGCGGTGGTAGGAATAGCTGTCGCGCTCGGGCAGGCGCATGACCATGCCAAGAGCCCGGCCGCGCGGGATGATCGTCGCCTTGTGGATCGGGTCCGAGGCAGGCTCGTTCAGCGAGACGATGGCGTGACCGGCCTCGTGGTAGGCGGTCATCTTCTTCTCGTCCTCGGTCATGACCATCGAGCGGCGTTCCGCGCCCATCATGACCTTGTCCTTGGCGTCCTCGAATTCCTGCATGGCGACGAGACGCTTGTTGCGGCGCGCGGCGAGGAGAGCTGCCTCGTTGACGAGGTTGGCAAGGTCCGCACCCGAGAAGCCGGGGGTACCGCGGGCAATGACGCGCGCGTTGACGTCGGGTGCCAGCGGCACCTTCTTCATGTGGACAGCGAGGATCTGCTCGCGGCCCTCGATGTCGGGCACGGGCACCACGACCTGACGGTCGAAGCGGCCCGGACGCAGCAGCGCGGGGTCGAGCACGTCGGGACGGTTGGTCGCCGCGATGATGATGATGCCCTCGTTGGCCTCGAAGCCGTCCATCTCGACCAGCAGCTGGTTGAGGGTCTGTTCACGCTCGTCGTTCGAATTACCCAGACCATGGCCGCGGTGACGGCCCACCGCGTCGATTTCGTCGATGAAGACGATGCACGGCGCGTTCTTCTTGGCCTGCTCGAACATGTCGCGCACGCGGCTTGCGCCCACGCCCACGAACATCTCGACGAAGTCCGAACCCGAGATGGTGAAGAAGGGCACGCCCGCCTCACCCGCGATGGCGCGGGCGAGCAGGGTCTTGCCGGTGCCGGGCGAGCCGACGAGGAGGGCGCCCTTGGGGATCTGGCCGCCGAGCTTGGAGAAGCGGGTCGGGTCCTTGAGGAACTCGACGATTTCCTCCAGTTCCTCGCGCGCTTCGTCGATGCCTGCGACGTTTTCAAATGTCACGCGGCCCGAGCGTTCGGTCAGCATCTTGGCCTTGGACTTGCCAAAGCCCATCGCGCCCGAGCCGCCGCCCTTTTGGACCTGGCGCAGCGCGAAGAAGGCGATGCCGATCAGGAGCAGGAAGGGCAGGGTGTTGGCGAGGATGTAGACAAGCATACTGCCCTGTTCGGGCGCCTTGCCGGAAACCTGCACGCCCTGTTCCTCCAGCAGCGGGAGAAGCGTGGTGTCGGTGCCGACAGGAACGGTCGAGAAGGTGTCGCCGTTGCGCATCTTGCCGTCGATCCGGTCCTGCCCGATCTCGACCTGCGCAATGCTGCCCTCGGCCACCTTGTCGCGGAAGTCGGAGTAGGGAATCGTCGTCCCGGTCGTCTCCCGGGCGCTGAACATGGATACCACCATGAGCAGGGCCAGAAAGATGCCGCCCCAGACGAGGAGGCTCTTGACCCATGGATTGCCGTTGGGCTGGTCGTCGTTCATGTGTGCAGTACCTGTCCTTTCGCTCCCTAATGTAGGTGAGCGGGGCTGAATCGCAAGTTAGCGCGCCTATAGTTGGCGAACCTTTCGCCCGCCACCTGTGGGTGTGAACAAGTGTGGCCGGTGAGGCAGGGGCGACCCGTGGCGCAAATGCCCGGGCTTATCCGTCAGATGAACAGCGAATTGCGGTTTCACTTGCCAATCTTGTGCGATGCAGCATCTTCGTCGGCTTCGAAGGTTTCGCAAGGGGGCGGGCAAGATGAGGGGGATGACGTGAGCGAGGGACGCGATTCGCTGTGGAACGAGGATCTGGCCCCCAGTGGGCCGGAGCAGCGCACCTGGCGCTGGTACCATTTCGCCGCGCTATGGGTGGGCATGATCGTTGCCGTGCCGACTTGGATGCTGGCCGCCGGGCTCATCGAACAGGGCATGTCCGCGCTCCAGGCGACCAGCGTGGTCATCCTCGGCAACATCATCATCCTGATCCCCATGCTGCTGATCGGGCACCCCGGCGCGCGCTACGGCGTGCCGTTTGCGGTGCTGGTGCGCTCCTCGTTCGGGACCGTGGGCGGGCGCCTTCCGGCCGCAGCCCGCGCGCTCGTCGCCTGTGGGTGGTACGGCATCCAGACCTGGATCGGGGGCGAGGCGCTCCTCACTCTGCTCGGCATCTTCCTCGGCGCAGACATGCGCGGGAGCCCGCTGCCCTTCTTCGGCATCGGTATCGGCGAGCTGCTCTCGTTCCTCGCCTTCTGGACGATCCAGCTGGCTTTCGTGCGCAAGGGCATCCTTACCATCCGGCGTCTGGAGACCTGGACCGCGCCCTTGAAGATGGTGGCCTGCTTTGGCCTCCTGTGGTGGGCGCTCGATGCCGCAGGCGGTGTCGGGCCGATCTTCTCCAGCCCTTCGGCCTTTGTGCCGGGCGGCGCGCGCGAGGGCGAATTCTGGCTGGTCTTCCTGCCCTCGCTCACCGCCATGGTCGGCTTCTGGGGCACCCTGGCGCTCAACATCCCGGACTTTACCCGCTTCGCCAAGAGCCAGAAGGACCAGATGATCGGCCAGACGCTGGGCCTGCCCCCGACGATGGGCCTTGTTGCGCTGATCAGCGTGATGACGACCTCGGCGACGGTGGTGATCTACGGCGAGGCGATCTGGGATCCGGTGCAACTGGCGGGCACGCTCTCGGGGCCGTTCGTGCTGCTGGGCCTCATCGTCATCGCGGTCGATACCGTCTCGTGCAACATCGCGGCGAACCTGGTGTGCTCGGCCTATGACTTTGCCGCGCTCTACCCCTCGCGCATCTCCTACCGCACCGGGGCACTGTTCACCGCCTTCATTGGCCTGTTCATGATGCCCTGGAAGCTGCTGGAGAGCACCAACGGCTACATCTACACCTGGCTCACCGGCTACGGCGCGCTGCTGGGGCCCATCGCGGGCATCCTCATCGCGGACTACTGGCTGGTGCGCGCAACACGGCTCGACGTCGAGGGGCTCTATCAGGAGCACGGGCCCTATCGCTATGGCAATGGCTGGAACCCCAAGGCCCTGATCGCGCTGGCCGCGGGCATCGCGCCCAACGTGCCGGGCTTCCTTGCCGTCTCGTTCCCGGCGAGCTTTGGCTCCGTGGGCTGGTTCTGGGGGCAGGTCTACACCTACGCCTGGTTCGTGGGCGTGCTGGTGGCGCTGGGCGTCTATGCCGGGCTCATGCGGATGGGCGCTGAGGACGTGCCTTCAGGGGAAGTCCAGGCCGCAGAATAAAGAAATTCCGAGGGCCATCGCCCTCGGGCTCCCCATACTGTCGACCTCACCTCTCTCGCGCCTTCGTAGCCGAGTAAGGTGAGGTGGACAGTTATGGGGTCAAGGGGCGATTTTCCCTTGGAAAATGTCTTCTTAGTCCGAAACGAACCCGCCGCGCGGATCGTCGGCATCGAGGTCCGAGAACTTCGTGATGCGCGCCTCGAACTTCAGGCGCACGCGGCCCGTGGAGCCGTGACGCTGCTTGGCGACGATCAGTTCGGCAAGACCTGTGACCTGCTCCATGCGCTGGCGCCAGGCTTCCCACTTGTCGACCACGTCTGGCGGATCGCCCTCGGCGGGGAACTTGGGCTCGGTCGCGTTGACGTAGTAGTCTTCGCGGAAGACGAACCAGACCATGTCGGCGTCCTGCTCGATCGAGCCGGATTCGCGAAGGTCCGAGAGCATCGGCTTCTTGTCTTCACGGCTTTCTACCGCGCGGCTGAGCTGGGAGAGCGCGATCACCGGCACTTCCAGTTCCTTCGCCAGCGTCTTCAAACCACGCGAAATTTCGGAAATTTCGTTCACGCGGTTGTCGCTGGCGCGGCCCGAGCCGGAGAGCAGCTGCAGGTAGTCGATGATGATGAGGCCGATGTTGTAACGGCGCTTCAAGCGGCGCGCGCGGGTGCGCAGCGCGGCAATCGAGAGGCCCGGCGTGTCATCGATGTAGAGCGGCAGCTCGGCAAGGCGCTGGCTCGCAAAGGAGAGCTGCTGGAAATCCTCGCGGCTGATCTTGCCCATGCGCAGCGCTTCGGAGCTGATGCCCGACTGCTCGGCCAAGATACGCGTGGCCAGCTGGTCGGCGCTCATTTCGAGGCTGAAGAAGGCGGTCGGAGCGCCCACCGAGCGCTTGTGCTCGATCCCCAGCGCCATGTCGTCGACATAGCGCTGCGCGGTGTTGAATGCGATATTGGTGACGAGCGAGGTCTTGCCCATGCCGGGACGTCCGGCAAGGATGATCAAGTCGGAATCGTGAAGGCCACCGATCTTGGAGTTGACCGATTCCAGACCGGTCGTCTTGCCCGAGATGTTGCCGCCCGAATTGAACGCCTTCTCGATGTTGAAGATCGCGGTGTGGGTGGCCTGCGCGAAGCTCTTGGCCTCGTTGGCCGACGCAGCGCCTTCGGCGACCTTGTAGAGCGCGGCTTCGGCCTGTTCGATCTGCTGTTGCGGTTCGACCGCCTCGGAGGTGTCCATCGCCCCTTCGACGAGGGTGCGGCCCACCGTGATGAGTTCGCGCAGGAGCGCCAGGTCGTAGATCTGGTCGGCCAGTTCGCGCGGGGCAAGCAGGCCCTGTCCGTCGGCGGTGAGGCGCGCGAGGTAGGAGACGCCGCCCAGCGCCTTCAGTTGCTCGTCGGCCTCGAAATAGGGGCGCAGCGTGACCGGGGTGACCACCGCCTTGCGGTCGAGCAGGGTAACGATGCGCTCGAAGATACGGGCGTGGACCGGCTCGAAGAAGTGCTGGGGGCCAAGCTGGGTCTGGAGTTCCTCCAGCACGCGGTTGTCGATCAGCAGCGCGCCCAGGAACGCAGCTTCGGCTTCCACGTTCGAGGGAAGGGCGCGCGCGCCCTGCGTGTCGTCGCTCGAGACTTCGGCGAGTTTGAGAACGTCCTGCTGTGCCATAAGCCTTCCCCAATGCGCCCGCGCGCGCCAGCGGGCAAGGGGGCGAGGCACAGGCGACGGCGAATTTTTTCCCCAGCTTGTGGATGGGGCGTGGCAAGGGCACCAAAGGTCAGGGTTGCCCGGTCCTGCTGCAAGCGCGTAAGGCCAGAGGAATCATGGCGGACCCGCGCATCTCTCATATCGAACTCGACGATACCACGATCCTGTGGCGCAATGCCGATATCGAGCAGGAGCGCCGGATCGCGATCTTCGACCTGATCGAGGACAACCTGTTCAAGCCGCTGCGCGCCTATGAAGGCGGGCACGAGGGGCCCTACCACCTGCACCTCTCTGTGCGCGACGGGCGGCTCTCGATGCAGGTTTCGGACGAAAAGGGGACCGAGCTGGAAACGCTGGTCCTGGGCCTGGCGCGCTTTCGCCGCCCGATCCGCGAGTATTTCGCGATCTGCGAGAGCTACTATCAGGCGATTCGCAAGGCGACCGCGCAGGAGATCGAGACCATCGACATGGCCCGGCGCGGCATTCACAACGACGCCGCCGAACTCCTGATCGAGCGTCTCGACGGCAAGGTCGAGACCGACCATCCCACCGCGCGGCGTCTGTTCACGCTGATCTGCGTGCTCCATATCCGTGGTTGACGATTGTTAACGATCGCACCTCATACTTCACACTTACACTGCACGCGCTGACGACAGGGCCCCGGGACGCAATCAAGGCATGACATCGCGAAGGAAGAAAGCGGCCACGCGGCTGCGCTGGCTGGTGCGCTTCGTCGTGGTGCTGGCGGTGCTGGGCCTTAGCGGCGCAGGCTGGGCCTGGTACCGGGCGCATAGCTGGCTGCCCGACCGTGCGCTCTATCCCACGCAAGGGGTGGAAATCGGCGCGCGCGACGGCGTGGTCAGCTGGAAGTCGCTGAAGGCCATCGGCGCGGACTTTGCCTATATCGATGCCAGTGCCGGCGTGGAGGAGCGCGATCCGCGTTTCGTTGCCAATTTCGAGGCCGCGCGCGGCGCCGGGATGCAGGTGGGGGCGGTCCACCGCTACGATCCGTGCCAACCGGCTGAAAAGCAGGCGGCCAACTTCGTTACCACGGTCCCGCGCGAGGGCGACCTCTTGCCCCCTGCGGTGGAGCTGGACACGCTGGCCGATGGCTGCGCGGGCAAGGTCTCCGACGCGCGGGTCGAAAGCGAGCTGATGACCTTCCTCAACCAGGTCGAGACGCACACCGGCAAGCCCACGATTCTCAAGGTCACGCAAGCCTTCCAGGCGCGCTATGCGATCGCACGCAAGCTCGACCGCAACCTGTGGCTGGTGCGCGACCGCTTCGCGCCGTCCTACGCGGGGCGCGACTGGATGCTGTGGACCGCCAACAGCGCGCTTTCGACACAGATTGCCCCGGGCGATCTGCGCTGGCTCGTGATAAGGCCGGCCTCATGACGACAACGCCCGATTCCCTTTCCGAAGCCCAGCGCGATGCGCTGATGGCGAAGGCCCGCGAAGCCGCGCACAGCGCCTACGCGCCCTATTCGAAGTTCCATGTCGGGGCCGCGCTCCTGATGGGCGATGGCGCGGTGGTGACCGGCGCCAACGTCGAGAACGCGAGCTACGGTCTCTCGCTCTGCGCCGAGACGGTGGCGGTCGCCAAGATCCTGTCCCAGCCCGGAGAGGCCGGGCGGCTGGTCGCGGTCGCGGTGACGGGCGGAGCGCCGGGGCATCCGGGCGAGGGCATGGTGGTGACGCCGTGCGGACGCTGCCGCCAGATGCTCAACGAGGTCGCGCAGCTGGGCGGTACCGACCCGGTGGTGTGGAGCGATGGCGCGGACGGCGTGCTGGAAGAGCCGCTCTCGGTGCTGATCCCGCACGCGTTCGGTCCGGCCAACCTCGCGTAAGCGCAGGGGGTAAGAAGTAAGTATTTTTCAAGGGGCCATCGCCCCTTGACCCCAAAACTGTCTACCTCACCTCTCGTGCGCCACCGTGGCTGAGAACGGTGCGGTCGACAGTATGGGGAGCCCGAGGGCGATGGCCCTCGGATTCTCTCTTCTTTCTGATCTATCTTCAGCCCACGTCGCGCTCTTCAAGCCATTCGAGCAGCGCGCCCAGGCAATCGCGGCCCAGCTGCATCGAGCGTTCCGGGCTCCAGGCCTGGCGCGGATCGGCGGCCGGGTCGTGGTCCTTGAAGGGCATTTCCAGCGTCATCGAGACGGCACCGAAGCGTTCGGCGACCTGGTTGGTCGACATCGCGAGGTTGCCCTTGCCCGCAGGGGCGGTGGGGTAGCCCAGCTTGCGCTGGAAATCGGGCGTGCGGCGGTCGAGCAGTTCGCCGTAGCGGTCATACCCGGCCTTCTGCGCGGGCGTCAGCGAGGGAATGCCCTCGAAACCGGCGAGGAAGACGGCCGGAATCGCCTCATCACCGTGGACGTCCATTGCAAAGTCGACCCCAGTCGCGTCCATCGCGTTGCGGATGGCGAGGACCTCGGGCGATTTTTCAGGGGTCGGCTCGGCCCATTCGCGGTTGAGGTTGGTGCCCACCGCGTTGGTGCGCAGATGCCCGCGGCGCGAGCCGTCCGGGTTGCAGTTGGGCACGATGTGGAAGCTGGCGCGGCGGCGCAGTTCGCGGCCCACCGAGTTGGCGGGATCGGTCAGGAGGTCCAGCGCGCCTTCCATCCACCATTCGGCCATCGATTCGCCGGGATGCTGGCGCGCGTAGAGCCACACGCTGACAGGGCCGGTGCCCATTTCGAGGCAATCGAGCGGCTGGCCGTCGAGCGTGGTGCCCAGCGTGCGCAGGGTGACGCCCTCGCACTGCGCGGCGTCGGCGACAAGATCGTGGTGGCGCTCCATCGAATAGGGGGCGAAGTACGCGAACCAGGCGAGGTCGGAGCTGGGCGTATAGCGGATCGTCAGGCTGCCGCCTTCATCGCCCTCGGCAAAGGTGCTGGGGGTGCGCGTCCACAGCGCGCGGTCCTCGGACACGCAGGCGTTGTAGCCGGGCCAGCCCATCGGGTAGGCCGAGCCATTGAGGCCGGTGATCTTGAGCGTCAGTTCGCGGCCCGCAGCGCCCGACACGCGAAAGTGGAACCACTGGGCGAACTCGCTCATGTGGTCGCGCTGGATGGCGAGGCGTGCGCTGGCGCCCTCGATCGAGAGCACCTCGATGTTGCCCGCGTCGAAGTCGGCGTGGATCTGGATGTCGGTCATTCTGGTCTTTTCTGTCATTTCACGAGGATGGTTTCACCCGATTCGCCGGGGAAACCTTCAAGTAGGGCGCGCGCGAGCGCCTGGGCGTTCGCGTCGGGCGCGGCAAGGTCGGACTTGGTCGAGACGATCCGGTGGGCGCGGCCCTCCCATTGGCGCTCGCCCGAGGCGGCATCATCGATGGTGAGGAAGAGCCGGGTCTCGATCTGCTCGCCGGGACGCGGTGTCAGGTCAAGGCCGATGCCAAGGCCCACCCCCGATCCGTAGCCGCCGGTCCCCGCGCTGCCGCCCACCGAAACCGGCGAGCGGCCCGAGGAGGGACGGAAACGCTCCTGCTCGAGGCGCAGGCGCGCGACGCTTTGCGCAGTGCCCTCGTCCGCGGACGCGGGTAGGACGCGGTAGCCTGCGCGGGTCAGCTCGGCGGCGATGGCCGCGCGGTAGGGGGCAAGCTCCAGGCTGCTGGCATCGCTCGTCACGAGCTCGAGGCGCACGGCCCCGCGCGGGGTATCGGGCGCTGCGGGCAGACGGTGGAAGCGGGTGACCTCGACAGGCCCCGCCACAGGCGTTGTCGTGCAGGCGGCAAGGCTTGCCAGCACGCCGCCTGCGGTGAGCGCAAGCAGGGGAAAGGGCAGCCTTGGCATTGCGGATCTCCCGGATAGTGCGGTTCTCCCAAAGGGGGAGGGGCGCGTGGATCGCTCGGGCACCGTTCGGTGCGTCGATGCCCCTGATGTGGGCGTCCGAGCGCCGGGATGCAAGCGCGCTAATTGGCGGGAAGGGCGCCGTTTTGGGGATCGGGCAGGACCTCGGGCGCCTCGGGGATGCCGATCTCGGTGACAGGCACGGTCACCGGTTCGCCGTCGGGGAAGCGGTCGAGCAGGGCATCGGCAAGCCGCGTCGCGATGGCGGCCTCGCTCCAGTCCTCATCGCCTTCGTAGGTGGCCATCTCGGCTTTGCCTTCCCACAGCACCTTGCCCTCGGCCCGGTCGCGGATGGTCAGCTCAAGCCGGGTCGAGACAAGCGCGGTGCGCGGCTTGGACATGTCGACATTGACCGAGAGGCCATAGGCGGTGCCGAGCGTGCCGACCGAGACGGCTGCGGCGCCGCTGACGGGCTTGTGGTCCATCTCGGCGGGGACAAGGACGCGCTGGCGAATCGTGAGCGCGGCGACCTGCGTGTCGGGGCCAGTGGTGTTGAGCGTGTCGTAGCCGGCGTTGACCAGCGAGTTGACCACGGCGGCCTCGAAGCGGGCGCGCTCGGAAGGATCGACCCAGTCCCCTTCCGGGCCATTGTCCTGCGCGGTGGTGACGACCTTGATCGGGCCATGGCCCAGCGCCTCGGCCAGCGTGTCGGCGCGCACGAATCGGCTGACCTGCACGCGGCCATCGCGCGGGTCCTTCTCGCGGTGGCTGGAGCGCGGGGCCATTGGTGCGATCGGCCCGCTCCAGCCCGGCCCGCGCCAGCCACCATAGCCCCCGTATCCGCCCCAACCGCCATAGCGCGAACCCCAGCCCGGCTGGGCGAGAGCCGGGGAGATCAGGAGGGCGCTGGCCAGCGAAACCGTCAGCACCCGCCCGGCGGCGCGGCGTAGAGGCCGGGCGATGGACAGGCGATTCGCGGAAAGATCAGGGTAGGCCACGTGCGTCTTTTCCTTGGGGCTGGCGTGTCGGGCGCGATCTGGGTAGGGGAGCGGACCCGCGAAGGCCATAGCATCTGCGTGCGTTGCTGGCAGATGAATGGCCCCGTTTTGCCGTTGCTGGCGCGGCGCGATGCTTGACTCTGTGCGCGCCAACCAGTAACGGGCCGACTTCAAATTTCCGGCGGTCGGTAACCGCCTGACCAACCTGGACGAGACAAGACATGAAGATTCGCAACAGCCTCAAGTCGCTCAAGGGCCGTCACCGCGATAACCGCGTGATCCGTCGCCGTGGCCGCACCTACGTCATCAACAAGACGCAGCCCAAGTTCAAGGCACGCCAGGGCTGATCTGATTCGCCTGTCCCCGCGGCCTGTCGGCGGCGGGGAAACTTACGGCGGTCGGTCTGTGCACTGATGACATGAGACCCCCGCCATGTGCGGGGGTTTTGCCGTGTCCGGAATAGATGCCGTTGTTTTCGACGTGGGTCGCGTGCTTGTCCAGTGGGACATGCGCCGCCTGTTTGCCCAGCTCATCGATGACCCGCAGGAGCTGGAATGGTTCTGCACGACCGTCGTCACCGAGAAATGGCACCATCAGCATGACGAGGGCCGCGCGCTTTCCGAGCTTGTCGCCGAGCGCAAGGCCGAGTTTCCCGGTCACGATCACCTGATCGACGCCTACGCCACGCGCTTTCTCGAGACGATCCCCGGCAATATCCCCGGCTCGCACGAGATCGTGCGCGAACTGGCCGCCTCGGGTATGCCGCTGTTTGCGATCACCAACTTCGCCTCGCCCTTCTGGCGCGAATACCGCGCGCAGGAGCCGCTCTTCGACCTGTTCGGGGAGATCGTCGTCTCGGGCGATGAGAAGATCGCCAAGCCCGACCGTCGCATCTTCGATCTGGCCGCGCAGCGCTTTGGTCATGCACCTTCGGCCATGCTCTTCATCGATGACAACGCGGCCAATATCGAAGCGGCGGCAGCGCTCGGCTGGAACGTCCATCACTTCCAGGATGCGCCCACGCTGCGCGCCGACCTTGCGTCCCGGGGGCTGCTCGCCTGAGCGCACGGCCTTGAGCGTAAAAAGCCTTTGCTTTTCGCTGGAACACATCTCTCCTGTCTGCCTTAACCCTTCTGCAGGGTGTGAAACTTTTATTTCGCACCTGCAGCGGGGGGTCCTTGGCAAGTCCCGTTCTATGTTGCATCACGTGGACAAACGGGAGTCACGATGTCGACGACGAACGCACCGAAGTTTGACGAAATGCTCAACGAGGACGGAACTGTTCGTTCCGCCTATGTCGATTTTCGCAATTGGTACGACGCGCAGGACAAGTCCTGGTTGAAACGACAGGACGGGGAAGCCGAACGTTTCTTCCGCCGCATCGGAATTACTTTCAATGTCTATGGGGAATCGGACGCCGAAGAGCGTCTCATCCCCTTCGATATGATCCCCCGGATCATCACCGCGAAGGAATGGCGCAAGCTCACCAAGGGGATCGAGCAGCGCGTGCGTGCGATCAACGCCTTCCTCCAGGATCTCTACCACCGCCAGGAAATCATCCGCTCGGGGCGCCTCCCGATCAGCGCCTTGCGCAACAACGAGGCGTTCCTCTCGCAGATGATCGGCTTCACCCCGCCAGGCGGCGTCTACACCCACATCGTGGGCATCGACCTCGTGCGCACGGGACCCGATGAGTTCATGGTGCTGGAGGACAACGCGCGCACGCCGTCCGGCGTCTCCTACATGCTGGAGAACCGCGAGACGATGATGGCGATGTTCCCGGACCTGTTCACGCAGATCCCGGTGCGCCCCGTCTCCGACTACCCGCGCCGCCTCGCCCGTTCGCTGCGCGCCTGTGCGCCGGCGGCCTACAACGCGGCCGGGGGCAAGCGCCCGGTCGTCGCGGTGCTGACGCCGGGCATCTACAACTCGGCCTATTTCGAGCACGCCTTCCTCGCCGACCAGATGGGCGCGGAACTGGTGGAGGGCAGCGACCTTCGCATCATGAACGGGCGCGTCGCGATGCGCACGACGACCGGCTACAAGGCGATCGACGTCATCTACCGCCGTGTCGACGATGATTATCTCGACCCGCTCACCTTCAACGCGGATTCGGTGCTGGGCGTGGCGGGCATCATGGACGTCTACCGTTCGGGCGGCGTCACCATCGCCAACGCGCCGGGTACAGGGATCGCCGATGACAAGGCGATCTACAGCTACATGCCCGAGATCGTGGAATTCTACACGGGCGAAAAGCCGATCCTCAACAACGTGCCGACCTGGCGCTGTTCGGAAGAGGATTCGCTGGCCTACGTGCTCGACAACCTGAAGGACCTGGTGGTCAAGGAAGTGCACGGCTCGGGCGGCTACGGCATGCTGATCGGGCCGACCTCCTCGAAGAAGGAGCTGGCCGCCTTCGAGCAGAAGCTGCGCGCCAAGCCTGAAAACTACATCGCCCAGCCCACGCTTTCGCTCTCGACGGTGCCGATCTTCACGCGCGAGGGGCTGGCGCCGCGCCACGTGGACCTGAGGCCCTTCGTGCTGGTCTCGCCCGACGGGATCGACATCACGCCCGGCGGCCTCACCCGCGTCGCGCTCAAGAAGGGATCGCTGGTGGTCAATTCCTCGCAGGGCGGTGGCACCAAGGACAGCTGGGTGCTGGAGGACTGATGCTCGGACGTGCTGCCAATGGCGTTTACTGGATGGCCCGCTACCTGGAGCGGGCGGAGAACACCGCGCGCCTGATCGACGTGGGTTTCCACCTCGCGCTCACCGGATCGAGCAAGGATTCGCAGCACGACGAGTGGCGCTCGGTGCTGACGACGGCCGGTCTGATCGAGGATTACGAGGCGCTCTATTCTGATTTCTCCGGTCCGCAGGTGTTCAACTACATCCTGCGCGATCCGGAAAATCCGGGCTCGGTCCTCAAGATGCTCGAATACGCGCGCACCAACGCGCGGGTCGTGCGCACCAGCATCACGAACTCGGTGTGGGAAGCCACGAACGAGGGGTGGATGACGCTCAAGGACATGCTCGCGCGCCCCGTGCGCGAGACGAACCTGGGCGAAGTGCTCACCGCGATCCGGCGCACCGGCACGCTCGTGCGCGGCGCGCTTGAAGGCACCATGCTGCGCAACGAGGTCTACAACTTCGCGCGCATCGGCACTTTCATCGAGCGCGCGGACAACACCGCGCGCATTCTCGATGTGAAGTACTACGTGCTGCTGCCCTCCAACGCCTGGGTCGGCTCGAACCTCGACAACCAGCAATGGGACACGCTGCTGCGCTCGGTCGCGGGCAACCGGGCGTTCTCGTGGCTCAACGCCGGCTCGATGGACCCGCGCGAGATCGCCCGCTTTCTGATCCTGGATAGCCAGTTCCCGCGCAGCCTGGTGTTCTGCGCCGAGAAGATCCGCGGCAACCTGGCCGGCCTTGCCAAGGAGTACGGCGGGGAGACTTCGGCGCACGAACTCCTGCGCGACAAGCTCTCGCGCCTGCACCAGATCGATGTCGAGGAGATCTTCGACCAGGGCCTGCACGAATTTCTGCAGGACTTCATCACCCGCACCAACGAGGTCGGCGCCGTGATCGCGGCCGACTACCGCTTCACAGAGTAAGGGGCCTTCGTGCTGCTGACCGTTTCCCATACGACCCGCTATGTCTTTGAAGACCCCGTTTCGCATGGATTGCAGCGCCTGCGCCTGAAACCCAAGTCCACCCACGGGCAGGAGGTGCTCGACTGGACGATGGAGCTGACCGGCGCCAAGGTCGAGGCCGAGTACGACGACCAGCACAACAACCACACCGCGCTGGTCTCGCTCGAGCCGGGCGCGCAGGAAGTCATCGTAACCTGCAAGGGCTCGGTGCAGACCTCGATCAGCGACGGGGTGACGGGCATGCATTCGGGGCACATGCCGCTGTGGTGCTTCCTGCGCCCGACCGGCCTGACCCGCGCGGGCAACAAGGTGCGCCAGCTCGTTGCCTCGGTCGAGGCGGACCGCGAGGACACGCTCGGCTTTCTCCACGCGCTCTCCTACGCGGTGGGCGAGGCGGTCGAGTACCTGCCGGGCGAGACCGACACCGCGACGACCGCCGAACAGGTGCTCACCACGGGCAAGGGCGTGTGCCAGGACCATGCCCATGTCTTCATCAGCGCCGGGCGCCTGCTCGACATTCCGATGCGCTACGTGGGCGGCTATCTCAAGATGGACGACCGCGACGAGCAGGAGGCCGGGCACGGCTGGGCCGAGGCGTACGTGCAGGGCCTGGGCTGGGTCGGCTTTGACATCTCGAACAAGGTCTGCCCGGATGAGCGGTACATTCGCGTAGCCACGGGTTGCGACTATGGCGAGGCCGCGCCGGTTACAGGTATTTCCCATGGCGGCGGCGCGACGAGCCTTGATGTCCATTTGTCGGTGGCCGAGAAGCTGCTAGGAGGTCAGCAGCAGCAGCAATCCGGCGACGGGTCGCAGCAGCAGCAGCAGACGGGAAGCGGTTCGGCCTGACGTGACGGCCGGTCTGTCCCGGCTGTTCAGGTTACGGGACGTGAGACGTTCGGGGCAGGGCTCCGGCGCTCCTCAGAAAAGTTTGCAGGAACAAGAGCTTCCATGACGTACTGCGTTGGCATGATGCTGGAGCGTGGCCTCGTGTGCATGAGCGACACGCGGACCAATTCGGGGGTCGATAACATCTCGACCTTCCGCAAGATGAACCACTGGGAAGTGCCCGGTGAGCGAATCATCACGATCATGACCGCGGGCAACCTCGCCACCACGCAGGCCGTGATCAGCCAGCTGGAAGAGCGCAACAAGGCCCCCTCGGACCGGCACAATTCGCTGCTCGAGGCCGAGACGATGTTCCAGGTCGCCACGATCGTGGGCAACCTCCTTCACGAGACGATTGCCAGCCGGGTTGAAGACAACGGCCAGCGTGCGGCGGCGGGCACCTTCAGCGCGACGATCATCGTGGCGGGCCAGATCGCGGGGATGGAGCCGCGCCTGTTCATGATCTACCCGGAAGGCAACTTCATCGAGGCGAGTTTCGACACCCCTTTCTTCCAGATCGGGGAGACCAAGTACGGCCGGCCCATCCTCCTGCGCGGCTACGAGCCCGACATGAGCTTCGAGGCGGCGGTAAAGCTGATGACCGTGTCCTTCGATTCCACGCTCAAGGCCAATCTCTCGGTGGGCCTCCCGCTCGATCTTCTGGTGATCGAGCGCGACCGCTTCACCCCGCTCCACGAGCGGCGCATCGAAGCAGGCGACCCCTACCTGCAGTCGGTCTCGGACGGCTGGGGCGAGGCGCTGCGCCAGGCACTGGAAGCGCTGCCTGATTACCGCATGGACGGCGATGAGGGCGGCCTTTCGGCCTGATCGACGGCCCGGCGAAACACCTCCATTCCCGAGTTAGTTGGTGCTGCTAACCCGGCTGCCAGCGTGGTACCCCAAACCTTCGACTCCCCCACAAGAATGGAGCGGATCATGGGCCTTGGGTTGTTCAGAAAAGGTGGCCGTGGGCCTGCGCAGAGCAGCTCGGCGGCGCGCATGCGCGACGTGCGCACGGAAGGGAAGGGGTACTTCCTCGCGGGCAAGGGCCAGTACACGCACGAGGTGGTGCGGCTGGCCCGGGACCATTCGGCGCTGGCCTGGGGGGGCGAGGCACCCACGGCGGTGGCGGGGATCGTCTCGCATGGGAGCCGTCACGCGAAAGTGCTGGGGCGCGATTTTCTCGCCCGGCTGGTCGAGACCGCGCCCAATGGGTTTGCCTGCAACCGCATCGCCGTCCACATTGCAGGCGAAGGCATCGGCTACCTGCCGCCCAGCCTTTCCTCGATCTACGCCGAATGGGCCGAGGACTGGCGCCTGACCCAGACACTGATCCTGTGCAAGGCGCGCGTTCTCATCAAGCCGGGCAAGGGCCCCCGGCGGCGCCCCTGCGCGCAAGTCATGCTCGACATCGCGCGCCCCTTCGAAATCCGCGCCTTCGGGAGCTGAGGGACGGGGCTGCGTGGCCGCGCCCTAGCGGCAATAGCTCCCGCTCGTCGCCTCGAGGTGGAAGTGGTTGGCATGCGCCGCGTTGTAATCGGGGCCCAGCACCATGCCGAAGCGCTTGCAGGCGCTCTCATGCACCACGCGCAGGAAGCGCTTTTCCGCACGCGAACCTGCGTCCCAGTCGTTCAGCACCGACACCCTGCGCCCATCGGCAAGCACGAAGGCGGAGACGTCGATGGCGTTGGCCGTGGCATGGCCGGAACGCTTGGCTGTTCCCGCGACGTTACGGCAGTTGTAGCTGCCGAAGGTCTCGATCCGCGCGATGCGGCTGCCCAGGATCTGCTCGGCCGCGCGGTCGACGCCAAAGCGGGCCCATCCGGCAAACCCGGTCGCCACTGTGCAGGTCACCGGCCCCAGGTTGGTGAGGCCAAGCGAGGCGGTGTCGCTGGCAAGGCTGGACAGACGCACCGTGTTCACGGTCGAACAGCCCTTGCCGAAGTACTTGTCGTCGAGCGGCTGGAAGGCGGCGTGCTGCGCGCTCAACGCGCTCAGGCACTGGCCAAAGGCGGGGCTGGGGCGGCTGTAGGCGCGCGAAGGCCGCGAGGATTGGGACGCCCGCGCGCTCTCACGCTGCGGGGCAGGCGGCGACGGGCTGCCGATGCAGGCGCCGAGCAGGCCCACAAGGGGCAGGATCAGCAGGTTTCTGCGCATGGGACGAGGGTATCACACCTGCGTGGTTAACGTGAGGTTGCTCACTCAACCCGTGGAGATCGCGGGAGTTCCAAGGAGTTGGCGCTCCGGGCCGGGCCGCAGTTGGAGAAAGTGGTAAGATGTTTCCGAGGGCCATCGTCCTCGGGCACCCCAAACTGTCGAGCTCACCTTTGTCGCGCCGCCCTGATCGAGACTGGTGAGGGTGCCGATTTTGGGGTCAAGGGGCGATGGTCCCTTGAAGAAACAACATCTTTCTCGTGTTCGGCGGACGTTCCGGTGGCGGCTTCGACGACGGAAAAGTAGCTTTTCGGAGCGCGGAATATCCGACCATCGTGCAATTGCCCCGATTGGCAGCGGGAATCGTTTGACATGATCGGGCAACGCTTTAGATGCGGCTTCGGGCCACGCGGTCCCAACGCCGCGCGAGCTCTCTGTAAGGAGAGTCTTAAATGACTGATATCACGGTACCGGCGCGCAAGCCTGCGCGTCCGCATTTCTCGTCGGGTCCCTGCGCCAAGGCACCCACCTTTGCTCCCGAAAAGCTGGCCACCGAATCGCTGGGTCGTTCGCACCGCGCGAAGATCGGCAAGTCGCGCCTTCAGTACTGCATCGACCTGATGCGCGAAGTGCTGCAGCTGCCCGACACCCACCGCATCGGTATTGTCCCCGGTTCCGACACCGGCGCCTTCGAGATGGCCATGTGGACCATGCTCGGCGCCAAGCCGGTCACCACGCTGGCCTGGGAAAGCTTCGGCGAAGGCTGGGTGACGGACGCCGTCAAGCAGCTCAAGCTCGACCCCACCGTGATCCGCGCCGACTACGGCCAGATCCCCGACCTCACCCAGGTGGATTGGAGCAACGACGTGCTCTTCACCTGGAACGGCACAACCTCGGGCGTGCGCGTTCCGAGCGCGGACTTCATTCCCGCCGACCGTGAAGGCCTGGCCTTCGCCGACGCGACCTCGGGCGTCTTCGCCTACGACATCGACTGGTCCAAGATCGACGTTGCCACCTTCTCCTGGCAGAAGGTCCTGGGCGGCGAGGGCGGCCATGGCGTCCTGATCCTCGGTCCCCGTGCGGTCGAGCGTCTGGAAACCTACACCCCCGATCGCCCGCTTCCCAAGATCTTCCGCCTCACCAAGGGCGGCAAGCTGATCGAAGGCATCTTCAAGGGCGAGACGATCAACACCCCCTCGATGCTGGCCGTCGAAGACGCGATCTTCGCGCTGGAGTGGGCCAAGGACCTGGGCGGCCTCGAAGGCCTCAAGGCCCGTTCGGACGCCAATGCGGCAGCCCTCGACAAGATCGTGGCCGACCGCGACTGGCTCGGCCACCTGGCCGCCGATCCGGCGACCCGTTCGAAGACCTCGGTCTGCCTGACTGTCGAAGGCGCGGACACCGACTTCATCAAGAAGTTCGCCGCGGCCCTGGAGAAGGAAGGCGCAGCCTTCGATCTCGCCGGCTACCGCGATGCGCCCGCAGGCCTTCGCATCTGGTGCGGCGCCACGGTCAACACCCAGGACATCGAGGACCTTGGTCCCTGGCTCGACTGGGCCTACGCCACCGTCAAGGCCGCTGCCTGATTTTGTCGCTGTGTCCCGGCCATCGCGCCGGGGCCGGTTCTCCCGCAGGCCTGGCAATGTGCCGCCTGTGCTCCCCGCCAGCTGTCCATGTGTGGACGCGCGGGACGACGACAAGGAATTTGTAAAATGACCAAGCCCAAGGTTCTCATTTCCGACAAGATGGACCCCAACGCCGCGCGCATCTTCGAAGAGCGTGGCTGCGATGTGGACGTCATCACCGGCGAAACGCCCGAGCAGCTGATCGCCCGCATCGGCGAATACGATGGTCTTGCCATCCGCTCCTCGACCAAGGTCACCAAGGACATCCTTGATGCGGCGACCAACCTCAAGGTCATCGGCCGCGCCGGCATCGGCGTCGACAACGTCGACATCCCCTATGCCTCGGGCAAGGGTGTGGTTGTCATGAACACCCCGTTCGGCAACTCGATCACGACCGCCGAGCACGCCATCGCCATGATGTTCGCGCTGGCCCGCCAGATCCCGGAAGCCAACGCGCAGACCAAGGAAGGCAAGTGGCCGAAGAACGCCTTCATGGGCGTGGAAGTCACCGGCAAGACGCTCGGCCTCATCGGCGCGGGCAACATCGGTTCGATCGTGGCCAGCCGTGCGCTCGGCCTCAAGATGAAGGTCGTCGCCTACGATCCGTTCCTGACCCCTGAGCGCGCCGTGGAAATGGGCGTGGAGAAGGCCGACCTCGACACCGTCCTGGCCAAGGCCGACTTCATCACGCTGCACACGCCGCTGACCGAGCAGACCCGCAACATCCTCTCGGAAGACAACCTTGCCAAGACCAAGAAGGGCGTGCGCATCGTCAACTGCGCGCGTGGTGGTCTGATCGACGAGAACGCGCTCAAGAAGATGCTCGACAGCGGCCACGTCGCCGGTGCCGCGCTCGACGTGTTCCAGACCGAGCCGGCCAAGGACTCGCCGCTGTTCGAGTGCGCGAACTTCATCTGCACCCCGCACCTGGGCGCCTCGACCACCGAAGCGCAGGTCAACGTGGCGCTGCAGGTGGCCGAGCAGCTCTCGGACTACCTCGTCAACGGCGGCGTCACCAACGCGCTCAACATGCCCTCGCTCTCGGCCGAGGAAGCGCCCAAGCTCAAGCCCTACATGAAGCTCGCCGAACAGCTCGGCAGCCTCGTCGGCCAGCTGACCCGCGATTCGGTTCCGCGCATCTCGATCCACACCGAAGGTGCGGCCGCCGAACTCAACATGCGCCCGATGGTCGCGGCGGTGCTCGCCGGGTTCCTGCGCGTCCAGTCGGACTCGGTCAACATGGTCAACGCCCCCTACCTCGCCAAGGAGCGCGGTCTGGAAGTGCGCGAAGTGAAGACCGAGCGCGAAGGCAACTACCACACGCTGATCCGCGTCTCGGTCAAGACCGAAGCCGGTGAGCGTTCGGTGGCGGGCACGCTGTTCAACAACCAGGACCCGCGCCTCATCGAACTGTTCGGCATCAGCGTCGAATCCGACCTGTCGGGCGACATGATGTACATCGTCAACGAGGACGCTCCGGGCTTCATCGGCCGCATCGGTACGCTGCTGGGCGAAAACGGCATCAACATCGGCACCTTCAACCTGGGGCGCCGCGAGACCGGCGGCGAGGCCGTGCTGATGCTCTCGGTCGACAGCGCGGTTTCGGAAGACCTGGTCAAGGCCGCCGGGGACCTGCCGGGCGTGAAGCTGGTCAAGGCGCTCAAGTTCGCCTGATCCATGCCGCGGCCTCCGGGCTGCCGTAGTTACGAACGATCATGGGGGCGGGCCTTCGGGCTCGCCCCCTTTTCGTGTCGAAGAGGCAGGGACTCCGAAGAAGGGGGAAGCAAGACAGGTGCGAGGGCCATCGCCCTCGCGCTCCCGGAATCGGAGAGCGCAGCGCTTTACGCGATGGCCGCATTTTCCCGCAGCCTGCAGTTCCGCATGGCGCCCTCGCGCAGATGCTATGGCTGCTTCGCGCCCTTGTCGGTCGCTCGAGGGCCGATCTTGCGCGCCAGGAAGCCGTCTGTCCGGTTAGGCTTGTCGATCCGAACGGTCATCAGCCGGGATGGGTGGGAAGCAGTCATTGCGACTTGCGCATGTTTGCACACCCGATAAGCTACTGTGATGTTTTGGCATCCACGATCAGAGTTGGAGGAAGAAGGGCGTCCGGCCCGAAAGGAGTTGTTTTCCGCGCTAGCGGTGGCTCCCTTGCTGCTCTTCCAAATTGCAGCTTGGACTATTCGGATCATTCGTGGTCTCCAAGGGGAGCCACTCGTAATCTCCAGTTTATTTGATGTCCAAGCAGTTCGGTCCGGGCCAACCTGGCACTTCGCCGCCGGTGTCTGCCTGTATGTGGCGCTTATTGCTTTCGCGCTTTTGCTTTTGTGGGCCTGCGCCCTCCAATTTCAGCGGTGGCTGTACTGGCGGCGTCGAACCTAATGTCCGCAACGGGGCGTCTGCCGAAATTCTGCTACGCGCCCTAGTCGGTCGCTCAAGAGCCGATTTGACGCTCCAGAAACCTGCCGGTCCGGTCTCCCGCGCCAACCTGAGTGGTCGACGGTGAAGATGGGCGCTGACCGGCCCAGTGCACGCGCGCCCTTAGCTTCCCCGCCGTCGTCGGAAAATGATGTTAGAAAGCGCGGGCACCGCCAGCATGACGCCGAAGACACCAATCGCGCCGATGCCGATCACTAGCATCTCGGTAGTGGCGTCAGATAGGGCGCGGGTCACAGGCATCACTGTTCCTGCGAATGCCGCGCCAAGCGAAATCATTATTGCAAGTCCACCGGAAGCGATGAGCTTTATGGGGGCGATCTTGCCTTGAACGAAATATGCGATGAGGGCCAACGGCAGTATTGCGATGCAGAGGCTTTTTTCCATCCCTTCAACATAGCTGCTGCTTGGCTGAAAGCCAGCCATCCCGACTGCCGCCTAACCTGGTCGGCTAGGAAACCGGACGGACCGCTGCCAAGAACGTCAAATCGGCGCTTGAGCGACCAACTTGGGCTCAAAAAGGCTACGGCGGATTTTCGCAACGCCTTTTCCCATCGTTTCTCGCCCCGCGTTTCAACCGGCATAACAAACTTTGCCAGGCGGGAGATCAATCCCGAAACCGGGAAGATATGGTACGGGATCGGCGGCACGGCGCCACTGGACCTTGATGAGCTTGTTGCCTTGCTCGCCGGCGAACTGGACAAATGCTATCTGGCGTTCGCCGCCTTCCAGGCTTTGGTCGAGGCGCAGCTCGTCTATGTGCGTGCAGAGAATATACGCGCATTGGAGGCGCTTGCCGCGCCCGATTGATCCGGCTTTTCGTAAGACTCGCCAGCGCTGTTCGACCCGATTGTCAGGGAGTGGGGCTTCAATGTCCCGTGCCACGAGGGCTAGAGATCATAGGTATCGGGGGACATGATCCGTAGCGGACGATCGAGGCGGCCGTTGGCTGCATCGTTGCGTAGGACGTCAAAAGCCTCTGAATAGCCCTCGATAAGCCGCATGCGCCGCGCATAGGCGATCCGATGCCCCGGTGTGTCAGGTTCGACGCGCAGCCTGGCGACGCCTCGTATTTCAGGAGCCCGATGATGGCCGGGGAGGGGCAGGAGAATATCGCCCTCTGCCCTGTCCAGGAAATAGGTGCGTTCACCTGCCAGTTCGGCCGATGCTTCATGGGCGAGGCGGGTGAGACCGGCGATCCTGTCCGTCTCGCGTACGGCATAATGGAAGCTGGGATCGACCGGCATCAGCGGTTCCGCATCCAGTGCATCGCCGTCGAAGATCCAGGGCTCGAACCACAGCGCTCCCATCTTGGTCAGGAGGGCGATGCGCTCCCAGAATGGCGCCCATGCGTCTTCCGGCTTCGCCTCGTTCACGCGGTGCACCGTTGCCCATTCGCCTTGCGCGCTCTGCTGGCTGCCCAGTTCCATTGCCCATACCGTATTGGCGCCCGCCTCGAACAGCTTGCGGGCTGGATGGTGCGCCGGCGGATTCAGGCGCAGCGCGGTAATGGGAACGCCATAGGTCGCATCGGTTTCGACAAGGCCATAGAGGTCGATGAGCATGCGCAGCAGCAAGGCGTCTCCCGTCTCGCGGACCCGGCGAAGAACAGGGGTCTCCTGCTTCAGCCCGGTGACGAGCTGGACTGGCAGGAAGATCGGGTCCGCATCACGGTCCAGCGGATGGAACCGATATTGCGGCCGCATTCGGGTAGAATTCTCCGTACGTGCTATGATCCCATGCTGCACCAGTTCCTCGATCGCGCGCATGGATCGAGGCTTTCCCATCCCGACATGCTCTTCGCAGGCCTTGGCGGACCATTTCGTGAGCTGGTGATCGCTTCCGGTGCCGGCGAGCAAAACCAGAAAGGCTGTCACGAAATTAAGCCGGTTGGCTGTTTCCAAAGTCCATAGCTGGGGCCATAATTGACGATCGACCGCGAAGAACAATCCGCCTGTGCCCTTGCCGCGCTGATGTGCGCCAGTCTGATTTTCCGCATCGACCATCGTGAAATTCCCTACCGGACGCACTTTCCCATCCAAGCGTGGTCGCCTCTAGCACAGGATTTTGTCCCTATCAAGGATTTCAAGGGTATCAAGTTAATCAAGAAAAATTGGACTTAATCAAGGCGATTAAGAATATTTGGATAACGTCATTTTTAGGAAGTTTCATTCTAAAGTGCTGCATTAAAAGCGAAATTTGACCCGGCATTTAAAGCGAAATATGGTCCAGCAGCATAAGCGAAATTTGATACGGAATTTTTGATGGCGCGCCCCGGCGAAAAATTGGCAGACGCATTGGAGGTTTTGAGCCAGCTCCAGAATGATGGAAAAATTGCCATCAGATCGGCCGATCTTTCCAGGCTTGAAAGAGAGCGGCTCATCGACGCGGGTTTTTTGCGTGAGGTTATCCGGGGCTGGTACATTCCCGCGCGCCCTGATGAACCTGTAGGTGAAAGCACGTCCTGGTTCGCGAGCTTCTGGGGATTCTGCACAGCCTATCTGACCGAAAGGTTTGCAGATGACTGGATCCTGTCCCCCGACCAGTCGCTGCTGCTGCTATCGGGCAACCGGACGGTCCCTAAGCAATTGCTTGTGCGGGCGCCGGGAGGTCGAAACAAGCCAACGACTCTCATTCATGGCACATCGCTGATCGACACCAAACTGGTGCTGCCGCCAGAAAGCGATCGAACCCAGACGGATGAAGGCGTACGGGTCTATCGGATAGAAGCCGCGCTCATATCGGTCAGCCCGCAATTTTATACGAGCTATCCCACTGATGCGCGCACCGCCCTGGCAACCCAGCGCGATGCCTCCGCGTTGCTCGAAAGGCTTCTGGAGGGAGGCCATAGCGTTGTCGCCGGACGGCTCGCAGGGGGATTTCGTAACATCGGCCGCGACAGGATCGCCGACGATATCGTGCGTGCCATGAAAAGCGCGGGATATGACGTAAGAGAAGCCGATCCGTTCGCGCAGCGCCTCGATACGCCTTTGCCGCGAGATCCGTCGCCGGCTGCAAATCGCATCCGTCTCATGTGGCAGCAGATGCGGGAGAGGGCAATTGCGGCTTTCCCGGCAGCTCCACGCTTGAATGACACGGCCGCCTATCTTGAGCGGGTGGACGAAAACTATGTCAACGACGCCTACAACTCCCTGTCCATCGAAGGCTATCGTGTGAACGCCGCGCTCATAGAGCGCGTCCGCGATGGCAACTGGAACCCGGACCTCAATCCCGAAGATCGCGAACAGAAGGATGCCATGGCCGCCAGAGGCTATTGGCAGGCATTCCAGGCAGTCAAGGCGAGCGTTGAGCGCGTTTTGGCAGGGGAGGGCGGAGGCAGGGTCGCCGATGAGGATCATTCTGTCTGGTACAGCGAGCTGTTCGCTCCAGGGGTTCAGGCAGGTATTTTGCGGCCAGGCGAACTGGCAGGCTATCGCAATTCAGCGGTCTTCATTCGCGGCGCTCGCCACGTGCCAATGGGACCGGAATCCGTTCGTGATGCCGTGCCGGTATTTTTCGAACTGCTTCAGGAGGAGCCCGAAGCGGCCGTAAGGGTCGTCCTGGGCCACTTCATTTTCGTCTACATTCACCCCTATATCGACGGGAATGGTCGCATGGGGCGGTTCCTGATGAATGTGATGATGGCGTCGGGGGGCTATCCCTGGACCGTCATACCTGTCGGTCGGCGTGCCCAATATATGGCCGCTCTGGAGCAGGCCAGCACCGAAGCTGACATTGGACCGTTTGCCGAATTCCTTGGCGGACTGGTCGCCGAGCAGATGCAGGAGGGGGAATAGAGGTTCTGCATCCGCAAGTGAAGGAGAGCAATTAGTGTGGTTCGATATGTATGGCCCGTTTGAATTGACACGCACCGACGGGCAAATCCCCTCACGACAACCTGATTTCTGGCAGCAGGTGCAACAGGCGTCCCAGCATTATGGTTCGAAGCCGCAGGATCTAGAGCAAGCGATAGGCTGCTATGCCTTCGGGCTACGCCATGGTGCATCAATGAAACCATGGTATGTTGGCATGACGATCGCGAAGGGCGGCTTTCGTCGAGAGGTACTGCAACAGCACAAACGCGATCACTATGATGAGGTGGTTAAGGAGCATCGGGGCGCCCCCATCATGTTTTTAATGCCTCTCCTAACGCCAGAAGGCTATTTCTGCCGCAACCGGGCGGGCAACAAGCCGCTGATTCAGTGGGTTGAGAAAATGCTTTTTGGCGTTGCGCTTCGAAAGAATCCTCACTGTAGAAACCAGCGCGATACAAAATTTTTGCGCAACGTCGTTGTGCATGGGATATTTAACAGCCGGCCACCCGGGCGGCAGGGGCCAGAAGTCATGGCCGCGCGGAAAATGTTTGGCGAGCCATAAGAAAGCTGCTTGCGTCGTCCTTACCCCTTTGTCTCGGCCGCTGCGATCACGACAGATAGGTGGCCTTCAACCCATTCCTTGGTAATCCCATACCGCTCGCGCTGCGGGCGCATGAAGGTCTCCAAGTCTTCGTCGATCGCAGCGAAACGTTCGATGATTTCCTCACATTCGGCAATCATCCTCGTGCGCCCAGCCTGCCCAAGGAAGTTTTCGTCGTGCTCGCGAAAGAAGCGGTGCGCGAGACGATCTCGCTCCACCTTTGTGGCGCGCAAAGCATTCATGAGATCTTCGGGCAAAGCCAAAGGTGCTAGGTCGCGTTGACAAAAAGGATTCCCAACTCGGTGAAGTTCTG
>NZ_JALHAT010000045.1:0-10660 GCF_022818885.1 Novosphingobium mangrovi | reverse complement strand
CGCCTGCGCCAGGAGCACGCCGCCGCCCGGCGCGCCGAGGCCCAGGCCCGCGAACTGGCCCGCCGCGATCCCCTGACCTCGCTGCGCAATCGGCGCGGCTTCATCGAGATGATCGAGCCAATCCTTGCCGAAGTCACCCACGGGCGCGAGGTCGCCGCGCTGCTTCTGCTCGACATCGACTTTTTCAAGCACATCAACGACACCTATGGGCACGACACCGGGGACGATGTGCTGGTCGCACTCGCGCGCACCCTTGCCGCGCGCGAGAACGCGCGTTGCATCGCCGCGCGCCTGGGCGGTGAAGAGTTCGCCCTGCTTCTGAGCGGGCCCGCAGCGCTTCGCGCAGCCATGATCGCCGAGGACCTGCGCCGCGCCATTGCCGCCGCGCGGCCTGGCGATCCCGATGCCGGAGGCACCGTCCTGCCTCCCGTCCCCGGCCTTGCCATGACGGTCAGCATCGGCGTCTGCCCAGCCATCCCCGGCGAGGTCTTCCGCGATCTCTACCGCAAGGCCGACGCCGCGCTCTACCGCGCCAAGCATGAAGGCCGCGACCGCGTGGTCCTCGCCGCGCCGGGTAACGATGCGCCGCGTGATCTCGGCCAGCTGGAACCTGTCCCCAACTAGGCTCAGCCCTCCGCCCCGCACGCGCGGCGCTGGACGCTCCTGCACCGCGCGTTTATCACCCGCATTCGTTTCTCTCCCACGCGGAAAGCCCCTATCCCGATGCGTCTGCTCCTCAAGATCGTGTTTGCCTTCCTGCTGCTGAGCGCGGGGATCACGCTGCTCTACCGCTTCGTGCCGGTGCCGGTGACGATCACCATGCTCACAGATTCGAACGGCATCACCAAGGACTGGACACCGCTTTCCGACATCGACCGCAACATGGTCGCCGCTGCCATCGCGGCCGAGGACGGAAAGTTCTGCACCCACAACGGCTTCGACACCGAGGCCATCGAGAACGCGATGAAACGCAACGCCGAAGGCGGACGGCTGCGCGGTGGCTCGACGATCAGCCAGCAGACCGCCAAGAACGTGTTTCTGTGGCAGGGCGAAGGCTGGAG
This sequence comes from Novosphingobium mangrovi, assembly GCF_022818885.1. Classification (NCBI taxonomy): domain Bacteria; kingdom Pseudomonadati; phylum Pseudomonadota; class Alphaproteobacteria; order Sphingomonadales; family Sphingomonadaceae; genus Novosphingobium; species Novosphingobium mangrovi. Next base: position 9,599 of record NZ_JALHAT010000045.1, on the reverse strand, counting down.
CCGCTATGCGCGCAAGGGCCTGGAAGTCTGGTTCACCTTCCTGATCGAGCACCTGTGGGACAAGCGCCGGATCATGGAAGTCTACCTCAACGTCGCGGAAACCGGCATCGGCACCTACGGCGTGGAAGCAGGCGCGCAGCGCTATTTCGGCAAGTCCGCCGCCAGCCTCACGCCGCTCCAGGCCGCGCGCATGGCCGCCGCCCTCCCCAGCCCCAAGACCCGCAGCGTGAAGAACCCGGCGGGCTTTACCCGCCGCTATGGCAACACGATCTCCGCGCGCATCGGCACGGTGCGTAACAGCGGCTTCGACGCCTGTGTCTACGAGTAAGGCCCTGGCCGCGAACCGCAGCGCATCGCTACTGAGCTGAAAAGATAAGAGGATAGTTCCGAGGGCCATGGCCCTCGGGCTCCCCGAACTGTCGACCTTGGGGCTCTCCGGCCACCACCGCCGAGACGGGTGAGGTCGCCGATGTCCGGGATCAAGAGGCTAGCCTGATCTTCACTTTCAGCTGCCCCTGACAGGGCACAAAAAAAGGGAGAGGCCCGAAAGCCCCTCCCCTTCTTTTCGTGCCGTTCGGCCTGATCGATCAGATCAGAAGCCGACCGAAAGCGCCAGGCTGCCCGCACGCGGAGCGCCGATCTGGGCGAAGCTCTCGCCGTTCAGCGAGCCGCCGAAGTAGCCGACGTAGTATTCGTCGAACAGGTTGGTGAGGTTGAGCTGAAGCGCAACATCGCCGCCCGTCGGGCCTTCACCGATGACCAGGCGCGCGTCGAAGTCGACGAGCGTGTAGGAAGGAACGCGGGTGGTATTCTCATCATCGAGCCAGCGCTTGCCGGTACGCTTGACCTGGGCACCCAGTTCGAGCGCGCCGAAAGCGATCTGGCCGCGGGCACCGTACGAGTAGTTCGGCGAACCCGATTCCATATTGCCTGCGGTGGCAACCACACCATCGGCCGACACCACATCATCCTTGATCTCGGAGTCGTTGTACGAACCGAAGATGTAGATGAGCGAGTTGCGGGTCGGCTGATACGCGATCGAGCCGTCGATACCCCACTTGTCGACCGTTCCGAGGTTACGGTAGACCGTCGCACCGTCGCCGTTGTTGGCGTTGGGGTCGAAGGCCGAGGCCAGACGGTTCTTGTACTGCGTGTACCAACCGGCAAGCTGCGCGGTCAGGCCACCTTCACGATAACGGAAACCGACGTCGAAGCTGTCGGTCGTCTCGGGAACCGGACGGGCGAAGTCGCCGTCGGGCAGGTAGAGCGAGTCGTACAGCGGGTCGGTACCGGGGACCGAAAGGCCCTTGGCGTAGTTCGCAAAGACCGAGGCGGTCGGCAGGAAGTTGTACGTGAAGCCGACGTTCGGGAGCAGCTTGTCGTACGTGTACTTGCGCGACTGCGGACGGGCGTGGTCGGGGTTGGCCTCCTCGTAGGCGGTCATGTCCTGACCCGGGGCCGGGCAGTCGACATAGCCGCTGATCGAAGTGGTGTAGCAGTTCTGGTTCAGGCGGCGCGTGAAGAACGGCGCGCGCAGGCCCAGAACGGCGGTGAAGTCACCGAAGGTACCACGGTATTCGCCCGAGACCTGGTGCAGGATCGCCCAGGACAGACGGTCACGCTTGTTCACTTCCTCGCCGTTGAGGTCGAGCAGCGCGTTGTCGATCGCGAAGACGTCGCTCGGCTCGCCGTTGGCCAGCATCGGGGTGATCTGGCCGGTCTGGCGGTGACGCGCACGGTCCCAGGTGTAGGCAACGCGGACACGGTGGTCGTCGTTGATTTCCCAGATCAGGTTGGCGATGACGCCGAGGCGGTCGGTGCGGGTCTGGCTGGGGTCATTGCCGCCAACGACGTCGAGGGTGTCCCCGTCGCCATTGAGGTCGCGACCGAAGTAGTAACGGCCGTTGAAAGCGCCGGTGTACTGCTGACCGCCGGTCTCATAGAAACCTTCGTAGATGCCGTCAGGGCCGCCACCGTTGGCCTTGACGTACTGGTAGCTCGGATCAACCGTGAGCAGCAGGCCGTCAGCCAGCGTGAAACGCGAGGAACCGCGGATATTGCCCGTGTCGGACGGGTTGTAACGGCGATAGAACGGCGCGCCGCAATCACCCGACGAACTGGAGTCGTTGTAGAAGTCGTCTTTGTCGGGCGTACCGCCGCCACCGACCACGGTGCCTTCGGGCAGCGAGCAGGGATAGGGGAACTGGCCGTCTGCGGTGTAGACGGTGTAGCGATCGCGCTTGCTGAACTCGTCGTCGTAGTAGCCCAGAAGCGTGTTGACGTTCTCCGAACCGGCAAAGTTGTTGCGGTTCTGGTTCCAGTGGCCGGCGACCGAGACGAAGTCGCCGTTGCTACCCAGATCCTGGTAGAGGCGGGCGTTGAGCTGGGTCTTGTCGACGCGGCCGTACGGATTGTAGGGCACGCCGTAGTTCTGGTAGCTGGCCGAGACGAAGGCCTTGGTGCCAATGCCGGTGAAGTCACCGGTGTCGATCATGCCGAACGCACGGGTGTAGAGGCTGTCCGAGTAGCTGCCCGGGGTCAGCACGTCACCGATGGTCATCGTGGTGAACAGGCCGAAATCATCGCCCGGGGTACGGGTACGGATGTTGACGGTACCACCCGAAGCCGACGCGGTCGGGCTGTCGACGTCGGTCACGCCTAGGTTCACGTTCACCGATTCCAGGATCTCGGTGTCGACCTGCTGGTTGGTGTAGAGCGCGTAGTTGCCCGAGTCGTTGAGCGGCAGGCCGTCGAGGGTCTGCGACACGCGGTCCGCGCCGAAGCCGCGGATGGTGAAGCCACCGCCCATCGAGCCCCAGGGGTCGTTGTTCTGGAAGCTGACGCCCGGCACCAGGTTGATGATGTCGTTGATCGTCTGACCCGGACGCGCGCGCTGGATCTGCTCGGCGGTCAGGACCTGCTTGGCCTTGGGGGTCGCGGGGATCTCGAGACCGGCGACGTCTTCGGCGCGCAGGCCGGTGACGATGATCGCGTCCTCTTCGAAGTCGACCGAACCGGTCGACTGCGCGAAGGCCGGAACGGCCAGGAAAGCAACACCGACGGCAAGCGCGCTCGTCGCGGTGTTGAGAACAGAACTAAACTTCATCAGTGCCCCCTGAAGGTGTCAGACTGGGTAAATTCAACATGCGATGGGATTTGTGAGCCACTGCATGCGCTGCGGTGGCTATGCGCAGTGACATATGACAGCTTTCTGACGGTTGGGAGCCATTTACTGCTGCAACGGCGCAATTTTGCAACGTGGAGCGCGTTATCATCCAAATGACCAAAACAAGATATTGTTTTTAATGGATTATTTTTTAGCGTACATTTTTGCACTGCGGCAAAAATGTCACGAGGCAAGTTCTCTTATCCGCCGTCTGGAGAAAGCGAGAATTGTGAATGACATGTTACAACAACAGTTGAATCGCCCGGGCGTGGCATGAGAGACACATTTGCGATGGAACACGAGACCTTAGCCACACCCTCGCACACCCATGGGCACCACGGGCATTCCTATAGCCATGATCATGGGCACGGACATGGGCACGGACACGGCCATCATCACCATCACGGCCCTCCTCCGGGCGGGGCGAACATGGCCTTTGCCATTGCCGTCAGTCTCAACGTGGTATTCGTGATCGTCGAGGCCATCGCGGGCTTCGTCAGCGGTTCCATCGCGCTTCTCGCCGATGCCGGGCACAACCTGACCGACGTGGTCTCGCTGCTGCTGGCCTGGGCCGCGGCCATCCTCGCCGCGCGCCCGCCCTCCGAGCGCTTCACCTACGGCCTCAAGAGTTCCTCCATCCTGGCCTCGATCGCCAACGCGGCCCTGCTGTGGGGCACGGTCGGCGCGATCCTGGTCGAGACCCTGCGCCGCCTGTTCGAACCTGCCCAGGTCGCGGGCACCACGATGATGGTGGTGGCAGCCATCGGCATTGCCATCAACGCGCTCTCCGCGCTGCTCTTTGCCAAGGGCTCGAAGTCGGACCTCAACCTGCGCGCCGCCTTTGTCCATCTCATGGCCGACGCCGCCGTCTCGGCCGGCGTGGTCATTGCAGGCGGCCTCATCTGGGCGACCGGCATTGCCCTGCTCGATCCCGTCACCTCACTCATCATCACACTGGTCATCGCCTGGTCGAGCTGGAGCATCCTGCGCGATTCGCTGCGCATGGGCATGCTCGCCGTGCCCGATGGCATCGACATCGCCAGGGTCCGCCGCCTGCTTGAAAGCCAACCGGGTGTCAGCCATGTCCACGACCTTCACGTCTGGCCGATGAGCACCACCGAAACCGCGCTCACCGCCCACCTCGTCAAGCCCGATGGCCCCGCCGACGATGCGTTTCTCGCCGCCATCGCCGAGCAGCTGGCGCACGACTTCGGCATCGGCCATCCCACGATCCAGGTCGAGACCGGGCACGCCGAGAGCTGCGCGCTGGCAAGCCCCGACACGGTCTGACGCAAGGGCGGGCCGCCTCGTCGGCACACGCGGCACCGCGCCCCGTCTGGCGCATTGCAGCTCCCATCCGGTTGCGCCGTCCTGGTGCACCGATGCGCGATGCTGTCCAAGGAGCCGCCCGTCCATGCCGTTGCTTTCCGTAAAATCGCTGCTTGCCAGCTGCGCTCTTCTCGGCCTTGCGGTGCCCGCCGGCGCAAGCCTTGCCGCGACCACTCCGGACGCGCCTGTCCTGCAGGCCGACACGGCCCGCGCCGAACTCCAGCTGCGCTATGACGAACTCAGGCAGGCGATGGAGCAGCGCTCGGCCCCAGACATCGAGGCCCTGCTTGCCCCCGGCTTCACCAGCACCGAACTCAGCGGACGCACGCTTGATGCCAAGGCCATGATTGCCGAGTTGCAGGGCGCCCCCGCCGATACCGACCGCGACACCCGCACCACGATCAAGGCCCTTACCCTCGATGGCAACGAGGCCCGGGTGCGCCAGACCATGACCGCCAGCGCAAAGGTGCGCGGGCACGCGATGGAGATGATCGCGCTGGCCGAAGATACCTGGGTCCACGGCGAAGGCGGGTGGAAACTGAAGACCACGACCTCGCAGGAGATGACCGTCACGCAGGACGGCAAGGTGATCCGTCAGGCCCGTCTGGACGATGCCCCCGAGCCGCTTCGCGAAACCCCGCCTCCCCGTGCGGTGGCGATTGCCGGACCGCAGATGGAAGGGCGCTAAGGCTCAGAAAGAGAGAAATTTACAAGGGGTCATCACCCCTTGACCCCATAACCGGCCACCTCACCTTTCTCGGTTTGAGGTGGCGCGCGGGACGTGAGCTAGACGGTATCGGGAGCCCGAGGGCGATGGCCCTCGGATCTGCATCTTTTTCCACTCTCCATGAAAAAGGCCCGGAAAGATCCTGAGATCCCCGGGCCTTTTCGAATTTCCGCTCAGGCGGGAGGCGTGCTGGTCAGGCGGCTTCCTCGGCCTTGTCGCCCTTGAGGACGCGGACGGGTTCCTTGCGGCCCGCCACCACGTCGCCATCGACGACGACTTCGGCGATGTTCTCTTCGGTCGGCAGGTCGTACATCGTGTCGAGCAGGAGCCCTTCGACGATGGAACGCAGACCACGTGCGCCGGTCTTGCGGTCGATCGCCTTCTGGGCAATCGCCTCGAGCGCCTCGTCGGTGAACGTCAGTTCGACGTCCTCCAGGTCGAAGAGCTTGGCGTACTGCTTGATCAGCGCGTTCTTGGGTTCCTTGAGGATCATCACCAGAGCGGCGATGTCGAGGTCCTCAAGCGTCGCGATGACCGGCAGACGGCCGACGAACTCGGGGATGAGGCCGAACTTGAGAAGATCCTCGGGCTCGCTCTTCTGGAGCAGTTCGCCCACGCGGCGCTTGTCGGGATCGGCGACGTGCGCGCCAAAGCCGATCGAGCGCTTCTGGAGGCGATCGCCGATGATCTTTTCCAGCCCCGCAAAGGCGCCACCGCAGATGAACAGGATGTTCGTGGTATCGACCTGCAGGAACTCCTGCTGCGGGTGCTTGCGTCCGCCCTGCGGCGGAACCGAGGCCGTGGTGCCTTCCATCAGCTTCAGCAAAGCCTGCTGCACGCCTTCACCCGACACGTCGCGCGTGATCGACGGGTTCTCGGCCTTGCGGCTGATCTTGTCGATCTCGTCGATGTAGACGATGCCGTGCTGCGCCTTCTCGACGTTGTAGTCGGACGCCTGCAGCAGCTTGAGAATGATGTTCTCCACGTCCTCGCCCACGTAACCGGCTTCGGTCAGCGTGGTGGCGTCGGCCATGGTGAAGGGCACGTCGAAGGTCTTGGCCAGCGTCTGGGCGAGAAGGGTCTTGCCCGAGCCGGTCGGCCCGACGAGCAGGATGTTCGACTTCGACAGCTCGACGTCGCCCTGCTTGCCCGCGTGCTTGAGGCGCTTGTAGTGGTTGTGGACAGCCACCGACAGGACGCGCTTGGCGCGCTCCTGGCCGATCACGTAGTCGTTCAGCGTCTCGCAGATTTCGCGGGGGGACGGCACGCCGCCATCCTTCTTGCCCGCGATCCCCGCCTTCGTCTCTTCGCGAATGATGTCGTTGCACAGCTCGACACACTCGTCACAGATGAAGACCGTGGGTCCCGCGATCAGCTTGCGCACTTCGTGCTGCGATTTCCCGCAGAAACTGCAGTACAGGGTGCTTTTCGCGTCAGATCCGCTCAATTTCTTCGCATTCCATCTAAAGGCCCCATCGCGGGCGACTCGACGAGTCTACCTTGGACGGGGGCGGTTTAGCAATCCTAGGCGGTCAACGTTGACAGGGGGTGAAGGGACCGATCCGCCAATTCCGGTCCCTCCCTGTCCACGCCCGGGAGGCTATCAGCCCTCCGGCTTGTCCGCGTCGGGACGGGTCTCGAAGACCTTGTCGACCAGGCCAAAGGCCAGGGCTTCTTCGGCCTCGAGGAAGGTGTCACGGTCCATCGCCTTCTCGATCTCGTCGAGCGACTTGCCCGTGTACTTCACGTAGAGATCGTTCAGGCGGCGGCGCATGCGCAGGATCTCGCGGGCCTGGATCTCGATGTCCGAGGCCATGCCCTGCGCGCCGCCCGAGGGCTGGTGCACCATGATGCGCGCATTGGGAAGCGCGATGCGCATGCCCGGCTCACCGGCTGCGAGCAGGAAGCTGCCCATCGAGGCGGCCTGGCCGATGCACACGGTCGAGATGCGCGGCTTGATGTACTGCATGGTGTCATGGATCGCCATGCCCGCCGTAACGACACCGCCCGGCGAGTTGATGTACATCGAGATATCCTTCGAGGGATTTTCCGATTCCAGGAACAGCAGCTGCGCGACGATCAGCGAGGCCATGTGGTCTTCGACCTGGCCGGTCACGAAGACGATGCGCTCGCGCAGAAGGCGCGAATAGATGTCGAAGCTGCGTTCACCCCGGCTGGTCTGCTCGACGACCATCGGCACGAGCGCGCCGGTCACGGGATCGGTGGTGAATTTTCCTTGAGCGCCTGACGCGCCAAACAGGTCGAGCATGGGATTCCTCATCTGGTTGCCTGCCTTATTTCGCGTGCCCTATCCCGATGTTCAAGGGCATAAACCCATCAATCGGTGTATGGATTGCGACAATTGCTCCACAATTGCCCAAACCACCCCCGCGCCGTCCCGCACTCGGACGCCTGACACCGGGGAAATTGACAGGCCAGCGTGCACTGCCCACCACAAAGGCGCGGCCACCGAATCTGCGCAGTTCCCGGTCAGCGTACGGACCGGGCTGCCGCACATGGCCCCGGAGACAAGGCATGACGTCGAGATGAAAGTCCGCGCCGCGGCAGGGCGCATCCCCTGGAACGTCCTGATCACGGCGAGCGCCTTTGCCCTCCTGTTTTTCGCGATCGCCTGGGTCACCCGGCACCGGGGCCCCTGGTACGACGAATTCTATACCCAGGCGGTCACCCTGCCCACGCGCAGCTGGGGCGACGCGCTGCGCACGAGCTGGCTGCGCGACAACCATCCCCCCTTCTACTATGCGCTGATGCGCGCGAGCGCCTGGCTGGGACCTGTCCCGCGCCACCGGCTTGTCCATCTTGCGATCCTTGGCGCCGCCGGGCTTGCGGGGTGGGCCCTTGTCCGGCGCGACCCGCAGCTGCGCGCCAGCGCCCTTGCCGCCTTGCTCGTGCTGCTGGGGGGGCGCGCCACGATCCACACGGCGAGCGAGCTGCGCTCCTATTTCCTGTCGCTGTGCCTGGGCGCGGTCCTGGCGCTTTGCCTCGTGCGCAGCTGGACCGCTCCCAAGGACCGCGACCGAGCCGCGCTTCTCTCCGGTTTCGCCGCGACCTTCCTCGCCTTCAACACGCATATCGTGACAACGCTGCTGTGCGGCGCGCTCTACGTGCCCTTCGTGGGCGCGGCGCTGGCGGCGCGCGATGGCCCGCGCCTGCGCGCACTCCTGCCCCCGCCGCTGATCGCGGGCACGGTCTTTCTGGGGATCACCGCCATCCAGGCGCGCTACTGGGGGGCCAACACGGCTCATTTCTGGATCGAGGGAGGCCTGGGCCCGCTGCTGGACACGCTGCGCTATGCCCTGCAGCGCACGCTTGAGGCCAATCTGCTGCTGCTTGCCGCCGCCACGGGAGGCGGGTTACTCCTCGTCCGAGAGAGCTGGAGGACGCGCCGCCTTGCGCCCCACGCGGCAGGAACCCTGCTGCTGGGCGGCGGGCTGGCACTTGGCCTCATCGTGCTGAGCGCGCTCCACCTTGGCCTGCGACCGATCCTGATCGAAAAGTACCTCGCCCCCGCCGTGGGGGTTCTGGCCGTCCTCCTGGGTTTGTGCACCGCACGCCTGGTGCGCGCCTGGCCCGCCCATCTTGCCAGCCTGCTGTTCCTGGCCGCGCTGGTAGTGGGCGGCCTCGGCCTACGCCACAACGCCCTGTGGGCGGCCGAGCGCGAGAGCTGGTACGGAACAGGGCGGATCATCGCGCGCGTGCAGGCGGCCTGCCCTGCAACCCGGGTTTTCATAGATCCCTACTGGAACGCCGATCTCATTGCGATGCCCCCGGCCGACAACGCCCGCGTCGTGCCCTTCGCCTATCGGGAGGTCGCCCGGCGCCTGGGCTTCACGCTTGCCCCGCAAGGCTCCCGCACCCTTTCGCGCGACTGCCCCAACCTGTTCTGGGCCGAACACGACCCGGACAGCCATTTCACCGCCGACCGAATCCGGGCCCACCTGCGCAGCCAGGGCTTCGCCCTCGACACACTTACGCTAACGCGCGTCGGCTACGGCTGGATCGCCAGCGACCGTCCCCTCGGGCACATCGCCAACTAAGCCTGCAGCCCGGACGCAAGAAGGCCCGGCATGACGACCATGCCGGGCCTTCGTGAGCCGATCGAACGCGGGGCTTGGCCCCGCGAACGCGATCAGTCTTCCTTGGCAGCCTCGTCCTTGGCAGCGGCCTTCTTGGCCGGAGCCTTCTTGGCCGGAGCCTTCTTGGCCGGAGCCTTCTTGGCGGCGGGCTTGGCTTCGCCGTCCTCGGTCTTCTTGGCAGCGGCCTTCTTGGCCGGAGCCTTCTTGGCCGGGGCCTTCTTCTCGGCCGGCTCGTCACCGGCTTCGGCGTCGTCGGCCTTCTTGGCAGCGGCCTTCTTGG
>NZ_JALHAT010000044.1:0-29997 GCF_022818885.1 Novosphingobium mangrovi | reverse complement strand
TCTTGGCGGCGGGCTTGGCTTCGCCGTCCTCGGTCTTCTTGGCAGCGGCCTTCTTGGCCGGAGCCTTCTTGGCCGGGGCCTTCTTCTCGGCCGGCTCGTCACCGGCTTCGGCGTCGTCGGCCTTCTTGGCAGCGGCCTTCTTGGCCGGGGCCTTCTTGGCGGGCTTGGCTTCGGCCTTCTCGGCTTCGCCTTCCTCGGCCTCGATCGCGGCCTGGAGTTCCTCGCGGGTCACTTCACGCTCGGTCACTTCCGACTTCTCGATGAGGAAGTCGACGACCTTGTCCTCATAAAGCGGCGCGCGCAGCTGAGCGGCCATCATGGGGTCCTGCTGGACGTATTCCATGAAGCGCTGGCGGTCTTCGGGACGGTACTGCTGGGCAGCCTGCGAGACCAGCATCGACATTTCCTGCTGGCTCACTTCGACGCCGTTGGCCTGGCCGATTTCCGACAGGAGCAGACCAAGACGCACGCGGCGCTCGGCGATCTTGCGGTAATCGTCCTTCTCGTCCTCGATCTCCTTGAGCGCGGCTTCGGGATCTTCCTCGTTCGAGGCTTCCTGGACGAGCTGCTGCCAGATCTGGTTGAACTCGGCTTCGACCATCGAGGGCGGCACGTCGAAATCGTGACCGGCGGCAAGCTGGTCAAGCAGCTGGCGCTTCATCGCGGTACGGGTGAGACCCGCGGTCTCCTGCTCGAGCTGGCCCTTGATCAGGCCCTGGAGCTGCTCGAGGCTTTCGAGGCCGAGCTGCTTGGCGAACTCGTCGTCGACGGTGCTCTCGACCGGCGCCTTGATCTCGTGGGCGACGATGTCGAAGGTGGTTTCCTTGCCGGCGAGGTGCGCGGCCTGGTAATCCTCGGGGAAGGTCACGGTGATGACGCGCTCGTCACCGGCCTTGATGCCCACAAGCTGCTCTTCGAAGCCGGGGATCAGCATGCCCGAACCGATCGTGATCGGCTGCTTTTCGGCCGCGCCGCCCTCGAAGGGCTCGCCGTCGAGCTTGCCGGTGAAGTCGCAGATGACCTGGTCGCCGTCCTCGGCTTCACCTTCCTTGGTCTCGAAACGCTGCTGCTGGCTGGCGATCTTCTCGACCTGCTCGGTGACGGCGTCCTCGGCGACGGGGACGGTCAGCTTTTCAAGCTTGAGGCCTTCGATCGAGGGCGTGTCGATCTCGGGGAGGATTTCCAGCGCAACGCTCAGTTCCGCGTCCTTGCCCTGCTCGTAGCCTTCGCCGAGCGAGACGTCGGGGTTCATCGCGGGACGCAGCGCGTTGTCAGCAACCAGCTTGTCCATCGCTTCGCGGATGACGTTGTTGAGCATGTCCTGGTGGATCGCGTCGCCGTGCATCTTGCGCACGAGGTTGGCGGGAACCTTGCCGGGACGGAAACCGGGCATGCGGACCTGCGGGGCGATCTTCTTGATCTCGCCCTCGATGCGGTCGGTGATGGTGGTGGCCGGGATGGTCACCGTGTAGGCGCGCTTCAGGCCCTCGTTGGTGGTTTCGACGATCTGCATCTCAATGCCTTCCTGTGCAATCCGTGGAGCCGTGCACGGCCAAATGCCGGGCGCGACCGATTCGCATGCCACATCCGGCCATGCGCGACGGACTGGTGCGGGCGAAGGGACTCGAACCCCCACATCTTGCGATACCAGAACCTAAATCTGGCGCGTCTACCAGTTCCGCCACGCCCGCATTCGGATGAAGCCTAAAACTCAAGGGACGTGCCCTTATAAGGCCACGGGCAAAAGGGCAAGCTCCGCGAGTCGCATTGCCCGGAGCGCATGTCCCGAAACAGGGGGCCTTGCAGGCCAAATCCCCCCTCCCCACTTCGAGGAGACAAGCCTCGCCGTGTCTGGCGAGGCCAACGCGAGGAGGTCCCGATGGCAACCCGTCCCGACGATACGCCCGGCCAGACACCGCCCGAAACCCCGCCCGTGCCCAGCGACCCGGGCCCTGCGCCTGTACCCGACGAGGCCCCCTTCCCCGGGCCCGACACCGACGCCCCCGATACGGGGCCAGCGGAATTGCCGGGCCTTTAGAAGCCCGTTTACGACGCGGCCATGAGGAGGCTCAGCCAGCCGCGAAAGCCAGTTGACCGGGCCGACAGGGAGTGCCCGGGCGCGCCGGAAACCGGGGCTTCCACGGCCGTACAGGCAAGGCAGTAGGCCTGGATGCCGCTGGTCCCGGCCAGCGCCTCGAGTGCACGGCCCGCCTGCTCCAGACGCCGCGTATGGGCCCGCGCGGCCAGCGCGGCGTAGTCCGAGATGGCCGCCTCCTCGCCCGAAGGACGGGCAAGGACCTGCGCCAGAAGCGAATCGAAGGGATCGGCAGGCTCGGCGAGGTACTGCGCGTGCCAGGACTTGTTGCCCACGCCGCCCTTCTTCGCAGCATAGGCCAGCGCGGCATCGAGGCCGCCCATCTCGTCGACAAGACCGCGTTCCATCGCCTCGCGCCCCGACCAGACCCGGCCCTGCCCCACAGCGTCGACAGCTTGCGGCGACATGTCGCGCGCCTTGCCGGCAACGCTGAGGAACTTCGCATAGGTCGATTCGACCGAGCCTTGCAGAAGCGCGTCCACTTCAGGTGAGAACCCGCCCAGGATGTCCGGTTCACCCGACAACGGCGTGGTCTTCACCCCGTCCGATGTGATGCCCAGATCCGCCAGCGTCTTTTCAAAGCTGGTGACGACCGCGAAGACCCCGATCGAGCCTGTGAGCGTGTCGGGCTCGGCAAAGATCCTCTCGCCCGCTGTCGAGACCCAGTATCCCCCGCTCGCGGCCAGGTTGCCCATCGAGATGACCACCGGGATCTTCTTCTCGCGGTAGCGCAGGATGGCCCGGCGGATGCGCTCGGAGGCCATGGCCGAGCCCCCCGGGGAATCGACCCGCACCACCAGCGCCTTGAAACCCTTGTCGAGATTGTCATCGAGCAGGCGCGCAATGCGATCGCCCCCGGCGCTTCCTGGCCCCGCATCGCCATCGACGATGGTGCCTGCCACCGTGATGACGCCAATCGTCTCCCCCTTGGTGGGAGCGGGATTGGCGGTGAGCCAGGTCGCCAGCGCGGTGTGGCGATAGCGCGCCGAGTGATCGCTCTTGTCCTTGCCCTTCGCCTCGCCGACGATCTTCGCCACGCGCTGCTCGAACTCGGTCTTGTCCCCGATGCGGTCGACAAGCCCGGCCGCCTTCGAGGCGTCGGCCAGATCGCCCTTGCCCGCCGCAATCCAGGCCGCCGGGTCCTGCGTCATCTGCGCGACGCTCGCCTTGGGGCGCGCCTTGGCGAGGTCGGCCTTCCAGCCCTCCCACAGCGCAGCGTAGATGTCTTCGTAGTTGGCCTTAGCCGCGTCCGACATGTCCGCGCGAAGGTAGGGCTCCACCGCGCTCTTGTAGGTGCCCACCCGGTAGACGTGGGCCTTGACCCCGAAGCGGTCGAACAGGTTCTTGTAGAACAGGTGGTTGCCCCCCGGCCCCGACACGAAGGCCGCGCCCATCGGATCGACCCAGACCTCGCTGGCATGCGCGGCCAGCATCACCCCGTCATCGGCGTAGGCGTTGGCGAAGGTGAGCACCGGCTTCTTCGCCGCGCGCACCTTGTCGATGGCGGCGGCCACCGCGCGTTCGTGGACCTGCCCACCGCCCAGAAAGCGCGAGAGGTCAAGCACGACCGCAGTGATCCGTTCATCCTTCGCCGCGCTCTCCAGCGCGCGCACGACATCGCGCACCGGGTATTCGCCCACCGGCGCCTGCCGCGCGAGCAGCAATTGGAAGGGATCGGGTGTGCTCTTCTCCTCGACCAGGACGCCGTCGAGCTGGAGCAGCAGCGCGCCGCCCTCCACCTTTGCCGGGCTCGGACGCAGGCTCAGCGCGCCGAACAGCACCGTAAAAAAGCCGATCAGCAAAAGGAGGACGAGCGCGTCCTTGATGCCGACCAGCAGCTTCCACACCTTGGAGGCGAATTGCATTGGAACTCCCGGATAAAATCGGCCGAACCTAGCGCCCTGCCCGCAGCTGGGAAAGGGCCTCATCGCCCGGTGTCCGACACACACCGACCAGCGTCGTGCGAATGGGGCTTGAGTGGGACCGGGAGCGGGCCTAAGGCCCTGTCTTCGATGACAGCTCCAGAATATACCTATCCCGAAGGCCGCGCGGCGTTCCCGCACGACGGCCTTGTCGGTATCGCCGGCCTTGCGCCCCACGAGATCTGGTTTCTCCTCGACGAGGCGGAACAATGGGTCGACCTCAACCGGGGAGCGCAAAAGCGCCGCGACGTCCTGTCCGGGCTGACCATCATCAACGCCTTCTTCGAGAACTCGACGCGCACGCTGCTCAGCTTCGAGATCGCGGGCAAGCGCCTGGGCGCCGATGTCGTCAACATGGCGGTCGCCACCTCCAGTGTGAAGAAGGGCGAGACCCTCATCGACACGGCCATGACGCTCAACGCCATGCGCGCCGATGCCATCGTCATCCGCCACTCCAGTTCGGGCGCGGTGCAGCTCATCGCCGACAAGGTCGACTGCCCGGTCCTCAACGCGGGCGACGGGCAGCACGAGCACCCGACGCAGGCCCTGCTCGATGCGCTCACCATCCGCCACGCCAAGCGCGCCTTCAATGGCCTTCGCGTGACGATCTGCGGCGACATCCTGCACAGCCGCGTCGCGCGCTCGAACATCCTGTGCCTCACCTCGCTGGGCGCGGACGTACGCGTCTGCGCTCCGCCCGCGCTCATGCCCGCCGACATCGAGCGCATGAACGTCAAGGTCTTCCACGACTTCGACGCCGCGCTGGCAGGTTCCGACGTGGTCATGATGCTGCGCCTGCAGATGGAGCGCATGGAGGGCCAGTTCATCCCATCGCCACGCGAATACCGCCACCTCTACGGCCTCTCGCAGGAGCGCCTCAAGCTGGCCGAGCCCGACGCGCTGGTCATGCACCCCGGCCCCATGAACCGGGGCATCGAGATCGAAAGCAACGTTGCCGACATGATCGACCGCTCGCAGATCACCACCCAGGTCGAGATGGGCGTCGCCATGCGCATGGCCTGCCTCGAAGTGCTCACCCGCAAGGGCCGCAAGATGGAGGGGTGGGCATGAGCCAGCACGCACCGCTGACGATCCGCAACGGGCGCATCCTCCACGCCGACGGCACCATTGCCGAGGGCACCCTGCGCGCCGAGGGCGGCTTCATCACCGAAATGGGCCCACACGTCACCGCGCGCGAGGGCGACACCGTCCATGATGCGCGCGGGCGCCTCGTCACCCCCGGCCTTGTCGACCTCGGCGTCTTTGCCATCGACAAGCCCGCCTTCCACTTCGGCGGCATCACCCGCGCCGCGCTGATGCCCGACCAGCCGACCCCGCTCGACATTCCCTCGCGCGTGCGGTTTGCCGCGCTCTCGGGAAAGCCGGACTTCTGGGTCCATCCGCTGGGCGGCGCGACGCGTGAGCTCAAGGGCGAATCGCTCGCCGAGATCGCGCTCATGCGCGAGGCCGGTGCGAAAGCCGTCGCGACCGGACGCCGCTGGATCGGCGATTCGGGCACGATGCTGCGTCTCCTGCAGTACTGCTCAATGCTGGGCATGACCGTGATCGCTCACGCCGAGGACGCTGGCATCACCGGCAAGGCCGTGGCGACCGCGGGCGAGATCGCCACACGCCTGGGCCTGCCAAGCGCGCCGGCCGAAGCCGAAGCCATCGCCATCGCACGCGACGTCGCCCTTGCCGAGCTGGCAGGCGCGGCTATCCACTTCCGCAACGTGACCACGCGCGCCGGGCTCGACCTCGTGCGCGCGGCCAAGGCCCGCGGCCTCAAGGTGACCGCGGGGGTGTCGCCCGGCTACTTCATGCTCTCGGACCTTGCCGTTGCGCAGTTCCGCACGTTCGCCCACCTCTCACCGCCGCTGCGCTGCGAGGAGGACCGCAAGGCCGTGATCGCGGCCATCGGCGATGGCACCATCGATGTCATCGCCTCGGGCCACGACCCGCGCGGCTCGGAGGACAAGCGCCTGCCCTTCGCCGATTCCGCACCCGGTACCGCCGGAGCCGAAACGCTGCTTCCGCTCACCATGAACCTGGTGCGCGACGGCGTGATCGACATGGCCCGCGCCTTCGATCTCCTCGCCGCGACCCCGGCAAGGCTGCTGGGCGTACCTGCGGGACGCCTCGAAGTGGGCGCCGAGGCCGACATCGCGGTGATCGATCCTGATCGCCCCTGGATTGTCGATTCGGACAAGATGGCCGCGACCGCGGGCAACACCCCCTTCGACAAGCAGCCCGTGCAGGGCCGCGTGCTGGCGCTGTTCAAGGGCGGCATGACGCTCAAGACCAAGGCGGCCTGAGCCCCCCTCTTCACGTGGCCGAACAGGCACGAAAACAGAAAGATAGATCCGAGGGCCATCGCCCTCGGGCTCCCCGAACTACCTGCCTCACCTTCCGCGCGCCAGGATGGCCCAGAAAGGTGAGGTCGCCGATTCCGGGGTCAAGGGGCGATGGCCCCTTGAAATTTCGGCCCGCTTCGCCGCCCCAAAAAAGAGGCCACCGTCCCCGGGGGGACGATGGCCTTCAGGTTCACATGGAACTGGTTGAAACGGGTCAGCGGCGCGCGTGGCGCACAGCGCTTGAATTGCGAGCAAGGAGCGCGCCGGGCAGCGGACGCGTCTCGGCGTAGGCGAAGCAGCCACCGCCGCGGTTCTTCACCGCCGCGCACATCGACTTCGCGGCGCGGCCATCGAAGCCTTCGGCGGCCACGCGGAAATATCGGCGCCCGGCGACTTCGGCCTCGGTAATGCGCATGGTGTGGTTCTTGAGACGCGGATCGCGCGCCACGAAGATGCCCCAGGCGCGCTCGGCGCCTTCCATCGTGCGGAACGAGCCAAGCTGAACGAGATGCGTGCCGTCGTCCGCCGCCTTTTCGGCCGACGCGGTACGGACCGGGGACGCGGCCTTCGCCGGAGCCTTGGCCAGAGCCGAACGGCCCATGCGCACTTCGGGAAGGCGCTGGACCACAGGTGTCGAGACGAAGCGGACCGATCCGGCGGTCTCGGGCGCGACGGCGAGGACCGCCTCCGGCTTGGGCGCCGGAATGGATTCGATTTCGGCCTTGGCCGGGGTACGCGAGGTCGGAGCCATCGTCGCGGCGGCTGCGAGAGCCGGAAGCTCGGCCTGTGCCGTGACCGGGGCATCCTGCATTGCCAGCGACTGCGGCACGGCATCAGCCTTGGCGAGAGCCGCGCCGTCGGATCGACCGTTGAGAGCGAGCGCCACAGGCTGGCCGGGATCGCGCACGTCGAGCGGCGTCCCCAGCAGCCCTGCGATCCGCAGGCCGCTGTCGGCATCGCGCGCGCTGCGGGCCCATTCGCCCAGTCGCGCATCGAGCTGGTCGCCCGGAACGTCCTGCGAGGCGATGATGCGGGCCTGCGCCCACTGGCCGCTCAGGGCATAGGAATAGGCAAGGTTCTGGCGCGACTTGGGGGTGTTCTCCCCGCCGCGCACGACATCGGTGAGGATGGCAACGCCCTGGCTCGGACGCCCTGCCAGCGCGACGGCCAGACCAAGATCGCTGGCCGGGATGCGGTCACGCCACTGCGCCAGAACGCGCAAAGCGTCGGCGTTGTGCCCCGCGCCAATGCTGGAAAGAACGAGGCCAAGCGCGGTGCGCGGGTCCTCATCACCCAGCGCGAGCGCGTCCCGGAAGGTCGTCTCGGCCGACTGGAAGCGCCCGGCGGCCAGATAGGTGTGCGCAAGGTCGCTGCGGCGCGAGGCCGATTCGAACGAGCGTGCCACCCGCTTCTCGGCCTTGAGAATGTCCTTGGAGACCTCTGCGGCGTAAGCCTCGCTCGACACGGTTTCCGCCTCGCTGCGCGCAAGCGCGGCGTGGCTGACGAAGCCGCCCAGCAAGGACGCGGCAAGCGCGGAACAGACGGCAAGTCCAGCCTGGCGCGGGGTAAGGTTCACTCGGGACATCCGGCAGCTCCTCGTCGATAGGTCGCGGGTGCGGGCGCTCTTACGAGCCCGCGACGCGGCGACCGAAGCCACCGACCGGACGGGCCATGCCCTGCGCCGGAGCGCTCTGGCCGGGCGCGGCGAAGACGGTGCGGCGGAAGTTCTTTTCCAGGCGGTCGGCGATGTAGTTCCACAGCGCGCCCACTTCCTGCGAGGAGCGTCCGTTGGGATCCACTTCCATGACCGTGCGCCCGTCGATCATCGAGGCCGCGAAGTCGGTGCGCTGGTGCAGCGTGACCGGGGCCACTGTGCCGTGCTGCGAAAGCGCGACCGCGGCTTCGGCGGTGATGCGCGCCTTGGGGGTCGCCGCGTTGACCACGAACATCAGCGGCTTGCCCGCGCGTTCGCACAGATCCACTGTTGCACCCACGGCGCGCAGGTCGTGCGGGCTCGGGCGGGTCGGGACGACAATCAGCTCGGCCACCGAGATGACGCTCTGGATCGCCATGGTGATGGCCGGCGGGGTGTCGATCACCGCGAGCTTGAAACCCTGCTGGCGAAGCACCTGAAGGTCGTTGGCAAGGCGCGCGACGGTGGTCTGCGCAAAAGCGGGCAGTTCGGCCTCGCGCTCGTTCCACCAGTCGGCCAGCGAGCCCTGCGGGTCGATGTCGATAAGAACGACCGGTCCTGCGCCGGCACGCTGCGCCTGAACGGCAAGGTGACCGGACAGAGTCGTCTTGCCCGATCCGCCCTTCTGTGAAGCCAGTGCCAGTACTCGCAAAGTCGGTCCCCCACGAAAACCCCAAAGCGGGGTCTGAAGAATGTCGGGAACTGGAATCGCAGACCGTTCCTAATTTACCGTTAATCAGCGTAAATTTTGCACACCCGACCTGTGCAGCCGGGCATTTTCGCGGCTTTTGCCGGGGACTTTTTCCCTAACCCGACCTTTACCGGGCCCCTGCAGATTACTGGCAAGCACCTGCGACTCCGCAGGCGAGGACAAAAGTCGCGCGCCCTCCTATGCTTGCGCCATGAGATTCGCGAAGGGACCTGCCTTGATCCACCGTCGCCGCCCCACCTTGCCGCTTCGTCGTGCGCTCGCGGGAGGATTCGCCGCATTGGCGTTGCTCACCGCGAGCCCGGACGCAAACGCGGCGCCGGATACAGGCGATGCGGCCCGCGCAGACGTCAAGGCGGGCGTCGATGCCTGGTCGGCCGGAAACTACGCCGAGGCCGTCGCCTTGTGGCAGCCCCTTGCCGCGAAGGACGATCCCGACGCATTGTTCAACCTCGCCCAGGCCTACAAGCTGGGACGCGGCGTCCCCGAGGACCTTGACCAGGCGCGCCGTCTCTATGGCCGTGCCGCCGCGCTCGGCCACGTCCAGGCCGCCGACACTTACGGCCTGCTGCTTTTCCAGGAAGGCGAACGCGAGGCGGCCCTGCCCTACATCAAGGCTTCCGCGAAGCGCGGCGATCCGCGTGCGCAGTACGTCCTTGGCATTGCCCACTTCAACGGCGACTTCGTGCCCAAGGACTGGGTCGAGGCCTATGCCCTGCTGACACTGGCCCGCCAGGACGGGCTCCCCCAGGCCAGCAAGGCCCTCGCGCAGATGGACGGCTACATTCCGCTCGAACAGCGCCAGCAAGGCATCGCGCGCGCGGGCCAGCTCGCGCAGGAAAGCCGGGCCGAGCGCACGCGACAGGCCGCCACGATCGAACTTGCAGGCCCTTCGCAGGAGACCGCTCCCGGAGCGAGAACCGCCGCACGCGGAGCCGATCCCCTCGCCCAAGCCGCAACACGCGCCCGCGGCGCAAGCGCTGCCGAAGCGGGCGCCGATTACGCGCGCCCGGCCGCCAGAAGCACGACCCCGGCACCTGCAACCAACGCATGGCCAGCCCCCAGCGTCGCGTTCGGATCAGGCAGCTCCGCTTCCGCACCTATCGCCAAGGCACCTCCGGCCACGCGCCGACCGGCCAACGGGGCCACGCCGCCTGCCGAAGAACCAGCCGCACCGCACGTGACCGGTCCCTGGGAGCTGCAACTTGGCGCCTTCGGGGTCGAGGGCAATGCCCAGAAGCTGTGGAGCAAGGTCCGCACCCGCCCCGAGATCCAGGGTACCGCCCGGCGCACCGAACCAGCCGGACGTCTGACCGTACTCTTCGCCAGTGGCTATCCCTCGCGCAGCGCGGCAAGCTCGGCCTGCGCGAAACTGAAAGCGGGCGGGTACGACTGCCTCGTGACCCGGAACTGACCCCATCGCGGACACCGCCCGCCCCAGCACCTCCTCACCCGAGGAGGTGACCGCCCAAGCGCGGCTCCTCTCGCTCGACCTGCTGCGCGGCGTCGCGGTGCTGGGCATCCTTACCATCAACATCACCGGCTTTGCAGGCCCTCTTGCGGGCACGATCAGCCCGGCGCTGACCCGCTCCCATACCCTCGTCACCTCTTCCTGGGACAACGCCGCCTTCGCGGTCTCGCTCGTCCTGTTCGAGGGCAAGATGCGCGCGCTCTTCTCGCTGCTTTTCGGCGCAGGCGTGATGCTGTTCTGGCAGAGCGCAGAGCGACGCGGGGCGGACGGCGATGTCCTTCAGGTGCGACGCCTCGCCTGGCTGCTGGGCTTCGGCTTCCTCCACTATGTCCTCTTGTGGTGGGGCGATATCCTCTTCGTCTACGCGCTGTGTGGCCTCGCCGCCCTGATGCTGCGCCCCCTGCCCCCGCACACCCTGGTAATCGTGGCGCTCGCGCTCTTCTATGGATGGCACCTGTGGGGCCTGTTCGAGCTGGCCCCGATCGTGCGGGCCGAGACGGCCCTTCGCGAGGGCCACGCCAGCACAGCGCAGGCCAAAAGCGTCGCCGCCTGGTTCGAGGCGGTGCGCGCCGGGATCACCGAGGATCTCACCGAGGCGCGTTACACCTACCTCGAGCTTGCCTTGACCAAACTGCGCGAGCGCCCGTTCTGGCAGGTCAGCATGACCTGGAACATCTTTTCCGAGACGCTCCCGCTCATGCTGCTGGGCATGGTGCTGGTGCGCAGCGGCTTCTTCGATCCGGCAAAGGCGGTCAAACTGCGGTTCTACGCAGGCCTTGCCTGCGGCCTGAGCGGCCTCGCCTTCAGCGCCACGTTCACGGCCTGGGCCCTTTCCCATGACTTCCCGCCGGTCGCGATGGAGGCAGCCCTCTCCTGGGGCCTCGCGCTCCCCCACCTCCTCACCGCGATGGGCTACGCATCGCTTCTGGTCCATGCCACGCCCCGCCTTGCGCCCACCCGCCTGGGGCAACGCCTGATCGCGACGGGGCGCATGGCCTTCAGCAACTATATCGCCACCAGCCTCGTCATGACCGCGATCTTCTACGGGTGGGGGCTAGGCCTCTTTGCGCATTTCGGACCCGCCGCGCAGGTGCCCTTCGTGCTCCTGGGCTGGGCGCTCATGCTGGGGGTGAGCGCACCGTTTCTCACGGGATTCCGGCGCGGTCCGCTGGAGTGGCTGTGGCGTTCGCTCGTCGAAAAACGCTGGCTCCATAACGGCTTCTAAGAATCGTTAGCAATACTATTGCGATCCATTCTCACATGCGTATAGTGGTCCTCAACGAGGATTCGCTCATGTACGTATGTATCTGTAATGCCATCCGCGAGAAGGACCTGCGCTGCGCCGCCCGGCGTATGAACGGCGATGCCGAAGCCGTCTACGCCGCCATGGGCCGCAAACCCCAATGCGGACAATGCCTCGACGAGGCCGAAGAGATCATCGCCGAGGAAGTGGAAGCCGCCAGCTACCCCGCGGCGGCCTGAAGTCTCTCCTATTCGGCTGAGAGACTGGCAAAAAGCCTGCCCGCATCTCGGGACAGGCGGGTAAAAATCGATTGCCTTGCCTTGCCCATGTGCGTCTGGGCGATCATACTCGCGCGCAAATTCCCAGCAGGAGATGCGCCATGAAGGGCGACGCACAGGTCATCGACTACCTGAACAAGGCCTTGTTCAACGAACTTACCGCGATCAACCAGTACTGGCTGCACTACCGCATGCTCGACAACTGGGGGATCAAGAAGCTCGCCGATTACGAGCGCCACGAATCCATCGACGAGATGAAGCACGCCGACATCCTGGCGGACCGCATCCTCTTCCTCGATGGCCTCCCCAACTTTCAGGCGCTCGGCAAGCTGCGCGTCGGCGAGGACGTCGAAGACATCCTCAAGTGCGACCTTGCGCTCGAGCATGACGCGATCCCGCTCCTCAAGGAAGCCATCGCCCACTGCGAAGCCGTGCGCGACTACGTCAGCCGCGAGATCTTCGAGCGCATCCTCGAGAGCGAGGAAGAGCACGTCGACTACCTCGAAAAGCAGTTCGACATGATCGCGCGCATGGGCCTGCAGAACTACTGCCAGCTCCAGAGCGAGGCCGCCGAGGCCTGAGCCGACACGAGCCGGACGCACCGCGCGCGATGACGGACTTCTGCGAACGCCTGGATCTGGCCCTTCCGCTGATCCAGGCCCCGATGGCGGGCACCTCGACGCCCGCCCTTGCCGCGCAAGTCTGCCGCGCCGGTGCGCTCGGCTCGCTCGCCATCGGTCATCTCGATCCCGCTGGAGCTGCCGCCGCGCTGGCGGACCTTGCCAGCCGCACCGACCGGCCCTTCAACGTCAACCTCTTCGCCCACGCGCCTGCCGCCGTCGACCTTGCCCGCGAGGCTGCCTGGCTTGACGCCCTGCGCCCGCGCTTCGCCGCCTTCGGCGTCGCGCCGCCCGCAGCGCTCTCCACCATCTACGACAGCTTCACCGGCAACGCGGCCATGCTCGGCGTGGTTCTCGCCGCCGCCCCGCGCGTCGTCAGCTTCCACTTCGGCCTGCCCGAAGCCCCCGCCATCGCCGCGCTCAAGGCCGCAGGCTCAGGGCTGCTTGCCAGCGTCACCTCGCGCGCCGAGGCCGAAGCCGCGCGCCGGGCCGGGATCGACATGGTGATCGCGCAAGGGTGGGAAGCGGGCGGCCATCGCGGCGTCTTCGATCCCGAGGCACAGGACGCGCAGCTCTCCACCGCGCAGCTGCTTGCCGACCTCGTCGCCTGGGGCAAGCTCCCCGTCATCGCGGCGGGCGGCATCATGGACGGGCGCGGCATCGCCGACGCGCTCGAGGCCGGAGCCGCCGCCGTCCAGATGGGCACCGCCTTCCTCGCCTGCCCGGAAAGCGCCAGCGACGGGGCCTACCGCGCGCGCCTTGCCGCCGATGCGGCGTATCACACAGTGATGACCCGCCTCATCTCGGGCCGGCCCGCGCGCTGCCTCGCCAATGACTTCACCGCTCTGGCGGACACTCCCGGCCTGCCCGACGTGCCCGCCTACCCGCGCGCCTACGATGCCGGAAAGGCGCTCAACGCCGCCGCCAAGGCCGCTGGCGAGACCGGCTACGGCGCGCAGTGGGCGGGCACCGGCGCGCCGCGCCTGCGCCCGATGGGCGCGGCCGATCTCGTCCGCACCCTGGGCGCCGAACTCGCCGCTACTCAGCGCCCGGCGTAGGCGTTTGTGCCGCAGCGGTATCGGTGCGGTAGCGATCGAACCAGTCGAGAATGGCCGAGGCCTTTGCCGCCGACTGCGAGGGCCGCGCCGCGATGCCGCCATGGCTCGCGCCGGGCACCTTCACCAGCGCGGTCGGCACGCCCCGGATCTTGAGCGCAGTATAATACTGCTCCGATTCGCTGACCGGGGTGCGGTAGTCTTCGGCCCCCACCACCACGAGCGTGGGCGTCGTCACATTGCCCACCAGGCTGAGCGGTGAGCGCTTCCAGTAGACCATCGGCTCTTCCCAGACCGGTTTGTCGAACCAATGGTCGTGGTAGACCGGCGCGCCGTCGGAGGTGAGCGTAAAGCTGCCCCAGTCGATCACCGGCTTCTGCGAGGCGGCGGCCTTGAAGCGGTCGGTCTTGCCCACGATCCAGGCGGTCAGCACGCCCCCGCCCGAGCCGCCCGTGACGAAAAGGTTGTCCGGATCGGCCACGCCGTCTGCAATCGCGGCGTCGACCGCGGCCATCAGGTCATCGTAGTCAGGCCCCGGGTAGTTGCGGTCGATCAGCCGGGCGAACTCCTCGCCGTAAGACGTCGAGCCGCGCGGGTTGGTGTAAAGGACCGCATAACCGTGCGCCGCGTAAAGCTGGTCGTCGGTCGAGAAAGTCCCGCTGTAGGCCGCCATCGGACCACCGTGGATCTCCAGGATCAGCGGCGCCTTTTCGCCCGGCTGGAGGCCCGGCGGCGTCACCAGCCAGGCATCGACGGGGCGTCCATCGGGCGCGGTCACGGCCAGCTTGCGCACCGGCGCCATCGCCTTGTGGTCGATCCACGAACCGTTGAGGTCAGTGAGACGCTTGCCCTTCGCGCCCCCGTCGCTGACCCACAGGTCGGCCGGGCGGTCAGTGCCATTCGCGGTATAGGCGATGCGCCCGCCTTTCGAGACCGAGAAGCTGCCGCCCGTGTAGGGCCGGTCAAAATGCCCACCCTGCGTCAGCCCTTCGACCAGCACCTTGAGCGAGCCATCGAGGCCCAGCTTGCCGACCTTGCGCACGCCCTTCTCGTCATACAGCACGTAGAGCGTCGAATTGCCCACCCAGATCGCATCGTCGATGCTGAGGTCATGGGTGGCCGTCAGCGAGCGCTTGGCGCTCCCATCGGCGTTCATCACGTAAAGCTCGGTGTTGGTGTAGGAGTGGAGCGCGTCGTCGAAGCCGAAGTAGGCGATGCGCTGGCCATCGGGCGAGACCAGGGGCCCCGCATCGGGACCGAACCGGCTGGTCATCGCACTCACGACGCCGCTCGCCACATCAACCGCGTAGATCTCGCGGTCGGAGGGCTTCACGTCCCAGTCGGCCTTGCGGTTGCCGGTAAAGAAGATGCGCGTGCCATCCCCGCTCCAGGCAAGTCCGCCCTCAGCCGCAAAGTTGCCGAAGGTCAGCTGGCGCGGCGCGCCCCCGGTTGCCGGGACCACGAAGACGTGCGCCGTGCCCGGCTTGACGTAGCCCCCGCCATCGCTGCGGTAGGTAACCTTGTCGATGACTTCCAGCGGCTCGGCCCACTGCGCCCCTTCGGGCTTGCCCGAGGGCGCAGAGCCCAGCGAAAGTCCCTCGCCCGGAACCCTTGTCGCATAGGCGATCTGCGCGCCATCGGGCGACCAGGCGAGGCTTGCCGGACTGTCGGGAAGGCCCGTCACCGCGACGTCCGCGCCGCCTTCCATCCAGAGCACATGCAGCTGCGGCGCGCCCTCCCCATCGGTGGAGATATAGGCAAGACGCGCGCCATCGGGCGACCAGCGCGGCGCGAAGTGCGCCCCCTTGTCTGCCACCAGCGGGCGCTGCGCTCCGCTCGCCACGTCGACCAGCCAGAGCGAGGGCACGGCGCGATCGGTCATGATGTCCGCGGCCTGGCGCACGTAGACCACCTGCTTGCCATCGAGCGAGATCTGCGGGTCGGTCACGCCCTGGAGGCGAAACAGGTCGCTGGGCACGAAGCCACGTTCGGGCCCGGCCTGGACGGCGCTAGCAGTCGCAGGAGCCTCCTGCGCAAGCGCACCTTGCGCGCCCGGCACACCCATGACCAGGGCGCTTGCCACGAGCAACATCCAACGCTTTGCGACCACGGTCTTTCTCCCCATACTTCAGACGCGCCAAGTCTTGCGCCTCGCCGTGAAAAAATCCACCCTCGCTATGACTTTCGCACGGCCATGATAGAAAGGCCGGCACTTTCATGAATGAGCACACAAATCCGATGCCCCAGTTGAAGAAGCCCGCCTTCGAAGTCGAGGATGGCGGCTACGTCGCCCTCCTCGTCCTGGTAACTTTCGCCTTTGCCTATCTTGTCGCGCCCTTCTTCGGCGCCGTCTTGTGGGGCGTGGTCGCCGCGATCATGTTCGAGCCCATGACGCGCAAGCTCGCAAGCATACTTGGCGGGCGCAAGAACCTGGCCGCAGCCCTGGTCCTGATCCTGCTGCTGGCGCTGGTCATCCTGCCCACCATCGTGCTTGGCATCAGCCTCGTGAACGAGGCCTCCGCGCTCTACGCGAAGATCAAGGCGGGCGACATCTCGATCCCGGGCATGCTCCAGCAGATCGAGGGGGCACTGCCCGACAGCGTCCTGCAGTTCATCCGCCAGTACGGCCTGACCGATTTCAACACGCTGCGCCGCATGTTCGGATCAAGCGTGACCAGCGGCCTTCAGACCGTCGCTTCGCAGGCGCTGGTGCTGGGCCAAGGAGCCTTGAGCTTCCTCGCGGCGCTGGGCGTCATGCTCTACCTCACCTTCTTCCTGCTGCGCGACGGGCAGCGCTACACCGAACTCGTGCGCGGCGCGATGCCGCTGCGCCCCAAGATGCGCGACTCGCTCTTTGCCCACTTCACCGTCGTCGTGCGCGCGACGATGAAGGGCACCGTGGTCGTCGCGGTCCTGCAAGGGCTTGTCGGCGGGATCATCTTTTCCCTGCTGGGGATCGAGGGGGCGCTCCTGTGGGGCGTGCTGATGGGCTTTCTCTCGCTGCTTCCGGCCGTGGGCACCGGACTCGTGTGGGTGCCGGTCGCGATCTATCTCCTTGCCACCGGCGCTGTCTGGCAGGGCGTGGTGCTGATCCTGGCGGGCATGTTCATCATCGGCATGATCGACAATGTCCTGCGCCCGGTCCTGGTCGGGCGCGACACGCGTCTGCCCGACTTCGTGGTGCTGATCGCGACGCTCTCGGGGCTCCAGCTCTTCGGCCTCAACGGCTTCATCGTCGGCCCTGTCATCGCGGCTCTGTTCATCGCGATGTGGAACATCGTGCGCGAACAGCGTGAGGAAGCGCGCCGCCCGCTCGACACCGCGCTCAGCGAGGAGGAAGCCGACGCAGCCCGCCGCGAGGCCGAGGCCCACCCGGGCTGAACGGCGGCCCCGGCACACGAAAAAGCCCCCCGGAAGCGCAGCTTCCGGGGGGCTTTTTCGTGTGAGACCCTGCGGCCCTACTTCTTGGTCGCGAAGGGGTTCTTCGGACTGCGCAGGTTGAGGCGGATCGGCACCGCCTCGAAGCCCAGCTCGCGCCGGATCCCGTTGATGAGATAGCGCTTGTAGCTTTCGGGCAGCATGTCGAGACGGGTCCCGAACAGGACGAAGCCCGGCGGGCGGGTCTTGGCCTGCGTGATGTAGCGCAGCTTGATGCGCTTGCCGCCGGGTGCGGGCGGCGGGTTGGCCGACAGCGCATCGTCGAACCAGCGGTTGAGCGCCGAAGTCGGCACGCGCCGGCTCCACGCCTCGCGGATCGAGAAGGCCGCCGCCATGAGATCGTCGAGGCCCTTGCCGGTCCGCCCCGAGATCGCCATCAGCGGCACGCCGCGCACCTGCGCCAAACCTTCGTTCAGCGCATCGCGGATGCCGTTGAACAGCGAACTGGCGTCCTCGGCCACGTCCCACTTGTTGATCGCGATCATCAGCGCGCGGCCTTCCTCGAGCACCATCGAGGCGATCTTGAGATCCTGATGCTCAAGCCCGCGCGTCGCATCGAGCACGAGCACGACGACTTCGGCAAAGTCGATCGCGTGGCGCGCGTCCTGAACGGCCAGGCGCTCCAGCTTCTCGGTGACCTGCGCCTTCTTGCGCATGCCCGCCGTATCGATCAGGCGCACCTCACGGTCCTCGTCCGCCTTGGGATCGTGCCAGACCCAGTCGATCGCGATCGAATCGCGCGTGATCCCGGCCTCGGGGCCGGTGAGCAGGCGATCTTCCTTGAGGTAGCGGTTGATGAGCGTGGACTTGCCCGCGTTGGGACGCCCGACGATGGCCAGCTTGAGGGGGCCACGCAGCAGCGCTTCCTCGTCCTCTTCCTCCAGCTCGCCCTCTTCGGGCGGCTGGAGCGGCTCGAGATGGGGCAGCAGACCTTCAAAGAGGTCGCCCATGCCCTCGCCGTGCTCCGCCGAGATCGCGACCGGATCGCCCAGCCCCAGCGAATAGGCTTCGAGCAGACCCGATTCGCCCGCGCGGCCTTCGGCCTTGTTGGCCAGGAGGATGACCGGCACCGGCGAGGCGCGCAGCCACTGTGCGATTTCCTCGTCGAGCGGGGTCAGCCCCGCGCGCGCGTCGATGACGAAGAGCGCAACGTCCGCCGTGGCGAGCGCGGCCTCGGTCTGCTGGCGCATGCGCCCGGGCAGCGTTTCGGCCTCGTCGTCCTCCCACCCGGCGGTATCCACGATGGTGAAATCGAGGCCGAGAAGGTGCGCGTCGCCGAAGCGACGGTCGCGCGTCACGCCCGGCTGATCGTCGACCAGCGCAAGGCGCTTGCCGACGAGCCGGTTGAACAGCGTGGACTTGCCGACGTTGGGTCGGCCGATGATGATGACTTGTGGAAGCATGATTCCCACCCGATTGGGGACTTCGGAGCGGTTTGGCAAGAACTGTGCGCGCAAGGGCGCAATTCTTACCCGGCCGTTAACCGAACCTGACAGTCCATGAATAATTATCTCCGGGCAAACCCGGAGCCATGACGGAACATCGCACCGCACGGACATTCGCCGCCCGATCAGCGCTTTGCATGGCCTTCAGCCTTGCCACCGCGGGTCTGTTCGCCGCCCCTGCCGGCGCCCGCGCCGACATCAGCGAGGTACGCGAGCACGCCGCCTCGGGCCTGCTCGAATGCGTGCCTTTCGCCCGCGAAGTGTCCGGAATCCGCCTTTCTGGCGATGCCTATACCTGGTGGACGCAGGCCAAGGGGCGCTATGCGCGGGGCCATACGCCGCGCGTCGGGGCCGTGATGGCGATCCGGCCGCACGGCAATTCGCACAACGGCCATGTGGCGATGGTGAGCGAGGTGATCGATTCGCGCACGGTGCTGCTCACCCACGCGAACTGGTCCTACCCCGGCAAGGTCGAGCGGGACGTGGCCGCGCTCGACGTGTCGCCCATGGGCGACTGGAGCGAAGTGCGCATCTGGTACGGCCCGTCGCAGACGCTGGGCGCCTCGCACTGGCCGGTCGATGGCTTCATCTACAACGCGAGCCCCGACACGCAGCTTGCGCGCATGGAGGCCGCATCGGCGAATCGGAGCGAAGACACAAAGACGATCAGGGCCGCCTCCTCGTCCCGCTCCGATCCGATCGGCACCATCATCGCCGGAGCCTTCTGAGGTCCGGCGAGGACAGCACCTTAGGAATCAGGCGATCAGGCCTTGGCCACCGGCGCGTCGTCGCCGAGGTCTTCGTACCAGGCTTCGACCGGCCCCTTCAGCTTGATCGTCAGCGGGTTGCCGTGGCGGTCGAGCGAACGGCCCGCCTGCACGCGCACCCAGCCTTCGGAAATGCAGTATTCCTCGATATTGGTGCGCACGGTACCCTTGAAGCGGATACCGATGCCGCGCTGCAGCTTCTCCGCATCGAAGTGCGGGCTGCGCGGGTTGATCGCGATGTGATCGGGCGGCACGTCGGGGCCGGCAGTGGTCTCTTCGGTCATGGGGTGCGATTTAGAGCCCCTTGCGCCCCTGTCAATCAAGCGATGAAAAAGAGGGCTTGCCAAGCCCAATTGGATCGCCTAGTGGCGCCTTCCGCACTTGGTAGCGGGCGCGTAGCTCAGCGGTAGAGCACACCCTTCACACGGGTGGGGTCACAGGTTCAATCCCTGTCGCGCCCACCATCCTTACCGGATGGTTTCGACTTCGCACCAAGGCGACGTTCCCGACATTTGCAGATTGCGCGACATCAATAGGCATTCGTGCGCCCTGGTGTATCCTGCCTCCCATCATCCTCTGGGAGAGATACGCCATGTTCAAGGCCAATGTCGGCGGGATCGACCGCCTGCTTCGCATCGCGCTTGGTATCGTTCTGATCGCGCTGGTTTTTGTTGGACCAAAGACGCCGTGGGGCTGGATCGGCGTGATCCCGCTCGTCACCGGGTTCGTGCGGATCTGCCCGCTCTATACGCTCCTGGGGATTCGCACCTGTCCCAGAGACTGACGCCTGCACCACAGGCGCGTTCTCCCGCTTGCGCCGGCACGGCTGAGGCGGCATAGCCCGCCCCATGCACGATATCCGTTCGATCCGCGAGAATCCCGCAGCCTTCGACGCCGGCATGGCGCGTCGCTCGGTGGAGCCGCAGTCCGCCCAGATCCTGGCCCTCGACGAGCAGCGCCGCGCGCTCGCCACCCGCGCGCAGGAAGGCCAGAGCCGCCGCAACGAGGCCTCCAAGGCCATCGGCAAGGCCATGGGCCAGGGCGACACCGCGACCGCCGAGGCGCTCAAGGCCGAAGTCGCCGCGCTCAAGAAAAGCCTGCCCGCGCTCGAGGCCGAGGAAAAGGCCGTCACCGCCCAGCTCAACGAGCTCCTCGCCGCGCTTCCCAACATCCCCGTCGACGAAGTGCCCGAGGGCGCGGACGAGAACGACAACGTCGAAGTCGCCAAGTGGGGCACGCCGGGCACGTATGCCTTCACGCCCAGGGAACACGCCGACATCGGCCCTGCGCTCGGCCTCGACTTCGAGACCGGCGCCAAGATTTCGGGCGCGCGTTTCACCTTCCTCAAGGGCCAGATGGCGCGCCTCCACCGCGCGCTTGCCCAGTTCATGCTCGACACGCAGACCACGGCCAACGGCTTCATGGAATGCAACGTGCCGCTGCTGGTCAAGGACGAGACCGCCTACGGCACTGGCCAGCTGCCCAAGTTCTCCGAAGACCTGTTCCAGACCACCGATGGCCGCTGGCTGATCCCGACCGCCGAAGTGTCGCTGACCAACGCGGTGCAGGGTGAGATCGTCGACAACGCGGAATTGCCGCTGCGCATGACCGCGCTCACCCCCTGCTTCCGCTCCGAGGCGGGCGCGGCAGGACGCGACACGCGCGGCTTCATCCGCCAGCACCAGTTCGAGAAGGTCGAGCTTGTCACCGTGTGCCGCCCCGACGAGAGCGAAGCCGAGCACGAGAAGATGGTGGCTGCGGCCGAAGGCATCCTCCAGGCGCTCGAGCTTCCCTACCGTAAGGTCCTGCTGTGCAGCGGCGACATGGGCGCGACCGCGAAGAAGACCTTCGACCTTGAAGTCTGGCTGCCCGGTCAGGGCGCCTACCGCGAGATCAGCTCGATCTCGAACTGCGGCGACTTCCAGGCCCGCCGCATGAACGCGCGCTACAAGCCCGAAGGCTCGAAGAAGACCGAGTTCCTGCACACGCTCAACGGCTCGGGCCTTGCCGTGGGCCGCACCCTCGTCGCCGTGCTGGAGAACTACCAGCAGGAGGACGGCTCGGTGCGCGTGCCTGACGTGCTCAAGCCCTGGATGGGCGGCCTCGAGGTCCTCACCCCGCGCAGCTGAGGCAGGTGACGGGGCCCCTGCAGCGGGCCCCGCCCTTCCCGCACCCGACCTATCACCGACTGCCCTTGCGAGATTTCCATGCGTATCCTCCTCACCAACGACGATGGCATCAACGCCCCCGGACTCTATGTGCTGGAGAAGATCGCCGCCCAGCTTTCGGACGACATCTGGATCTGCGCGCCGAGCGAGGAACAATCGGGGGCGGGCCACTCGCTCACGCTCAACCGGCCGGTGCGCCTGCGCGAACATGCCCCGCGCCGCTTTTCGGTGACCGGCACCCCCACCGATTCGGTGACGATGGCGCTGCGCAAGGTGCTGCCCGGCAAGCCCGACCTGATCCTCTCGGGCGTCAATCGCGGCGCGAACCTGGGCGATGACATCACCTACTCGGGCACCGTCTCGGCGGCGATGGAAGGTGCGATGGCGGGCATTCCCGCGATTGCGCTCAGCCAGCTCATTGCCCGCAACGATTCCGGCCACGACGTCAGCTTCTCGGCCGCTGAGGAATGGGGGGCCAAGGTGCTGAAGCCTCTCATGGATGCCGAGTTCGCCCCGCGCACGCTTCTCAACGTCAACTTCCCCGCGCTGCCGGGCAAGGACGTGAAGGGCGTGCGTGTCGTGCGTCAGGGCTTCCACGACTACGCACGCGGCACGCTTATCGAATCGGTCGATCCGCGCGGCTTCCCCTATTTCTGGTTCGGCCTTCAGGGCATCGAGCACACGATCGGCGCCAACACCGACCTTGAAGCCACTTCGGAAGGCTTCGTCTCGGTCACCCCGCTCCAGCTTGACCTGACCCACGAAGCCTCGCTCGCCGCGCTTGCTCAGCGTTTCGAGGCATGAGGCATCTTACCGGGGCGCTGGCCCTCGCGCTGGCCCTGCCCGCTGTCGCCGTTGCTGCGCCTGCGTCTCAGGAACGCGCACATGTCGTCGAGCCTGGCGAAACGCTCAACGGCATCGCCAACCGCGCAGGGGTCTCGCCTGACGCGCTGGCGCGCGCCAACGGGCTGGAGCCGCCCTACATCGTGCGTCTCGGCCAGAGACTGACCATCCCGCGCAGCGCCCCTGCCCCCAAGGCCGCCCCGCCGCGGGAGTCACGCAGCTACACGGTCACCTCGGGTGAGACCCTGAACGGCATCGCCAACCGGACCGGCGTCTCCCCGGCCGAGCTCGCCCGGGCCAACGGTATTGCCGAGCCTTATGTGGTGCGCATCGGGCAGACGCTCACCATTCCCGGCACACAGGCTCCCAAGACGCAACCCGCTCCCGCTCCGGCAACGCAGCCCGCCCCCGAATTCAAGGGCGAGACCTACCTCGTGAAGAGCGGTGAGACGCTGGGCGGCATTGCCCAGCGCACTGGCCTCGCGCGCGTGCTGATCGCCGAGGCCAACGGGCTCGAGCCGCCCTACGTGGTCAAAGTCGGCCAGCGCCTCGCCATTCCGCGCACCCGCCGCCACACCGTGGCCAAGGGCGACAGCGGCTTTTCCATCGCGCTTGAATACGGCGTGCCCTGGGACGCGATTGCCGTCGCCAGCGGGGTTGAACCGGATGCCCCCGTGCGCCCCGGGCAGGAACTCGTCATTCCCTCGCTTGTCGCGGCCAAGGCCACCCCGGCACCTGCGCCGGCCGCCACGGCGCCCAGGCCCGCGGCCCCTGTCACGAACGCCCGCTTCCTCTGGCCGGTAAAGGGGCCCATCAACAAGGGCTTCAAGACCGGGAGCGACTACCACGACGGGCTCGATATCAAGGCCGCGCGCGGCACGATGGTGCGCGCCGCTGCAGCGGGAACCGTGCGTTTTGCGGGGCTGGAGAAGGAGCAGTTCGGCAACCTCGTCGTCCTCGACCATGGCGAGGGCTGGTTCACCGCCTACGCCTTCCTCAGCCGCATCACCGTCAAGAACGGCACCAATGTCGCCAAGGGTGAGCGCATTGGCCTCGTCGGCGATACGGGCGAGGCCAAGGGCAACGAGCTCCACTTCGAGATCCGCCACGACGGCACGCCGGTGAACCCGGTGGACGAATTGCCCAAGGCTCCCTAAGCCTTGGCCCCATGCTGAAATCACAGCGCCCCCGGCGACGTCCCCTTCCCGCCATGTTCAAGCCGCTGCGCCGCGCGCTCGCCGTGCCGGTCTGGGCGGACGTGGCGCTGCGCATCGGGGCGGCGCTCGCGCTCATCTCGATCGTGGTCATGGTCCACTGGCTCGACCGCGATGGCCTGCGCGACAGCTTCGATGGCGAGGTCAGCTTCCTCGACGTCGTCTATTTCACGATGATCTCGATCACCACGACCGGGTTTGGCGACATCGCGCCGGTCAGCGACAAGTCGCGGCTG
The DNA here is from genome assembly GCF_022818885.1 of Novosphingobium mangrovi. NCBI lineage: Bacteria > Pseudomonadati > Pseudomonadota > Alphaproteobacteria > Sphingomonadales > Sphingomonadaceae > Novosphingobium > Novosphingobium mangrovi. The sequence goes on along the minus strand of NZ_JALHAT010000044.1, from coordinate 6,446 downwards.
GTCGAGGCAATCATCGTCACCCCGATCCGGCTGGCCGTCATCTACATTTTCGTCGGCACGGCCTACAATTTCATCATCAAGCGCAGCTGGGAGAAGTGGCGCATGAAGCGCATCCAGGAACGCCTCGAGGACCATATCGTCGTGCTCGGCTACGGCGTCAGCGGCTCCGAAGCGGTGGCCGAGCTGATCGCCCGCGACACCGACCCCTCGTGCATCGTCGTCATCGACCCCTCCCCGGCACGCCTCGCGCTGGCCGAACAGGCCGGGTGCAACGTGCTGGAGGGCGATGCCACCCGCGACGAGACGCTGAGCGCGGTGCGCATCAACCGCGCACGCACAGTCCTTGTCTCGGCCGGGCGCGACGACACCACCATCCTCATCATCCTGACCGCACGCCACATGGCGCCCAAGGTGCCGATCACTGCGGTCGTGCGCGCGGACGACAACGAATTGCTCGCCCGCCAGGCCGGTGCGGACAACGTCATCAACCCGGTGCGCTTCACAGGCCTGCTGCTGGCCGGTTCCGCCGAGGGCAAGCACATCTCGGAGTACCTCTCCGACCTCGCCTCGGTCACCGGCCGGGTCCAGCTTGTCGAACGCCCCGTCGCCAAGGGCGAGATCGGCCGCCCTCTCGCCGAGATTACCACCGGCAAGGGCCTGCGCATCTATCGCGGCACCAGGGCCATCGGCTTCTGGCAGGACGAGGCGCACACGCTGGAGCCGGGCGATGTCATCGTCGAGATCAGCTCCACGGGTTGGGAAGAGGACGATCCCACCCCCTGATCCCGGTCAGGAGCCTCAGCCCAAGAGCCAGAACACCACCGCCATGGCCAGGTAGATCACCGGCCAGAACAGGCAGTCAGCCAGGAACTGGGGCGCCTGGGTGCGGTTGCGCGAATTGGTGATCCACACTGCCGGGATCACGAAGGCGAGCGCAATGCCGCCGGTCTGCATGAAGTAGAGCCAGGGCTTGGCCTCCAGCGTTGCCGCGCCGATCCGGGCAAAGGAATGGCCGAACATGGCCGCGGCCAGAAAACAGGCCAGCGTGACCCCGACATAGGCGCCTACGCGGCGCGCCGGACGCGGCTGAAAGCGCCTCTCCTGCAGCGGAAGGCCATTCCACAGCAGGCCGATGACCATCGCCACGATCGTCGCCAGCACCACCGCCAGCCAGTTTACAGGACCCATCTCTTTCCTCGTTCTTCGGAATTGCCCTGTCCTTGCAGCCTGAGCCTTGGGAAACAAGGCCTTGGTCCTCGTGAACTCCACAGGTCGCGACCAAGCGTTCGTTTTGCGTGACTCCGCGCCGCAAAGCGCGTATCGGGCGCCCCATCCCATGGCTATTGAAATTCCCTCTCCGCCCAAGGTCGGCATGGTCAGCCTCGGCTGCCCCAAGGCGCTCGTCGATTCCGAGCGTATCCTCACGCGCCTGCGCGCCGACGGCTACACGATGAGCCCCGACTATGCGGGTGCCGACGTCGTCCTCGTCAACACCTGCGGCTTTCTCGACTCCGCCAAGGAGGAAAGCCTCGCCGCGATCGGCGAAGCGATGGCCGAAAACGGCCGCGTGATCGTCACCGGCTGCATGGGCAACGAGGCCGATGCGATCCGCGCGCGCTTCCCCGACGTGCTCGCCATCACCGGCGCGCACCAGTACGAGGACGTGGTGGGCGCCGTCCACGACGCAGCCCCGCCGGAGCTTTCGCCCTACGTCGATCTCATCCCCCAGGCGCGCGGCGGCGAATTCACCGCGGACAGCGCCGATGGCGGCATCAAGCTGACCCCGCGCCACTACGGCTATCTCAAGATTTCCGAGGGCTGCAACCACGCCTGCTCGTTCTGCATCATCCCTTCGCTGCGCGGCAAGCTCGCCAGCCGGCGGATCGACGCAGTCCTGCGCGAAGCGGAGAAGCTGGTCCAGGCGGGCACGCGCGAACTGCTCGTCATCAGCCAGGACACCTCGGCCTATGGCGTCGATGTGCGCCACGAGGAACGCACCTGGAAGGACCACGCGGTCCGCACCCACATGACCGACCTCGCGCGCGAGCTGGGTCAGTTGACCGACGCCAGCGGCCAGCGGCCCTGGGTGCGCCTGCACTACGTCTACCCCTACCCGCACGTCGATCAGGTCATCCCGCTGATGGCCGAAGGGCTGATCACGCCCTACCTCGACATTCCCTTCCAGCACGCCGCGCCGTCTGTCCTCAAGTCGATGAAGCGCCCGGCGAACGAGGCCAAGGTCCTCGACCGCCTGCGCTCCTGGCGCGAGATCTGCCCCGACATCGCGATCCGCTCCAGCTTCGTGGTCGGCTTCCCCGGCGAGACCGAGGCCGATTTCGAGTACCTGCTCGAATGGCTCGACGAGGCCCAGCTCGACCGTGTCGGCGCGTTCCGCTTCGAACCGGTCGAAGGCGCGGCCGCAAACGACCTTCCGGGCGCCGTGCCCGAAGAGGTCAAGGAAGAGCGCTACGCGCGCATCATGGAGAAGACCGCCGCGATCAGCGCGGCCAAGCTCCAGGCCAAGATCGGCCGCGTACTCCCCGTCATCATCGACGAGGTGGGCGCGCCCGACGAGGATGGCGATGTCGGTGCAACCGGCCGCTCGCAGGCCGACGCGCCCGAGATCGACGGCGCCGTGTACCTGCGCGACGTGGACCCGAATCTGGCTGTGGGCGACATCGTTGCAGTGCACATCGAGGACGCCGACGAGCACGATCTGTTCGGCGCCATCGCCCAGGCGTAATACTATAGTCGAACTTGGTAGGACTCCGCGCCCGGCGCGGGGTCCTTTTTCGTATCTGCGCAACACGTGATAACTTCGAATTTCCAGCATGTTAGCGAGTTAATATCGAGGAAAGACGCATTTCATGCACCATTTGATTGCGCAAAACGCAATGTTGCCAGCTTTTTTCGCATTTGCAGCGAAGCCCGTCCCGTCGCATACAGAATGCGCCTTTCAGGCATCCTCTCCCAAAAAACTTCCATAGGCTGGCCTTCGGGCCGGCCTTTTTTTTGCCCTGCGGTCAGAGCCATTTTTCGCAGCGCGAAACAGGCCCTTGCGCCTGCGGGGTCTGGCCCCCTGCGGTCATTTGGCCTAGCGAGGGGGCATGCCTACTCCTTCGCGAATCTACACGGCCGCCCTCGTCGTCATCGGCGATGAAATCCTCTCGGGACGCACGCACGACAAGAACATCGCGCAAGTCGCCTCCTGGCTGCAGATCCAGGGCATCCGCCTGAAGGAAGTGCGCGTCGTCGCCGACGAGACCGACGCCATCGTCGAGGCCGTCAACACCCTGCGCGCGCGCAACGACTACCTCTTCACCACCGGCGGCATCGGCCCCACGCACGACGACATCACCGTCGATGCCATTTCCGAAGCGCTGGGCGTGCCCGCCATCGTCCACCCCGAAGCGCGCGCAATCCTGGAAGAGTACTACACCACCCGCGGCGGCCTCACCGAAGCGCGCCTGCGCATGGCCCGTACGCCCGAAGGCGCGAGCCTCATCCCCAACCGCTACACCGGCGCCCCGGGCATCCGCGCGGAAAACATCTTCATCATGGCCGGTGTCCCCAGCATCACGGCAGGCATGCTCGATGCGCTGACCGGCACGCTCGAAGGCGGCGCGCCGCTCCTCTCCGAGACCATCGGCTGCTGGGTTGGCGAAAGCGAAGTCGCCGAGCTCCTGCGCGAGACCGAAAAGGCCCACCCCACCTGCCAGATCGGCTCCTACCCCTTCTGGGGCGAAGGGCGCACAGGCGCCAACTTCGTCGTGCGCTCCACCGAAGCCGACGACCTCGCCGCCTGCACCCGCGACCTCACCACCGGCCTCCAGGCGCTCGGCCGTTCGGCCGTCTTCGGCGGGATCTGACCCGCCTGCTTCTTTCGAGAAGACCGGACAAAAAGAGATGTCCGAGGGCCATCGCCCTCGGGCTCCCGGAACTGTCGAGCGAAGCCTGGCCTTTGAGGGTTCATCCAAAGTCGAAGGCTTCGGCTTGGGCCCAAGGGTGACACCCAGATTGACACAGTTGACACTGTCCAGGGGAAGATCGTGTCACCTGTCACCCTGCGCCAGCGCGCGCCGCCATTCAGTCCTTGCAGAATTGTACCGCCACGCATCCCTTTCCTTTCCGACCGCCCCCAAACACGGCAGAGCGAACGGAGAGAATACCGCAGGCACCCCGGTGTAGGAAAATCCAATCTCACCGCGCGCAAGGCCAAGGCCCCGCCGACACCCTCTCGCCTGCCTTGCCCGAGAATGCGGCTGAAAAGCAGGAAGAAGTGGATTTCCGAGGGCCATCGCCCTCGGGCTCCCGGAACTGTCGAGCGCAGCTGCGCCCTTCCATGCCTTTCCATGAACGATGGCCTCGTCTGCCTTGGGCCGGTAGCGGAATTTCCGCATTTCGACAGAAAGTGCTGTCAGCTGCCTGTCCGCTTTCAGGCAAAGCTATAGCGTGCTCCCATGACCGAAATGGGGTGGAAAGCGGACATTCGCGGGATCGCATGATCGAAGTCCGCTAGTTTTAGAAGCAGACCCATGCTGGACGGATCAGGCAGGAAAATGAATTCCGCACAGTTTGTTGCCGTCGGGGTCACGAAAATAGGCCAGTTCGATGGTGCCCATGGAGGCAGTTTCGCGTGGTCCGGGCGGAGCTTCGATCGAGGTTCCGCCAGCGGCAACGGCGGTATCGTGAAGCTGCTTCACCTGCTCGGGCGAGTCGCAGGAAAAGGCGACCGTGCTGCCGTTGGCGACGCTTGCCGGTTCGTCGTTGATCGGCTGGCTGACGATGAAGTTGGTTCCGTTGCCGTTATTGTAGATCAGACGGATATGGCCGCTGTCGGCGATGTTCCGTGTCCCTTCCCCTGCACCCAAGGTGCCGAGCACCGTGTCGTAGAAACGCTTGGATCGCTCAATGTCGTTCGATCCGACCATGGTGTGAAAAAGCACGCATACTCTCCTGAAGGCTGATCGACTTCCGATCGCCATTAGCGGTCTCACCTAACAGGCCCGTAACCCGCAGTCACTCCCGGCCCTATAATGTCCGCTAACGGTCTTAGGAGACCGGCCGCTTTTTCGCGCTCTAGGCTTAGCCCAAGCGGAACAGGTGACCGCATTCGAGCAATGGAATTGAGGTGCTGGACTGCGACAATGGGCGCCTGGTCGACGCACGAAGGCCTGAGCAATTGCGGACGATTCCCTTGGGGCAGTGCAATCGCGGTCACGTTAATCGATCGAACCGGGCCCATAACAATAAAAGGATGAGGGGCACCAATGTCGCAAGCAAAGACGAAGCGCCCAACTCATCCAACGCTAGCGGCACGCCCCAGACAATCGCGAACAACGCCGCAACCAGCCATTTATGGCGAGTTCCTGAGCGATATACACTTCTGGAATGCTCTTCGGTCATCATGGCATGGTAGTGCAAGCCCGTTGCCCAGTCACACAAAAACGAATTTGTCCATACCGCCTGCGCCCATCTTTCCCTCTGATCGACACAGTCCACATCGGGAAGCGGACTGGCGGCTGTCTGGAGCGTCAAATCAGCCCTTGAACGACCGTCTAGGGCGCCTGGCGGAATTTCGGCTCACGCCCTTTGTCAGCCTTTCGACACCCGTCTCACGGTTGCTGGTTGCGGACCTTCACTCAGCGATGCACTTTGCCTCTATGGAACATGCTACCCTTGTAGGATTTTTGACCGGCACTCTCTCGCCGGAGAAGCTTGCCGAAGAGATTACTGCGGAGGTGAATGCCTGCAACGCGGCCGTCCGAGCGGGTGAGAACGGCTACATCCTCATCACGGATGGTCCGTCCGTCGAGGTGACGAGAGAAAGCGCACGGCGACTGCTCGCAGCAATGGTTGAGGAGCGGTTGCCGTTCCAACTCGCGAACTACGTTGCAGATTGCATAATGATGAGCGACGACTTCAACTATGCGGACGACGCCGTGCGGGATGCAGTTCATTTCGTAGAAGATGACAGCAGACCACCCACGCACGATGAAACGATCGAGGCATTAACTAAGCTCGGGTGATGGGAGGCTTTTTGCCATTTCTGCTCGAAACTTGGCTGTCTCAAAACCACCCATCCCGGCTGATGGCCGCTCGGATCGACTAGCCTAACCGGACAGACGGCTTCCTGGCGTGCCAGATCGGCCCTAGAGCGACCGACAAGGGCGCACGGAAGAATTTCCATCTGCACCCCATAGTCGCCGTCAGTACGTTGTGGCACCATCAGTGCTATGAACGCTCTTCTGTTGCTCGGTTTGGCAGCTGCTGCCGTCCTCCCCAATCCTTCGGGCATCTGGGATCTTAGGGTCGATCAAACCACAATTTTCCGTTTCGAGGTGCGCAATACGCCGCGTGGAATAGAGGCAACTTGGGAACGCCCTGAGCACTTCCAATTGGATGGAGACACATTCTCCCAAGTCTCAGGGCCATCCCTGCGCCGC
>NZ_JALHAT010000043.1:0-47237 GCF_022818885.1 Novosphingobium mangrovi | reverse complement strand
GTGCTCCTGGCGCAGGCGCGCGTGGGTGCGCGAGGCGGCGGCGGCCAGCCACAAGGTCTGCCACGCAGCGGCGAAGATGACCATGAGCTGCGGACCGCCGCCCCTGAACAGCGTGCTCGAGCCGACGAAATCGGCCGTGCTGAGAAGGATGATCGGGAAGATCCAGGCAGTCGCGAAGTTGCGGGCCTCGGGCGAACCCTTGCGCCAGGCAAAGGCGAGGCAGCCGCCCACGCTCAGCATCGTCAGCATCAGGAGAACGCCGATGATCGCGGCGAGCAAGTCGACAGGGCCGGTGCGGATAAAGGAGATAGGAAGGCCGAGCAGGGAGCACAGTGTTGCCAGGGCCAGCACCGTGCGGCGCACGAGGCGGGGCACGTCATGCGTGCCGATCGAGGTGATCGCACTGAACGTCGCGCACGTGATGGCTAGGCAGGCAAGGGCCGAGCACAGCTGCGCCGAGAAGGCGCCGGCAAGGCCAGGCACGAGCATCAGGTGCGCCTGCGACCAGACCGTGCCCCACAGCAGCATTCCCCCCGACCAGGCCGCCTGCCAGAGCGGGAACTGGCGCCGCAGCGAGACGGCGAGGACCGCGTTGTAGAGCGTGCCGATAAGGAGGAGCGTCAGCGCTCCGCCGACCCACAGGGCCAGCGTGGTCGTCCGGCTGGCGGCCTCGTCGCGTCCTGTCAGACGCAGGCGCAGCATGTCCTGGCTGGCGAGCCGGGTGAAGTGGAGGACGATGCCCTGCAGCGGGGCCGTGCGTACCGGAGGCGCGAATTCGAGCTGGCCGCCGATGCGCCAATGCCCCGCAAAGTCCCCGTTGCGCACGCTCTGGCGTTCGCGCGTACCGTCCGCGTAAAGGAAGGTGACGTCGAGCCGGTCGAAGCGGGAATAATGGACGAGGAGCGCAGGTTCCTCGGCAATGTCAGCGGGCAGGTCCTGGGCGGGAATGCGCAGCCACAAGCTGCCGTTCTGGTAGGCTTGCGGTGTGCCCGTGCACGAGAATTCGGTCGGCAGCGTATCTGCGGACTTTGGCTGAGGACTGGTGGTATGGCACAGATCCCACCCATTGAACACCTGCGCCTGCGCAGGCGACAGGCCCGCCAGCAGTGCGGCTCCAAATAAGGCCAGAAGGGTTACGCATAGCGCCCGAGGAATGCGCAAGACAGTCAACATCTTGCGAGAATGCGTACACATTTGACCGGGCGTTGGCTAGGTAGAGGCAGGCTTACCCCTGACCTGCGGACATGAAAAAAGGCCGGGACATCTCCCGGCCTTTTTTCATGTGTTGTTCTGCGCCGTTGTCGCGGATCAGGCCGCGGGCAGAAGCTGCTTGTCGGTGGCGATGCGGTTCATCGCCTTTTGCAGCTTCTCGAAGGCGCGCACTTCGATCTGGCGCACGCGCTCGCGGCTGACGTTGTAGACCTGGCTCAGTTCCTCAAGCGTCTTGGGGTCTTCCGACAGGCGGCGCTCGGTGAGGATGTCGCGTTCACGCTCGTTGAGCGCGTCCATCGCCTCGACCAGCATGTCGTGGCGCACGGTCTTTTCCTCGGCCTCGGCGACGATCTCGTCCTGCAGCGGATTGTCATCCTGCAGGATGTCCATCCACTGGCCTTCGCCTTCCTCGCGCAGCGAGACGTTGAGCGACGCATCGCCCCCCATCATCATGCGGCGGTTCATGTTGACGACTTCGGTCTCGGACACGCCCAGCGTCGTCGCGATCTTGGTCACGTCGTCGGGGCGCAGGTCCGAATCCTCGTAGGCATCGAGATTCTTCTTCATCCGGCGCAGGTTGAAGAAGAGCTTCTTCTGCGCGGCGGTGGTGCCCATCTTCACGAGGCTCCACGAACGCAGGATGTACTCTTGAATCGAGGCCTTGATCCACCACATAGCATACGTGGCAAGTCGGAAGCCGCGATCGGGTTCGAACTTCTTCACGCCCTGCATGAGGCCGATATTGCCTTCGGAGATGAGCTCGGAGACGGGCAGGCCATAGCCGCGGTATCCCATCGCGATCTTCGCGACGAGGCGCAGGTGACTGGTCACGAGCTGGGCCGCGGCGTCGGAATCTTCATGTTCCTTGTAGCGCTGGGCGAGCATGTATTCCTGCTCGGGCTTGAGCACCGGGAACTTGCGGATCTCGGCGAGGTAGCGGTTGAGGCTCTGCTCACCGCCCAGGGCCGGGATTGCCGGTAGGTTTCGTTGGGTGTTGCTCACAGTTTCCGTCCTTCTTTTCGGTCGGCGCGCGGTCTAAGACCCTTCGCTAGGCATCTTAACTTGCGGCCACCTGTTCATCATAGCACACAAATCCGATTTCAGAGTCGCAATTCGTCGATCAGGGTCCGCATGTCGTCGGGCAGAGCGCTCGCGAAATGCTCGTTGTTACCTGTAACGGGATGGACGAAGCCGAGTTCCGCCGCGTGGAGAGCCTGCCGCGAAAAAGCGAGTCGGGATAGGAGGGCCCGGAGGGGCTTTGGTGTGCGTCCATATACAGGATCACCCAATAGCATGTGTCCGATTGACGACATGTGAACACGCACCTGGTGGGTGCGGCCCGTCTCCAGACGGCATTCGATCAGGCTGGAGTGAGCCAGATTTTCCAGCGTGCGGTAATGGGTGACGGCGTGCTTGCCGCGTCCGTCCTCGACAATCGCCATCTTCTTGCGGTTCTGGCTCGAGCGCGCGATGGCGCCGCGCACGGTTCCCGCAGGTGGGATCGGGCGTCCGGCCACGACCGCCTTGTAGGCCCGGGTGATCGAGTGATCGGCGAACTGCGCGGCCAGCCCCTCGTGCGCACGGTCGGTCTTGGCGACGACCAGAAGCCCCGAGGTGTCCTTGTCGATGCGGTGGACGATGCCCGGGCGCGCCACGCCGCCGATCCCCGAGAGCTGGCCCCGGCAATGGTGCAGGAGCGCGTTGACGAGCGTGCCGTCGGGATTGCCCGCAGCCGGGTGGACGACGAGCCCGGCGGGTTTGTCGATCACGATCAGCCACTCGTCCTCGAAGACGACGCTGAGCGGGATGTCCTGCGCGATCGCCTCGGCGGGCGCGGCCTGGGGCACCGCGATGGCAAAGGGCGTTCCCGCGGCCACCTTCACCGAGCCTTGTCCCGCGGGCTTGCCGTCCAGCGTGACATGGCCTTCGGCCAGCAAGGCTTTCACGCGCTCGCGCGAGAGACCGCTCGCCTCGGCCAGCGTCTTGTCGAGGCGGCCTCCGGGCGGCGGGATAAGTCCTTCGAGGATGTTTTCGCCACGCTCCATGGGCGCTAGCCTTCGGCCATGGATATCGACGTGACAAGAGAGGTGCTCGAAACGCTCCACAGGCTGGCCGAAGCCGCGCACCCGCACGAATGCTGTGGGCTGCTGCTGGGCGCGCCCGGCAGCCCAACGGCGGGGGAGGGGCGCGAGAGCATCGTCGCCGTTCGGGAGAGCGCCAATGTTGATCCCGACCCGGCGATCCGATTCGCGATTGATCCGCTGATTCTCCTTAAGGCGCACAAGGCCGCGCGCACGGGTGGCCCCCCGGTGCTGGGCTACTACCATTCGCATCCTACGGGAAAACCGGCGCCATCCGTCACGGATTGTGAACATTCCACCGGCGATTGTCGCATATGGGCGATCGTTGCAGGAGGCGATGTTGCTTTCTGGCGCGATCGTGGGAATGGCTTCGATCCGCTCGCCTTCCAGGAGGTGTGAGGCCGCGCTCTTGCCTTCGCGTAACGCCTCTCCATCTGGAAGGACCATCCATCACCTCCCCCCGCGCCTTCGCGACACCAAAAACGGAAAGACGATCATCATGACGACGAGTTCGCTCGACCTTGCCAGCCTGCTGTGTTCGCGCCTGTGCCATGACATGCTGAGCCCCGTGGGGGCGCTGTCGAACGGGCTGGAACTTCTCGCCGACGAGAAGGACCCGGAGATGCGCCAGCGCTGCTTCGAGCTGCTGGAGCAGAGCGCGCGGATCTCGGCGGACAAGCTCAAGTTCTTCCGCCTCGCCTATGGCGCGGCGGGCGGTTTCGGGGAGCATGTCGCGGTGTCCGAGGCGCGCGCGCTGGTCGATGCACTGGTCGCCAGCAATGCGCGCATCACCGTCAACTGGCAGGTCTCCTCCGATGCGCTGCCCAAGAGCGCGATCAAGACGTTGCTCAATTTTGCCATGTTCGGGATCGAGGCGCTGCCGCGTGGCGGCACACTGGACCTCGCGGCCGAGTGGCGCGCGGGCGAGGCGGGCGGACACACCGCCGAGATCGTCGTGCGCGCGGCAGGCCCGCGGATCGCCTTCGATGCGGCGGTGGGCCGCGCCCTTGAAGGAACGCTGCCCGAAGAGGAACTGACCAGCCGCACCGCGCCCGCCGCGATGCTGCACCAGCTTGCGCAAGGGGCGGGCGGGCAGATGCAGTTTGCCATCGAGGAGGATGCCCTGATATTGGGAGCCGTGCTGGTCGACGCCTGAGCCCCGAACGTGGTGGCGCAGGTCTCGGGGGCGGCACCTGTATGATGGCGCGAAGGAGTGATGGGCGACGATGAACCGATGGCTGGTCAACAGGTTCGTGCAATCGCCCAACTGGAACGAGCGCAAGCGCCCGATCCGCATGGTCGTCCTGCACTACACCGGCATGCAGAGCGCCGAGGAAGCCTTGGAGCGTATGTGCGATCCGGCCGCCGAGGTTTCGGCCCATTACATGATCGACGAGGAGGGGATCGTCACCTCGCTCGTCTCCGAGGAAAACCGCGCCTGGCACGCGGGGCGCTCGTACTGGCGGGGCGAAAGCGACGTGAACTCCGCCTCGATCGGCATCGAGCTGGTCAATCCGGGACATGAATGGGGCTACCGTCCGTTCCCTGAGGCGCAGATGGACGCACTGCTGCCGCTTCTTGCCGACATTCTGGAACGGCACGACATCCCGCGCGCCAATGTGGTCGGGCATTCCGACATCGCGCCTGCGCGCAAGCAGGACCCGGGCGAACTGTTCGACTGGGGACGGCTCGGGGACCTCGGGCTCGCGCTCGAGATCCCGGCGGCGCGGATGAACCTGTTCTACGACAATCCGGGCAAGTTCTATCTCGCGCTCGAACGCTTCGGTTACGACATCACCGATGGGCGCGCGGCCGTCACCGCGTTCCAGCGTCGCTGGCGCCCCGGGCTCATCGACGGTGAGATTGACGGGGAAATCGGCGGCATCCTGTTCGAACTCCTGTTGGAGCGCGACACCGGCCGTGCTAGGTGAGCGCCCGTGCCGGGGAGCCGGGCAGCCGCGGGTAGGTGTGTCGTTTCATCGAAACACCTGCGCGAGGAAAGTCCGGGCTCCACGAAACAAGGGTGGCGGGTAACACCCGCCGGACGAGTGCGGTTTTCAGGCCGTGCGAAGTTCAGGGACAGTGCCACAGAGAGCAGACCGCCGATGACCCCCGCTTCCTTGTGGAGTGACGGGAACAGGTAAGGCTGAAAGGGTGCGGTAAGAGCGCACCGCGCTGCCGGTGACGGTAAGCGGCATGGTAAACCCCACCCGGAGCAAGACCGAATAGGGACTGCGCGCCATCTTGAATGGCCGGTCGGTTTCGGACCGAGGCAGTCCGGGTTGGTTGCTTGAGCGCATCCGCAAGGGTGCGCCTAGAGGAATGGCTGCCGCCGCGGCGTAAGGTCCCTCCTGAAAGGGAGACCACGCCAGGCACAGAACCCGGCTTACAGGCTCCCCGGCACACGCGGATTTCCGGAGACTGCGAGGCCTTTCTCAGGCTGCGACCGTGGCGCCTGTCTGATGGCTCTCGGACGTTCCGTCTTCGGCGGTGAGGTACCAGCGTTCCGTGCCCTCGATCCCGACGGCGGTCAGCGTTCCATGAACGTAGGCCCCGGTGTCGATCCCCAGGCGATTGTCGCGCTCATCGGGTTCCTCGGTGATCGTGTGGCCATGAACCACGAAGCCCCCGAAGTTGCCGGTGTGGCTGAGGAAAGGCTCGCGGATCCAGCGGCAGTCGCTGCCCAGCTGGGTTTCGATGGAGACGCCCGGACGCAGCCCTGCGTGGACAAAGATGTAGTCGCCAATGCGCACGAGCTTGCGAAAGCTGCGGATGAACTCGAGGTCCTGCTCGGGAATGTGCCGACGGGCCTCCTCCCGCAGTTCATCAATCTCCATCTCGGCGATCGTCTCGGCGGCAAGGCCGTAGGAGACCAGCGTTTCCAGGCCGCCGAAGCGCAGGAAGCTGCGCAGCGCCTTGCTGTCCTCGAGGCTGGTCAGGAGCATTTCCTCGTGGTTGCCGCAAAGGATCTCGACGTGCCGTTCCCTGGTCAACTGGCGCGCGCGCGCGAGGACCCCGGCGCTGTCCTGGCCGCGATCAATCAGGTCGCCCAGGAGAACGAGTGTCGTCGGGGCAGGCCCACGCGCGGCCTCGTCGTGTGCGATCGTTTCGAGCAGTTTCTCGAAAAGGTCGAGGCGCCCGTGGATATCGCCGATCGCGTAGACACGTTCTCTATGCGGCAGCGATGGCCTTTGCGCGGGTGTCGGATTGGCGAAGAGTTTTCGAAGTTTTCCAAGCATGAGCCTGACATAGATACGTTTGCGGTCCGGGAGGGGCAAGAGCAGGTTGATCCATAGTGGCGTACGTGTCGGGCATGTGGCCGCGAAGACGCACTTCGATGGCTTTGGTCTTGGTCGTCGCCGTGGGATTGGCTAGAGCAGGTGGCGAGCGCGGCGTGCGGCCCGAGCGGCAGGAGACGCTCCACCTGTTCGGACGCTCCGTGCAGCCCTTCTCCCTCCAGACCAAGGACAGCTTTTCTCGTGACCCGCTACCTCCACACCATGATCCGGGTGACCGACCCCGACGCCACGATCCGCTTCTTCAATCTCATCGGCCTTGAGGAAACCCGCCGTATCGAAAGCGAGCAGGGGCGCTTCACGCTGATCTACCTCGCGCCCAAGGGGCAGGAGGAGACCGAGGTCGAGCTGACCTGGAACTGGCCCAACGCGGATGGGACGCCCGCCGAGACCTACACTGGCGGGCGCAATTTCGGTCACCTCGCCTTCCAGGTCGAGGACATCTACGCGACCTGCCAGACGCTGGCGGATGCGGGTGTGACCATCAACCGCCCGCCGCGCGATGGCTGGATGGCCTTCGTGAAGACCCCGGACGGGATTTCGATCGAATTGCTTCAGGATGGCAAGCTTGAGCCGAAGGAACCCTGGCTCAGCATGGAAAACACAGGCTCCTGGTAATAGAGAACCTGAAAAGGGGAGGCGGCCGAACAGCTTTCGCCTCCCCTTTTTCATGTAAGGGTTAACTTTCCTTCATGTCCCATATTACGGGTTTGATATTAACCAGTCTGGCCTAGGCTTTTCCCTAAGCATTGAGGGGGCGGTGCATCTGTGCGCTGACCTGCCCAAACATGCGACGGGGGTGATCGTGGCGGAACTGGAAGCTGTGAACACGGTAGTGGCCTGGCTCGCGACCTTCGAGCGGGAACTCCTTCTGTTCTGCGCGTTCTGGTTCGTGCTGGGCGCACTCGACGACCTTCTGGTGGATGGCCTGTGGATTGCCATCAAGCTTCGCGGCAAGGCGCGTGAGGGTTCGATCACGGCCCTGCAGGCCCGTGCTCCGCTGCGCGCAGAGGCGGCCATCCTCATTGCCGCCTGGCACGAAGAGCAGGTCATCGCGCATACCATCCGGCACGCGCTCGGCGCCTGGCCGCAACAGGGCTATATCCTCTACATCGGTTGCTACGCGAACGATCCGGGCACCATCACGGCGGCGATGGCAGCAGCAGGGGGCGATCCGCGCGTGCGTGTGGTGATCCATGCCAGCGCCGGCCCCACGACCAAGGCCGATTGCCTCAACCGCCTCTACGCCGCGCTGTGCCTCGACGAGCAGCGCCGCGGCGCGCGCTTTGGCTTTCTCGTGCTCCACGATTCCGAGGACATGGTGCATCCCGCCGAACTGGCCGTCTATGACCGGGCACTGACGACGGCCGACTATGTGCAGTTGCCGGTGCGTCCCGAACCAGTGCGCGGGTCGCGCTGGGTCAGCGGCCATTACTGCGACGAGTTTACCGAATCCCATGCCAAGGGGATGGTCGTGCGCGATGCCCTGGGGCTTGGGATCCCGGCAGCGGGAGTGGGATGCGCCTTTGGACGCGCGATGCTGGATCGCATCGCCAGAGTGCGCATGGCCGCCGATGCGCAGGGGCCCTTTGCCTGCGAGTGCCTCACCGAAGACTACGAGATGGGGCTGCTCGTACAGCGTGAGGGGGGACGTTCGCGGTTCCTGCGGGTGCGCGATGCCGAGGGCGAACTGGTGGCGACACGGGCGTGCTTTCCGGCCAGTCTGCAGGCCTCGGTCCGGCAGAAGACGCGCTGGATCCTGGGAATTGCCTTTCAGGGCTGGGATCGGCTCGGCTGGGACGCGCGGGTGCGCGATGCCTGGATGGTCCTGCGTGACCGGCGCGGGCCTCTGTCCGCGCTCGTGCTGGCCTGTTCCTACGCGCTGCTCCTGACCGAGACGCTGCTGGCCGGGGCCTGGCTGGGCGGCGTCTATACGCGCACGCCCTTTCCGCCGCTGCTGGAGGGGCTGCTGTTCGTGTGCATGTGGGCGTTTGCCTGGCGCGTGGCGAACCGGTTTGCCTTTACCGCGTCCGAATACGGCCTTGGCGAAGGGCTTTGCGCGATTGCGCGGATACCGGTGGCGAACGTGATCGCGATCATGGCCGGACGCCGCGCCCTTGCCGCCTATGTGCGCAGTTTGCAGGGCACCATGCCGAGCTGGGACAAGACCCAGCACGCCGAGCACGCGGTCCATCACGGGAGAGCAGGCGCATGACTGCGGCGCGGCGGAACAGGGGGCAGCCCCTCGTCGTGTTCGTGGCCCTTGTCGCGGGGTGGCTGGGGGGACGCGTGGCCGCGTTGGACCCGGTCTCGCTTCTGGCCGTGGGCTCGCCGCGTACGCTGGCGCCAGCTCCTGACCGAGGAACTTTGCCCGAGGCGCATCCGGTCGGTGAGGGCGCGCCCCTGCGGCTGGCAGGGCCCCAGTCGTTTGCGCAGCTCGCTCCCGCGCCCGGCGAATCGGAGAGGGAGGGGCAGATGCCCGCCGGGATTGACCTTGCCGAACTCGTGACGGTCCTGCTCGACACCCGCCGGGTCGCGCTGGCGACGCACAGGGGGCCTGCTCGCGGGGCGCTCCGACAGGGGGAAGGCACCAGAGCAGGCCGTGGCACGCTGGGAGCAGGCGATGGGGAAGGGTACTATCTCGCGCCCGGGCGCATGGGGTTTGGTGAGGCAGATCCCATGCCGCCCGGCTACGCTCCGGCGCCCTCAGGCGATGTCCTGCCCGGAACGAAAGCGTCCGCCGCGCCGGGCGCAGCGCAGGACGCTGCGCGCGAGGGGCGGGCAAGACCACGACGCTGGTCGGCCGATGCCTGGGCCCTCGTGCGCGGAAAATCCGCCAGTGGGCTGGGCGCCGCGCCCCTGCCTCCCACGTATGGGGGGAGCCAGGCAGGGGCGGTCCTGCGGTACCGCCTGGCGCTCAAGAGCGCTCTGCAGCCCCAGCTCTACATGCGCACGACGTCGGCGCTGGGCGAGGTGTCCGAAACCGCCGCCGCGCTGGGCGTGTCCGCAAGGCCCATTCCGGGACTTCCTCTCGATGCGGCGCTGGAGGGGCGGCTGGTCAACGGGATCGGCGGCAATCGGGTCCAGGCCGCCGCGATGGTGACCACCCGTTTCGCGCCGTTGCTTCTGCCCGGCGATCTCCGAGCCGAGGCCTACGGCCAGGCGGGCTACGTGGCCGGCACGTACGCGACCGCGTTCGGGGATGGCCAGGCGCGGCTCGACAAGGGTGTCGTGAGGGTCGGCAAGGTCGAGGCGCGTTTGGGGGCCGGTGTCTGGGCGGGCGCCCAGAAGGGGGCCTGGCGGGTCGATGCCGGCCCTTCGGCGATGATCACGATGCCGCTCAACAAGCGGATGTTCGGGCGCCTCGCGCTCGACTGGCGTCAGCGCATGGCCGGCGATGCCGAGCCCGGCTCGGGCCCTGCCCTAACCCTGTCGGCAGGTTTCTGAGACTTTATCGCCCTTTCGGGAACCTGACCGGGCACAAGCGCCTTTTCACGCAAGCCCCGCTGCGGTAGCGAGAAAAGCGGTATGGACGTCTACCTTCCCATCGCGAACCTTTCGGTCAACGGCTTCGTCATTGTCGGGCTAGGGGCACTCACGGGTATCCTCTCGGGGATGTTCGGTGTGGGCGGCGGCTTCCTGACGACGCCCCTGATGATCTTCTACGGTATTCCGCCCACGGTCGCGGCGGCTTCGGCTGCGAGCCAGGTGACCGGTGCCAGCGTGTCGGGCGTGTTCTTCCAGTCGCGACGGGGCGGAGTGGACTACCATATCGGCACGGTGATGGTGGTGGGCGGCATCATCGGCACCGGGATCGGCGCACTGCTGTTTCGCCTGCTCGAGCGGATCGGCCAGATCGATACCGTCATCAGCATTCTTTATGTCCTGCTCCTGGGCTCGATCGGTGGGCTCATGGCCAAGGAGAGCATCCAGGCGATCCGGGCCGAGCGTTCGGGCAAGAAGATTGCGGCGAAGAAGCGCCGTCACCATCCCATGGTCGCCAGCCTGCCGATGCGCTGGCGCTTCTACCGCTCAGGCCTCTACATCTCGCCGCTCGCCCCGCTGCTTCTGGGCTGCGCGGTGGGCATCCTGACGATGCTGATGGGCATTGGCGGCGGCTTCATCCTGGTTCCCGCAATGCTCTACATCCTGGGCATGAGCGCCAATGTGGTGGTCGGCACGAGCCTGTGGCAGATCCTCTTCACCACTATTGCAACGACGATGATGCACGCGCTCACCACGCAGGCGGTCGACATCGTCCTGGCCTCGATGCTGCTGTTCGGATCGGTCACGGGCGCGCAGGTCGGCTCGCAGTTCGCGCAGAAGAGCAGCCCTGTAAAGCTGCGCCTGGTGCTGGCGGTCATCGTCCTCTTGGTGGCGTTGCGCATGGCCTTTGGCCTGACCTACATTCCCGATGACATCTACACCGTGGCGCCGCTGTGAACCGGCTGCTTGTTTCCCTTCTGGCGCTGTTTGCGCTGGTGTTCCTGGGCGGTGCGCGCGATCCCATTCTCGTGCCCGAAGTCTCGCAGCACCAGATCAACCTGCAGCAGGGCTTCAACGGCACGGACCTCTTGCTTTTCGGAGCGGTGCTGACGCCCGAAGGTTCGCGCGCGGCGCAGGACTACGACATCGTCGTCGTGCTCAAGGGGCCGACCCAGTCGGTGGTGCTGCGCGAGAAGCAGAAGGTCGCCGAGATCTGGGTGAACGCGGCAAGCACCGAACTGCGCTCGGCCCCGTCCTACTATGCCGTCGCCTCGACCCGGCCCATTGCCGATATCGTCGATGAGAAAACCGCCGCGATCTATGAACTGGGTCTGCAGTGGCTACAGCTGTCCCCCATCGGCGCGATCGATCCCGAGGAACAGGCCCGCTTTTCGGCTGGCCTCGTCGCGCGCAACGTCGATGCCGGTCTCTACCGCGAGGACGAAGGCGGCGTCAGCGTGAGCGAGCAGGTCCTCTATCAGGCGCGCATCCGGCTGCCCTCGCAGGTGCCCATCGGGCGCTATACGGCCGAAACCTTCGCGATCAGCGATGGGCGCGTGGTCGCTTCGGCCAGCAGCGA
Organism: Novosphingobium mangrovi; assembly: GCF_022818885.1. Lineage (NCBI taxonomy): Bacteria > Pseudomonadati > Pseudomonadota > Alphaproteobacteria > Sphingomonadales > Sphingomonadaceae > Novosphingobium > Novosphingobium mangrovi. The sequence continues at coordinate 35,583 of NZ_JALHAT010000043.1, read as the reverse complement.
GGTCGAGGTGCGCAAGCTCGGCATCGAGCGCGCGATTGCCGACTTCTCGCAGAACTGGGGCTTTGCCTATGGTCTGCTGGCCGTCTTCGTCTCCGTCGGCATGGGCTGGCTCGCGGGACGCCTCTTCGCACTGGTCTGATCTGGGGCGGGAGCAGGCTGGAAAGCGGCCTTACAAGGCCGCGGTTTAGGCTTACATTAACTGCCTGCCTTCTAGGCTGAAAACGAAAACAGGTTTCGGCTTTCAGCAGCTTTCGGTGTGCGATGAATCAGATGGATATGGGTGGTTTCGGTGCGGTCCCGGGCGGAGCCGCGGCGCAGGCGGCAACTCCGCAGGCAACTGCCCGGCAGGCGAGTTCCTCGGCGCGTGAGCCGATCGGCTATATCGTCGAGATCGGCGGTTCGGGCAGCCGCATCGCCTTTGATCTGGGGCGCCTGACCGATATCTCCCAGGAAGAGGACCCGTCGGTTTCGATTTCCGGGCAGGTCGGCAGCCAGGTCAAGGTGCGCGTGGGCAACGGCTGGCTTCTTGCCAGCGTACGCAACCAGAAGCAGGACGGGAATGTCAGCGGGGGCATCGTTGCCGACGTCGACTTCCTCGGCGAAGGCGAAGAAGAGCGCCTGACCGGCCGTATCCATGGCTTCCGCCGTGGTGTCACGGCCTACCCCATTCCCGGTGCACCGGTCTACCCGGCGACGAGCCAGGACCTCCAGCAGATCTATTCCAGCGACGGGCGCGCCAGCATCGGCATCGGAAAGGTCTTTCCGACCAAGGATATCCGCGCGGGTCTCTACGTCGACGCGCTGCTGGGCAAGCACTTTGCCCTTCTGGGCTCGACCGGCACCGGCAAATCGACCAGCGCCGCGCTGATCCTCCACCGGATCTGCGAACACGCGCCCGAAGGCCACATCATCATGGTCGACCCGCACGGTGAGTACTCGGCCGCGTTCCGCAATTCGGGCATCATCCTCGATGTCTCGAACTTGCAGATGCCCTACTGGCTGATGAACTTCGAGGAGCATTGCGAAATCCTCCTCTCGACCACCGGGGATGAGCGCCAGCTCGATTCCGAGGTCCTGAGCCGTGCGCTGCTCGAGGCGCGTAGCAAGAACCGTCTGGCCGAGAAGCTGGGCAAGATCACCGTCGATTCGCCGGTGCCCTACCTGCTCTCGGACCTCTCCAACATCCTCAACAATGCGATGGGCAAGCTCGACAAGGGCCACTCCAGCGCGCCCTACATGCGCATCAAGAACCGTCTTGATGAGCTCAAGACCGACCCGCGTTACCAGTTCATGTTCTCCGGCATGCTGGTGGGCGACACGATGACCGATTTCATCGGCAAGATCTTCCGCCTGCCTTCGCGTGGGCGGCCGATCTCGATCATCGACGTGTCGGGCGTGCCGACCGAGATCACCAGCACCGTGGTGGCCGTGCTCTCGCGTCTGGTCTTCGACTTCGCGGTCTGGGCGCGCGATGAACAGACCCGCCCGATCCTCCTCGTCTGCGAGGAGGCGCATCGCTACGTCCCCAACGAGCGCAATGCGGACGGCTCCTCGGTCGGCCGGATCCTGTCGCGCATCGCCAAGGAAGGGCGTAAGTACGGTATCTCGCTGGGCCTCATCACCCAGCGCCCCTCCGACCTTGCCGAGGGCGTGCTCTCGCAGTGCGGCACGATCATCTCGATGCGCCTCAACAACGACCGCGACCAGGCCTTCGTACGCGCGGCCATGCCCGAAGGCGCGCGCGGCTTCCTCGACTCGATCCCCGCCCTGCGCAACCGTGAGTGCATCATCTGCGGCGAGGGTACGGCGATCCCGATGCGCGTGCGTTTCGATGATCTGGAAGAGTACAAGCGCCCGGCTTCGGCCGACCCGTCCTTTACCGACCTGTGGAGCCAGGAAGGCGGCGAAGAGGAAATGGTCATGCGCACGGTCCAGCGCTGGCGCGCGCAGGGGCGCTGACCTCTCGACTCCATCCGCACTTAAAGAGACCACTTGAAGAGATAGGGCGCGCGAGGGACTTCCCTTCGCGCGCCCTTTCGTTTCTCAGCGGCTCTTTCGCCAGTTGGCCATGCGGTAATACGCCATGGTGAGCGCCACGGTGACCACCGAGCCGAACGGGAAGGACCACCAGACTGCATCGCCCGCCAGCTGCGGTTCGAGCAGGTAGTAGAAGCCCAGGCGACCCGGGTAGAGCCCGATGCCCATGATGATGAGCGGGGCAATGACGACGCCATAGGCGCGCAGCGTGCCCTGCATGATCATCGTCACCGACACGATCACGAACGAGGCGGTGCAGATCAGCTGGATGTGCTCGGCAATCGGCATCGCCGGGCTGTCCCAGCCCAGGAAGAGCGAGAGCAGCGGGCGGTCGAAGCCCACGATCAGCGCGGCCATCGCGGTTGTCAGCACGAGGTTGGCGATCATGCCGACATTGGCCACGGCATCGACGCGTTCATGGTTGTCCGCGCCGATCGCCTGCGCGACCATGGCGCTGACCGCGGTACCCATCGCGAAGGCAGGCATCTGAAGGTAGTTCCACAATTGCAGCGAAGCGCCGTAGGCCGCCGAGGCGTTGAGGCCGAGCTGGTTGACGAGGCCGATCATGATGAGCCCGGCCGAGGAGACGAGCAGCATCTGCGCGCCCATCGGCAGGCCCTTGGTGACGATGTAGGCAAGCTCGTCGCGGCGCGGGCGCAGGAAGCCCAGTTCCGGGCCGCGCAGACGCATCGGCAGGTCGTGGCGGTAGATGCGCCAGATGAGGAAGACGAGGCCGCCCAGGTTCGCGATGGCCGTGGCGATGGCCGAGCCTGCGATACCCAGTTCGGGCACTGGCCCCACGCCCATGATGAGCACCGGGTTGAGGCCGATGTCGAGCAGGACGACCATGATCATGGCGTAGAGCGGGCTGCGCGAATCGCCCGCACCGCGCATCCCCATGGACACCATCATCGAGACCGCGCCGAAGGGTAGGGTGATGAAGATCACCTGCAGGTAGGCGAGCGCCTGGGCCTTGCTGGCGCCCGGCGTGCTCATCAGGTCAAGCAGGGTGTCGGCAAGGAACCAGCCGGCCAGGCCGGTGAGCGCCGCGACGACCGAACAGAAACCCACGCCGCTGCCGAAGGTGCGGCGTGCGGCAACAAGGTCACGCGCGCCAAAGCTTTGTCCCACGCGCACCGTGGTCGCCATCGAGAAGCCGAAAACGGCGGCAAAGAGCAGGAACATGATGACGTTGGCGTTGGCGGTCGCGGCGAGCGCGCTTTCGCCGATGAGGCGCCCGACCCAGATCGCGTTGACCGAGCCATTGAGGGTCTGCAGCACGTTGGAGAGCAGCATCGGGAGCGAGAAGAGCATCAGCGTCTTCAGGATCGGGCCCTGCGTCAGGTCCCCCTGCATCGCCCCGGCCTTGGGCGGGTGGGCGGCGTCCTCACCCGGTTCCCATTCCCCTTCGGGTATCGGCGATGCTTCGTTCATATGTCCCCCAGATGCGGCGCCCGGTGCGCGATGGTGCGCCATCGCTCAGGTGCCGCGCGTGTCGCCCCACAGGTGAATGTGAAGGCGGTCGGTAAAGTTGAACCCGTGGTCCGCGCACAAGTCGCCGAGCCAGCGTGCCCGTGCGCGCAAGGTCGCGCTGTCGCGCCCCTCCGGCATCAGAAAGACCCGCGAGGGCAGGATGGAGTGGGCTGCGACAAGGCCAAGAACTTCTTCGATGTCTGATCGCTCGGCGATCACGAACTTGAAGTAGGCGCGCGGATCGGCGGCGTAGGCGGCGAGGCGCTCGGGGATGAGCGCGAGGCTGGCCGGGTTGCCGCTGTGCGCCAGTTTCGGGCTGACGTTGAACTGGTCGATCAGGGGATCGAGCGCGGGGTGCGGGGCAACCGACCCGTTGGTCTCGATCTCGACGTGAAATTCGGGGCGCAGCTCTTTGAGCGCCTCCACCATGCGCGCCAGCGCCGCGCCCTGGAGCAGCGGTTCGCCGCCGGTGAGGACGAGCCGGTCGGGCTTGAGCGCGGCGACCATCTGCGCGACCTCGGCCTCCTCCAGCTTCACCTGGTTCGCCTCGCGCGCGAAGTCGAGGCCGTCGGTGTGCGGGCGGTTGTCGCCCGAAAAGCGCCAGGTGTAGGCGGTGTCGCACCAGTGGCAGGCGAGGTTGCAGCGCGAGAGGCGCACGAAGGTGCTGGGCTTGCCCACGCTCGCCCCTTCGCCCTGCAGCGAGGCGAAGATTTCCGGTTTTCCGGGTGTGGTGGTGGCAAGGGTCAGCATGGCAGGCGCTTCAGTCGCGAAAAGGGAATGGTTACGGGGTGGGGCAGGTTGACACGGATGACACTGTCCAGGGGTGGCACCTGCAAGGCCGCCCAAGAGGCGCTTTTGCGCGGTTTTGCAAGAAAATTCGCGGGCAGGGGAGCATGGCCAGGACTGTGTCAGGTTTGGCGCGTGTAGGAAAATGCTTTTGCTTTCTCGCCTTTCGATATTACCAATCTGGGAGTTGGTGATAATGAAGCGGAGGCGAAGACATGGCGGGACTAGGACGAGCGCTGGCGGGACTAGCCGTGCTGCTGAGCGTGGGGGCAGCCTCTGTCAGCACCGCGGCTGTGGCAGCCGAAGCACCGGCCAAGCCATCCCTTGTGCCTGCCGACTTCGCGGTGCCGACGCGCGTAGAAGGGAAGGGCTTCCAGATCGTGCCGCTCGCCCCCGAACTCGCCGCGATCGACAAGGCGGCCTACATGTCCTCGATCGCGCACCTCCAGCAGACCTTTACCCGCAGCACCGCCTGGCCGCACGAGGGCATCACGGATGCCGAGGCCCTGACCGACATGGAGACCGAACAGGCCCGCTTTGCCGCGCGCACCTCGTTTGCCTACGCCGTCCTCACCCCTGATGGCACGCGCGAACGCGGCTGCGTCTACGTCCAGCCCAGTCCCGTCCCCGGTTACGACGCGGTGGTGCGCCTGTGGGCGACCAAGGCCGAATACGAGGCCGGGTTCGAGGACGAACTCTACGCCTTCGTCCAGGAGTGGATGGCCAAGGACTGGCCCTTCACCCGCGTCGCTTATCCAGGCCGCGCCATTGACTGGGCGAGCTGGGACGCGCTCACCGCGAAGGACTGAGTGTTCAGCCGCCGGGGTGCGGGGGGAGGTCCTTGCCCTCGGCGCGCTCGCGGTTGAGGCGCTCGACGATCAGCTCGATCTCGTCCGGGTTCAAAATCCAGGCGCGGGTCTTGCGGCCCGGTTTGAACACGGGGCGCGTCAAGAGGATGCGTGCCTGCTCCTTGGCGAAGGGCTTGAACAGCGAGAAGTGCATCACGCATTCGAGGAACGATCCGATCACCGGCGTCTTGCCGTCGAGATCGATGAGCGTCGCGGGCTGGTCCCAGGGAATGTCCATCATGGCTCCGGCCTATCGTTCAAGCGAGGCCAAGAAAAGGGCAGAAGTGGTCCGAGGGCCATCGCCCTCGGGCTCCCCAAACTGTCCAGCGCAGTGCGTGCCTGCCGCGTCCGGCACCCACTGCGCCGGGCCGGTATACAGGGCCAAGGGATGGTAAATCCCTTGAATCCATAAAAAAGGCCCGCGAAGCGGAAAAATGCTTCGCGGGCCTTCTTGTGTCTGTTGAGCCTTAGCCTAGACGCTCCAGCGCGGCGGCGAGGCGCTGCGCTTCGGCGGTGTGGTGGGCGTGGTCCGCGCGGGCCTTCTCGACCGCTTCGGGCTTGGCCTTTTCCACGAACTTGGGGTTCGAGAGGCGCCCGTCGAGCGACTTGGCTTCCTTCTGCGAGGCGGCAAGCGCCTTTTCGAGGCGGCTCTTTTCCGCCGCGATGTCGATCACGCCTTCCAGGGGAATGGCCAGCATCGCATCGCCTGCGCCCACCTGCAGCACCGGCCCTGCAGGCGCGGCCTCGAAGTGGATCGCATCGAGGCGCGCGAGGCGGTCGATCACGGTGGCGTTGGCCCCGATGATGGCGCGCGTCGCGTCCGAGACGTGCGCGATGTAGGCGGTGAGGCGCGCGCCGGGCGCAATGCCCAGTTCGGCCTTGGCGCCGCGCAGCGAGCCGATCAGCGCGATCAGCCACTCGACCTCGGCCTTGGCGGCGGTGTCCACGCTGGCGTCCGGGGCGGGCCATGCCGAGACGATGAGGTCCGCCTCGCGCGCGCCCATCTTCGACCACAGCTCTTCGGTGACGAAGGGCATGAAGGGGTGGAGCATGACGAGGATCTGGTCGAGCACCCAGCCGGCGACGGCGCGGGTTTCTTCATCGAAGTTGCCCTTCACCAGTTCGATGTACCAGTCGCAGAAGTTGTCCCACACGAAGTGGTAGATCGCGTTCGCGGCGGCATCGAAGCGCATGTCGGCCATGGCCTTGTCGAGCTCGGCCACGGTTTCGACGACTTCGCCGATGATCCAGCGGTTGACCGCCGAGGTCGCGGCGGGCGCGGCGACGGAGGTCGAGGCGACAACGCCGTTCGACTGGCAGAAGCGCGCCGCGTTCCACAGCTTCGTGGCGAAGTTGCGGTAGCCCTCGATGCGCTTGTCATCCATCTTGATGTCGCGGCCCTGGCTTTCCATGGCGGCCATGAAGAAGCGCAGTGCGTCGGCACCGTACTGGTCGATGAGGCCCAGCGGATCGACCACGTTGCCCTTCGACTTCGACATCTTCGCGCCATCAGCCGCGCGCACGAGGCCGTGCAGGTACAGCTTCTTCCAGGGCACCTCGTCCATGAAGTGCAGACCCTGCATCGCCATGCGCGCGCACCAGAAGAACAGGATGTCGAAGCCCGAGATCAGAAGATCGTTGGGGTAGTGCTTGGCCAGAAGGTCGGTCTTTTCCGGCCAGCCCAGCGTCGCGAACGGCCACAGCGCCGAGGAGAACCAGGTGTCGAGCACGTCCTCATCGCGGGTCAGCGCCACGCCTTCGCCCGCGAGGGCCTGTGCGGCCTCTTCGGTCTCGGCGACGTAGACCTTGCCATCTGCAGCATACCACGCCGGGATGCGGTGGCCCCACCAGAGCTGGCGCGAGACGCACCAGGGCTGGATGTTGTCCATCCAGTTGAAGTAGGTCTTTTCCCAGGTCTTGGGGACCACTTCGATGTCGCCGTCCTGCACCGCCGCGATGGCGGGCTTGGCCAGCGTCGCCGCATCGACGTACCACTGGTCGGTCAGCCAGGGCTCGATCACCACGCCGCCACGGTCGCCGTAGGGGGTCTGGATGGTGCGCGGTTCCGCGTCCATCTCGGTGGTTTCGGTTTCGCCGTCCTTGTTGGTCTTGGTGACGACGTGGGGGATGAGGAAGCCCAGTTCCTTCATCTCGGCCACCACGGCCTCGCGCGCGGCGAAGCGTTCCATGCCCAGATACTTCTCGGGGACGAGGCCGTCCTCGGTCTGCACCACGTTCGCATCGGCATCGAACATGTTGAGCATCTCGGCCGGCTTGAAGCCCGCGCGCTTGCCCACTTCAAAGTCGTTGAAGTCATGCCCCGGGGTGATCTTCACCGCGCCCGAGCCCAGTTCGGGATCGGCGTGCTCGTCGGCGACGATCTTGAAGCGGCGTCCGGTGATCGGCTGGAGGATCTCCTTGCCGATGACCGACTTGTAGCGCGCGTCCTCGGCGTTCACGGCGACCGCCATGTCGGCCAGCATCGTCTCGGGGCGCGTGGTGGCGACCTCGATGAAGTCCTGCCCGTTGTCGAGCGTCACGCCATCGGCGAGCGGGTACTTGAAGTGCCAGAAGCCGCCCTTGACCTCGCGGGTCTCCACCTCAAGGTCGGAGATCGCGGTCTTGAGCTTGGGGTCCCAGTTCACCAGCCGCTTGTCACGGTAGATGAGACCTTCGTTGTAGAGGTCCACGAAGACCTTGACCACGGCCTGCGTAAAGTGCGGGTCCATGGTGAACTGCTCGCGGCTCCAGTCCATCGAGCAGCCCAGGCGGCGCAGCTGGCGCGTGATCGTGCCGCCGCTTTCGGCCTTCCATTCCCAGACCTTCTCGACGAAGCCCTCGCGCGAATAGTTGGTGCGCTTGTCCTGGCTCGCTTCCATCTGGCGCTCGACCACCATCTGCGTGGCGATGCCCGCATGGTCGGTGCCCACGACCCACAGCGCGTCCTTGCCCTTGAGGCGCTCGTGACGGATCACGATGTCCTGCAGCGTGTTGTCGAGCGCGTGGCCGATGTGCAGCGAACCCGTCACGTTGGGCGGCGGATTGACGATGGTGAAGGGCTGCGCGTCGGGGCGCTCGGGGCGGAAGAGGCCGGTCTCTTCCCAGTGCGCGTACCAACGGGCCTCGATCGCGGCGGGATCGAAGGTCTTGTCGAGGGTGCTTTCCGGCGTGGTTTCGGGCGTGGTCTCGGTCATGGGGCGGGCTTTGCCAGCGCCTTTCCCCTTGCGCAAGCGGCCAGTTGCACGATTGCAACCGCAAGCGGTTCCCACTGCCGCAGTTTTGCCTTATCGGCCTGCCACATAGCGGCAATCACACGGCGGTACGCGCCCTCGGCGGCGCATTTCGTCGCAGACCGGGAACCACTTGCCGGGGAGGGTGTTCTTCCCCATTACGGGCGCACACGAGATAACATGCGACAATGGGCTGATTTCACGGTGTCGGAGAGCGACGGGGGCAAGGCGCCGGTACTGGCGTTGAGCGGCTCGCTGCGCGTCCACGCCATCGGCGATCTGGAAAAGCGCCTGAAGGACCTCGACGGCACCTATTCGCGCCTCGACATCTCCGGCCTCACCGACATCGATACCACCGGCGCCTGGCTGGCGCTCGACTTCGCGCACGAGCGCGGCATCGAGATCACCGGGGCGAGCGAGCGCGCGACGCGCCTGTTCAAGGCCATCGGCGATGTCGACGATGCCGATGCGCCGCCCGAACGCCTGCCCTTCCTGCAGCGCAGCGTGGGCGAACTGGGCATCCTCGTCAGCGGCTGGGGCCGGGGCTTTGGCCAGACGGTCGGGTTCCTGGGGGAACTGATCTGCGCCTTTGGCACGACCATCGCACACCCTTCGCGCTTTCGCGGCAAGGCGCTCGTCCACCACATGCAGCACGTGGGCGTCAACGCGCTGTGGATCGTGGGCCTGATGAGTTTCCTCATCGGCATCGTCATTGCCCAGCAGGGCGCGGTGCAGCTCGCCCAGTTCGGCGCGGAATTCTACACCATCAACCTGACGGGCCGCCTGTCCATGCGCGAGCTTGGCGTGCTGATGACCGCGATCATGGTCGCGGGCCGCTCGGGCTCGGCCTTCGCCGCGCAGATCGGCACGATGAAGCTGACCGAGGAAGTGGACGCGATGCGCACTATCGGCGTCTCGCCGATGGAGGCGCTGGTCCTGCCGCGCGTGCTCGCCGCGATGATCATGATGCCGCTCCTGGGCTTCTACGCCGCGATCTGCTCGATCATCGGGGGCGCGTTCATCTCGAACTTCGCGCTCGACATTCCCTTCTTCGCCTTCCTGCGCCGCACCCAGGAAGTGGTGCCGCTGACCGACGTGTGGATCGGCTTCATCAAGGCCCCGGTCTTCGCCCTGATCGTGGCGCTCGCGGGCTGCTACCAGGGCATGCGCGTCTCGGGCAACGCCGAGGAAGTGGGCACGCGCACGACGCAGGCCGTGGTCACCGCGATCTTCACCGTGATCGTGCTCGACGCCTTCTTCGCCGTATTCTTCACGGAGCTCGGCTGGAAATGACCGACCGTACCGACGACTATACGGGCGACTACCCGATCAAGGTGCACGGCCTCACCAACGCCTTTGGTGAGCACGTCATCCACGAAGAGCTCGACCTCAAGGTCCGCCGCGGCGAGGTGCTGGGCGTGGTCGGCGGCTCGGGCACCGGCAAGTCGGTGCTGATGCGCTCGATCATCGGGTTGCAGCAGCCCTCTGCTGGCGAGGTCGAGGTGCTGGGCCACGACATGATGACCGGCGGCGTCGAGGACGACATCGACATCCGCTCGCGCTGGGGCGTGCTGTTCCAGGGTGGTGCGCTGTTCTCCACGCTTACCGTGGGGGAGAACGTGGAAGTGCCGCTCAAGCAGTTCTACCCCGAGATTTCCGACCAGCTGCGCCAGGAGATCGCGCGCTTCAAGGTGCGCCTGTCGGGCCTGCCCGACGAGGCCGCCTTCAAGTTCCCGAGCGAGCTTTCGGGCGGCATGAAGAAGCGGGCAGGTCTCGCCCGCGCGCTCGCGCTCGATCCCGAGCTGCTCTTCCTCGACGAGCCGACCGCGGGGCTCGACCCCATCGGCGCGGCCGCCTTCGACAATCTTACGCGCGAGCTGAAGGAAACGCTCGGGCTTACCGTCTTTCTCATCACCCACGACCTCGACACTCTCTACGCGATCTGCGACCGGGTGGCGGTGCTGGCGGACAAGAAAGTGATCGCGGTGGGCACGATCCCCGAGCTCCTCGCGCTCGACCATCCCTGGATCCAGGAATACTTCAACGGCCCGCGCGGGCGCGCTGCGCTTGCCGGCAAGGAGGACCCCCGGATCGACGCCGCCGTGGAGGACGCGCCCGATGGCGCGGACGCGGGCGGGAGTGACACAACCCGAGAAGCGGGGGCATAAGGCACAACCATGGAAACCAAAGCCAATCACGTCTGGGTCGGGGCCGTCACCCTCATCCTGCTGGCGCTCGCGGCGGGCTTCGTCGTCTGGCTGGCGCGCCTCAACGAGGGCAACCAGCAGCAGTACGACATCTTCTTCACCCAGTCGGTGGACGGCCTGGCGCTGGGCTCGGAAGTGAACTTCTCGGGCGTGCCGGTGGGCCAGATCTCGCAGATCGAACTGTGGCCCAAGGACCCCAGCTTCGTGCGGGTGCGCGTCAAGGTAAACGAGCGCGTGCCGATCACGGTGGGCACCACCGCCACGATCCAGGGCAGCTTCACGGGCGTCTCGGACATCCAGCTCGAAGGCGCGGTCAAGGGCGCGCCGCTGCTGGCGGAACCCGGCCCCGAAGGCGTGCCGGTGATCCCGACCAAGCGCGGCGGCTTCTCCGAGGTGCTGGCCAACGCACCGCTCCTGATGGAGCGCCTCGCGACGCTGACCGAGAACCTCAACCAGCTGATGTCGGCCGACAACCGCCGCTCGATCACGGGCATTCTCGCCAACACCGAGAAGATGACCCGCGACCTTTCGCAGGCCACCCCGCAGATGCGCGGCGCGATGGCCGAGCTGCAGGGCACGCTCGACCAGGCCACCAAGACGCTGGCCGCGTTCGAGGGCGTGGCGAACAAGACCGACGACCTGCTCGGCTCGAAGGGCACCTCGCTCGCCGAACAGATGCGCAAGACCCTGAAGTCCGCGCAGGAATCGATGGACCAGCTCAACGAGACGATGGCCCACGCGCAGCCCGCGCTGGATCAGGTTTCGCAGAGCACGCTGCCCGCCGCCGAATCCGCGATCCGCGATCTTCGCGCGACGAGCCGGGCGCTGCGCAACGTGACCGAGACGGTCGAGGAACAGGGGGCCGGTGCCCTGCTCAAGGGCCAGAAGCTGCCCGACTACAAGCCCTGAGCCGGGCAAGGACGAGACGATGATGACGATGAAAAGCCACTCCTGGATGTCCTCCCCCGCGCGTGCCCTGACTTTCGGGCGCTGGCGCCTCGGTGCGGCCGCCGCCACGGCAAGCCTTGCGCTGGCGGGCTGTGTCAGCTTCGCACCCGAGGTGCCCGACACGCTCATTCGCCTGACCCCGGAACACACTGCGCCCGCAGGCTCTGTCTCGCGCGGCAAGCTCTCCGATGCGATCGTTGTGCTCGAACCCGAGACCGAGCGCAGCCTCGAGGCGCTGCGCGTGCCCGTGCGCATCGACCCGGCCAATCTCGCCTACCTCAAGGGCGCAGGCTGGATCGAGAAGCCCACGCGCCTGTTCCGGGCGCTTCTTGCCGAAACGATCCGTGCCGATACCGACCAGATGGTGCTGGAAGGCGCGGACTACGAAGTGAAGGGCAAGACCTTCATCGGCGGGCGCCTGCGGGACATGGGCTATGACGCGCAGACCAGTTCGGTGATCGTGCGCTACGACGCCGTGCGCTGGCAGCGCGGCAACGAGGAGCTGGAGCGCCGCCGCTTCGAAGCGGTCGTGCCCGGCATTGCGCCCGAGGCCGAGGCCGTGGGCCCCGCGCTCAACCGCGCCGCCAACCAGGTCGCGGGCGAAGTCGCCGCCTGGGTCAAGGAAGGCTGATCGCCGCGGCGACGAACCTTCTCGCAGGATAAGCCAGGGGCCTCGCTTCGAAAGGAGCGGGGCCCTTGTCGTTTTGGGGGGACGGGAAGGGGATGAAGAGGCTGTTCCGAGGGCCATCGCCCTCGGGCTCCCGGACCAGTCGAGCTCACAGGTCTCACGCCGCGTTGGCTGAAGGAGGTGAGGTCGCCCGGTTCGGGGTCAAGGGGCGATGGCCCCTTGGAAAAGGACCCTTCCTTCCTTCGCCTGAGGCTCCGCGGTTCGCTTGTATGTCTGGATCGTTTCCCAATCGTCAGATTGCGTACGCGCATGCAGGCGCTGCAATCGGTCGAGATGGGGCCGAATCACGTAAAACCGTCGATGTGGGGGAGAGGCGAGTGAGTCGCTATGTTGCAGAATTGTAAACAGCAAGTTCTGCAATATCAAAAACATAGGAGTTCATTCTGCGAATTAAAGACCCCGCATGACAAAAAAATTACAGCCGCTCGAGGTGAAATTGGCGTGGGTGGCATTTTTGGCGGAAAGCCGGGCTCTGCGCACATGTGTCCACATGTCGGGGTGTGATCCCAAGGACACAGTTCCCGACGGTGACCGGGTGGAATGAGGGGCTGGGCATTGCGCCGGGGACGTCGAGGCGTATGTGGCGGCGGCCCGCTGGCCACGTGACCAGATAAGGGCAGGTTTTCAGGAGTTTACAATGAAGAAGATTGCTCTTCTCGCTGCCAGTGCTGCACTGTTCGCCCTCCCCGCTGCTGCCAACGCCCAGGCGTTCGTGCAGATCGAAGGTGGTCTCGACGTGGCGCAGCACGACGGCGATTCCGAGGCGGGCGTTCAGTACGGTGTGTCGGCAGGTTACGACTACCAGCTCTCCAACAGCTTTTTCGTCGGCGTGCAGGGCAGCTACGGTGACAGCTCGGCCCGCGACTGCGCGCATGATGTTCTCGAAGCTGGCGATCGCGCCTGCCTCGAAGCCCGTCGCGATCTGGCCGCTGTCGTCCGCCTCGGCACCAACCTCGGCGCGCGCAACAAGCTCTACGTGCTGGGTGGTTACACCAACACCCGCGTCGGCGTGAGCTACAAGGGCGAGACCGCGAGCCAGGCGCTCGGCGGCTTCAGCGACCTCGGTGCGCACGACACGCTCAACGGCTTCCGCCTTGGCGCGGGCTACGAGTACGACGTGACGAAGAACCTCTTCATCAAGGCGGAATACCGCTACTCGAACTACGGTTCGGACTACAGCCGCCACCAGGGCGTGCTGGCTGTCGGCACCAAGTTCTGATCCTTCTTACAGGCTCAAGAAGAGGGCCCGCTCCGGTTTTGCCGGGGCGGGCTTTTTCATGTGCGAAGTAGAGGCGAAGAAGCATTGAATCCGAGGGCCATCGCCCTCGGGCTCCTCGAACTGTCTACCTCAGGGCTCTCGCGCTTCGTGGGCTGAGAAAGGTGAGGTTGCCGATTCTAGGGTCAAGGGGCGATGGCCCCTTGAAAGGTTTGGCCTTCTTTCACCCGTCCCCCTCAATGCGCGCCACGATCTCGGCCAGCCACGCGCGTGGGGCCTCGGCGCGGCCGATGTCGCAGATGAATTCCTGCCCGCGCTTTGCGGAATCGAGGCGGGGGCCGTGGTGGGCGCTCGCGCGTTTCCAGCGTTCGGGCCGCTCGTGGTAGGTAAGCCCGCGGCGTTTGAGCCAGGGCGGCACGTCCCACAGGTTGAGCGGGCCGCCTGGCGCGGTCAGGCGCAGCGCCGGGTCGGCGGTCCTGGCGCAGGCGCCGGGGCCGATCCACAAGGTGTTGTTGGCGCTCCATTCCCCGATCTCGTGGGGGTGGGGGAGCGGCGGTTCGGGCCAGTCGGGCCGGGCGCGCAGGTCCTCAGGCTTGCCTGCCATGCGCACCTTCATATGAGCAAAGATGCGGTGGTGGCGCTCGCCCGTCTGTGGGTCGGCGAAGAGGCCGAAGAACAGGAAGCGGTCGCCCACCCCCACGCCGTGCTTCGCCAGATGCCCTTGGGCGGCTCCGAACTGCCCGAACCAGCACAGCGCCTCGCCCTGCGGGGAGAGGCCGAACATCGGGTCGTCATGGCACAGCGCGTCGGCGGACAGGCGCCCGCGCGTCACCTTTTCGACCAGATCGCCCAGTCCGCGCCGGGCGTAGGTCGTGGCCGAGCGGCCCGGCGTCGGGATCGGCAGCGAGACAGGCGCGCTGTCCACGATGGGCGAGGGGACCCCGCCCGCCGTGGTGTCGAAGCCCTTGCGGCTGAAGACGATCTTCATGCGCGCCGGGCAGGGGGGTAAGCCCCGGCGATCAGTGCGCCTTTGCGAGCTTGGCGACGCGCATGGCAAGTTCGAAGGCGGCAAGGCGCGCGGCGCGGTTCTCGGCCGCCTCGGCGTCCTCGCCCCACAGTTCCACCTGCCAGTCCTCTTCGAGGTTTGCCGCCTGCCACAGCGCGGCCGCCTCGGCCTCCTCCTCGAGCGCTGCGAGCGCGATGATGAGCGAGGCGGCCAGGCTCGCCATCATCTTGAGCGCGGCGAGGGTGAAGGCATCGTGGCGCGCCAGTTCCTCGGCGATCCGGCTGAGTGTTTCCTCCGGGTGAGCGCGGTGGATGATCCCGGAGATGCGCGCAAAGCGTACGCCCAGGCGCGCTTCGGTGGCGGTGAGGATCGGCTCCCACACGGCGAGCTGGCGCTTGTAGAGCGCCTCGTCGGGATCGGCGCGGTAGCACAGCGTGTCGGTCTCGGCGTAGGGCAGCAGCTCGGCAAGCGCGGTCTCGCGCTGGGGCGCCACGGCGTCGAGCGCGAAGTCGACAAGGTCGCGCATGACGAAGCGGGCGGTGTCGATTTCCTCGCCTTGGGCGGCCCATTCGGCGGCGAGTTCCTCCGCGAGCGCCTGGCTCGGCACGATCTGCGGGCGGCCACCGGCTGTCTTGATCGCGCGGCCATCGAGGCGCACGCACCAGCCCGAGCCGTCCTCGAGCGGGGTGGCGGTCACTTCCTTGTAGAAACGTTTCACGAAACTTCAGCTCTCTGGTTGATCGCCCGGTCGGCTGCGCCACTTGCGGGCGAGGAGGGCGGGGATGAGGAAGAGGTCGACAAGGCCATTGGCGACAAGGACATAACCCAGCGCCGGCGGGGCAGGCGCAAAGAGGCCGCCCTTGGCGATGAGAATGCCCACGACCACGCAGGCCACACCCAGAAGGCGCACGGCCTGGATGATGAAGAAGCGCCGGGCGGCGGGATCGGGCGCGCCGGAGGGGGAGGGCGGGGGCGCGCTCATGCCAGCAGGTGCGCGCGCAGCTGGCCCGGCGTTTCGGCGACGAATTCCGCGCCCGCCTTCATCAGCTCTTCGGGATGGTGGTAGCCCCAGTCGACGCCCACGCCGCGCACCCAGGCGGCCTTGGCCATCTCCATGTCGTAGGCGGTGTCGCCGATCATCACGGTCTGCTCGGCGTTGGCGCCCGCCTCGAACATGGCCTCCTCCAGCATCGCGGGGTGCGGCTTGGAGGGGTGGCGGTCGGCGGTCTGGAGGCTGACGAAGAGCTCGGCAATGCCGTTGTTGGCAAGGCAATGGGCAAGGCCCCGGTCGGACATGCCGGTCGCCACCGCCAGCGTCCAGCCTGCTTCCTTCAGCGCCTCGAGCGTTTCGCGGATGCCCTCGAAGAGCGGCTGCGAGACACGCCCCTCGGTGCGGGCCTGGCGGAAGGCCTGCTTGTAGGTCTCGGCCATGGCGTGTTGCTGCTCGCCGTCGCTTTCCGGGAGCAGCGCGCGCATCGCCTGGGGCAGCGAGAGGCCGACCGCGCGGCGGATCGTCGAGCGCGCGGGCGCTGTCAGATCATGCGCGGCGAAGGTGGCCTCCATCGCCTCGCAGATCGCGGCCTGCCCGTCGATCAGGGTGCCGTCGCAATCGAAGACCGCCAGTTTCATCGGCGCGTTTCCTTTCTCAGCACTTGAGCTTCAGCACGTGGGGCTTCAGCGCTTGGGCGCCTTGCCCTTGGGGACGGGGCTGCCCTTACCCTTCTTGGGGCCGGACTTCTTGGGCACGCGGGTGCCCGGAGGGCCCTTGTGGAGGCCCTTGCCCAGCGTCTTGCCCTTACCGCCGCCCGCGCGCGGGCCCCGGCTGCCTTCGTCCGAACGGCCGACCGTGCGGGTACGGCGCTCGCCCCGGCGCTCCTTGCGGATCTGCTTGGAGTGCTGCTTGGCGACGCGCTTTTCATCTTCCTTGGTGAAGGGCGCGGGGCCGGGGGGCAGCTCGGCGCCGTCGGCCTCGTCGAAGCCCAGGTTCTCCATGGAGTTGGCGAAGTGCTCGGGCAAGGGTGCGGTCACGTCGAGCGGGGCGCCATCGGGGTGCTCGATGATGAGACGGCGCGCGTGCAGGTGCATCTTGCGGCTGATCGTGCCCGACAGGAACGCATCCTGCCCGCCGTACTTGCCATCGCCCACGATCGGGTGGCCGATCGCGGCCATGTGGACGCGCAGCTGGTGGGTGCGGCCCGTGAGCGGGTGCAGTTCGACCCAGGCGGCGCGGTTGCCCGCACGGTCGAGCACGCGGAAACGGGTGCGCGCGCTCTGGCCGTTTTCCTCATCGACGTGCATCTTCTCACCGCCCGTGCCCGGCTGCTTGGCGAGCGGAAGTTCGATCATGCCATCATCGATATTGGGGACGCCCATGACGAGGGCCCAGTAGATCTTCTTGGCGGAGCGCCCGGAAAAGCGCTTGGAGAAATAGGCGGCGCTCCCCGGCGTGCGCGCGATGAGCAGGACGCCCGAGGTGTCCTTGTCGAGACGGTGGACAAGGCGGGGGCGCGGGCCGTCGGGGGCATAGGCGTCGAGCAGGCCGTCGACGTGCTGCTTCATGCCCGAGCCGCCCTGCGTGGCAAGGCCCGGAGGCTTGTTGAGGACGATGGCGGCGCGGTCCTGCGTCAGCACCATCTGGTCGGCGAGTTCGAGTTCCTCTTCGGTCAGCTCGCGCTTGGGGCGGGGCGCTTTGCCGCCGGGCTTCGCCTCGCCGCCCGGTGGCACGCGCAGGACCTGGCCTGCGGTGAGGCGCGTGTCGACGTCCGCGCGCTTGCCGTCGACGCGGATCTGGCCGGTGCGCGCCCAGCGCGAGACCATTGCGAAGCCGACCTTGGGCAGGTGGCGCTTGAACCAGCGGTCGAGGCGCACACCCTCGTCGTCGTGGCCGACGGTGAACTGGCGGACGATGTCGTCGTTACCGGCCATGAATTAGATGCTCCGCATGATAAGGAGGCCCAGAAACAATCCGGCGAACCCTGCAAGCAGCGAGGCGCCGACATAGAGCGCGGCAAGGCCAGGTTGCCCGCGCTCGAGAATGGTGATGAAGTCGAGGCTGAACGAGGAGAAGGTGGTGAACCCCCCGAGCAGGCCGACTGCGATGAACAGCCGGGTGCCTTCGCCGTGGCTCCCATAGCGTGCAAGTGCGCCGATGAGGAGTCCCATGAAGAGCGAGCCCAGCACATTCACGGTGAGCGTGCCGTAAGGGAAGACTCCCGCGCGCGCGGGGCCGAGCGCGGCGGTCCAGGCGCGGCCGACGAGAAACCGCAGCCAGGCGCCGGTTCCGCCGCCCAGCGCCACGAAAAGCGAGGCGGCAAGGAAGGATGGTTGGGGCATAGAGGCCCGCCTTACCCGCGATTCGCGCAATTTCCAATCGCTGCTTGCGCCGCCTGCGGGGTGGCGAAAGCCCGGTTCTTGGCGGTTTTGGGGCTTTTGGGGAGTCTTTGCGGTTGTCTTTGGTGTGTCACTTTGATATTGGCGCGACCAACCCAGCCGGACCTTTCACGGGATTTGGCGCTTTTTGGTTCATTCTGATTCGCGGTTCGTCTCGCCATATAGGAGGTGCGGGGCGGGCTTCGTTCGTATTTTTGAGGTGTGGTAGTTTTATGCAGATTATGGTTCGCGACAACAATGTTGACCAGGCTCTTCGTGCGCTCAAGAAGAAGCTGCAGCGCGAAGGCGTCTATCGCGAAATGAAGCTGCGTCGCCACTACGAGAAGCCCTCGGAAAAGCGCGCCCGCGAAAAGGCCGCTGCTGTGCGTCGTGCTCGCAAGCTCGAGCGCAAGCGCATGGAGCGTGACGGCGTCAAGTAAGACGGCGTTTGCCGAACGTGCACCTGTTGGTGCGCGTTCGGGCACCTCGATATTGGCCTTGGACTTGAATGCCGGGGCCGCTTGAGCCATGAGGGCGCGACCGTAACCGGTTCGCGCCCTTGGTGCATCTGGCAACCCCTGAAAAAGGTGGCTTTGCGCAGAGGCTTGGGGGCGCTATCTGCGCACACGTGCCGAGTCTGCGGCACACATTCGTCACGAGGCCACACGATACGATGACTGAGATCACCCGCGTCCCGCTCCAGCCCGTCAAGAAGGGCTCCCTGTCGAAGATCTGGGTGGGCGCGCTTGCTCTCGCGCTGGCCGGTGCTGGCGTTGCCTATGCCGCGATGCCCGCGCAGGTCCACGTCAAGACCCTGACCGAAGGCCATGGCCCCTCGCCGACGACCGAGGACATGGTTCTCATCAACTACAAGGGCACGCTTCCCGACGGCAAGGTCTTCGACGAGGCTCAGCAGGTCCCGATGGAACTGGACGGCGTGATCCCCGGCTTCTCGACCGCGCTGCAGAAGATGCAGGCGGGCGGCAAGTACACCGTCGATATCCCCTCCGAACTCGCCTACGGCGAAAAGGGCCAGGGCGAGATCGCACCCAACACCGACCTTACCTTCGAGATCGAGCTGCTCGACTTCCGCAGCAAGGCCGAGATCGAACAGCAGCAGCGCATGATGCAGCAGATGATGCAGATGCAGCAGATGCAGGGCGGCGCTCCGGGCGCGCCCGAGGCTCCCTCCGAGTAAGTCGGAGCTTCCCGCGATGAAGAACATCACGACCGCTGTGGCCGCCCTGGCCGCGGCGGTCTTGTTCGTTCCGGCCGGCGGCGCGGCGGTGCGGGCCCAGGAGGCCGCGACCACCCCGGTTCCCCCCGAGGAGGCCGAGCCCGAAGTCGTCGTCGAGACACTGCAGGAGGGCGAGGGCGATCCGCCGCCCGCCGGCTCCTTCGTGCTCGTCAACTACAAGGGCATGCTGAGCGATGGCACCGTCTTCGATGCCAATGAGCGCGTGCCCATGGACCTCAACGGCGTCGTCCCCGGCTTTGCGCAAGGGCTCATGCAGATGAAGCGCGGCGGGCGCTACCGCCTGACCATCCCGCCCGAACTGGGCTACGGTGCGCGCCAGTCCGGCCCGATCCCCCCCAATTCCAAGCTCGTCTTCGAAGTCGAGCTGATCGACTACAAGACCCCGCACGAGATCCGCGAGATGATGGCGGCAATCCGCGCCGAGCAGGAAGCCGCCGCCAGGGCGCGCATCGAGGCGGCGCAGGGGGAAGCCAAGGAAGAGCCGAAGAAGTAAAGGATTCAAGGGGCCATCGCCCCTTGACCCCCGAACTGGCTAGCTCACCGTTCTCAGCTACCGTGAAGTAAGAGCCTTGAGGTCGCTGGTGCGGGGAGCCCGAGGGCGATGGCCCTCGGAATCATTTCCTGGACTTCTTTCCCCTGTTCGAGGCCCGTCCCTCTCGCGCTTGAAGCGCGGGCCCGCCGGTGCTAGCGGCTTTGGCCTGCTGCGCGGCGCGTGTTCGCCGCCGTGAAGAGAACAACCTTCGAAAAGGAACGTCATGTCGGTCGATACCGCAACCGTTGCGAAGATCGCGAGCCTTGCCCGCATCAAGGTGACCGAGGGTGAGCTCGAGGCGATGGTGCCCGAGCTCAACGGGATCCTCAACTGGGTCGAGCAACTCGGCGAGGTCGACACCTCGAATGTCGAGCCGATGACCGCGGTGATCCCCAACACGCTGCGCCTGCGCGAGGACGTGGTCGATGCCGATCCGCTGACCGGCGGCGGCAAGCGCGCGGAAGTCCTCGCCAACGCGCCGGTGGCCGAGCACGGCTTCTTCGGCGTGCCCAAGGTCATCGAGTGACCTGGCGGGCATCCGCCCACCCTTTCGTCCTTCCCGCACCTTCGGGAAGCCCGCTTGCTATCTGCCCTGCGGCGCGCCTCTGCGCCCGGGCGACAGGTGAGAACCAATGACCGATCTTACAGAACTTGGCGTCGCGCAGATCCGCGACGGCGTGAAAGCCGGTGACTTCACCGCCGTGGAAGTGGCCGAGGCGTTCAACGCCAACGTCGCAGCCGCGCAGGAGGCCCTGAACGCCTTCATCGTCGCCACCCCCGAAAAGGCGCTCGAGGCCGCACAGGCCACCGACGCCAAGCGCGCGAAGGGCGAGGACCTTGGCAAGATGGGCGGCGTGCCCATCGGCATGAAGGACCTCTTTGCGACTTTCGACGTGCAGACGACGGCCGCCAGCCACATCCTCGAAGGCTTCAAGCCGCAGTACGAATCGACCGTGTCCCAGAACCTGTGGAACGCGGGCGCAGGGATGCTGGGCAAGCTCAACCTTGACCAGTTCGCGATGGGCTCCTCGAACGAGACCAGCTACTTCGGCAACGTGATCTCGCCCTGGCGCAAGGCAGGTTCGAACGCGCAGCTGGCACCGGGTGGTTCCTCGGGCGGTTCCTCGGCGGCTGTGGCGGCACGTCTTGCTCCGGCGGCGACCGGCACCGACACCGGCGGCTCGATCCGCCAGCCCGCCGCCTTCACCGGCACCACCGGAATCAAGCCGACCTACGGGCGCTGCTCGCGCTGGGGCGTCGTCGCCTTTGCCAGCTCGCTCGACCAGGCGGGGCCGATGGCCAAGGACACGCGCGACTGCGCGATCATGCTTGAAGCCATGGCCGGGTTCGATCCCAAGGACGCGACCAGCCTCGATCTGCCCGTGCCCAACTGGGAGGAGCTCCTCTCGGCCGACCTTTCGGGCAAGACCGTGGGCATTCCGCGCGAATACCGCATGGACGGCATGGACGCCGAAATCGTCGCGCTGTGGGACCAGGGCGTCGCCTGGCTCAAGGACGCGGGCGCGAAGGTCATCGACATCTCGCTGCCGCACACCAAGTATGCGCTGCCGACCTATTACATCATCGCACCGGCCGAGGCGTCCTCGAACCTCGCGCGCTATGACGGCGTGCGCTATGGCCTGCGCGACCTTCCCGAGGGCGCGAACCTTCAGGACATGTACGCCGCCACCCGCGCCGCCGGCTTCGGCGACGAGGTCAAGCGCCGCATCCTGATCGGCACCTACGTGCTCTCGGCGGGCTTCTACGATGCGTACTATACGCAGGCCCAGAAGGTGCGCACGCTCATCTCGCAGGACTTCCAGAAGGCCTTCGAGGAATGCGACGTGATCCTCGCGCCGACGACCCCGACCCCGGCCTTCGCGCTGGGCGAGAACGTCGACGATCCGCTCTCGATGTACCTCAACGACGTGTTCTCGGTCCCCGCGTCGCTGGCGGGCCTTCCGGCCATGTCGGTGCCCGCCGGGCTCTCGAAGGACGGTCTGCCGCTGGGTCTCCAGATCATCGGCAAGGCGTTCGACGAACAGGGCGTCCTCAACGCAGGTCTCGCGCTCGAACAGCGCGCACAGTTTACGGCCAAGCCGGAGAAGTGGTGGTAATATGAGCACCTATCGTATTCAGGGCGCAACGGGCGAGTGGGAGGTCGTGATCGGCCTTGAAGTCCATGCGCAGGTCTCCTCGCAGGCCAAGCTGTTCTCGGGCGCGGCGACCGAATTTGGCGCCGAGCCCAACACGCAGGTCGCGCTGATCGACGCGGCGATGCCCGGCATGCTGCCCGTGCCCAACAAGGAGTGCATCCGTCAGGCGGTGCGCACCGGCATGGCGATCAACGCGCAGATCAACAAGTACTCGCGCTTCGACCGCAAGAACTACTTCTACGCCGACCTTCCGCAGGGCTACCAGATCAGCCAGCTCTACCACCCGATCGTGGGTGAGGGGCAGCTTGTCATCGAGGCCGACGAGAAGGCCGGGATCCCCGAGGACAAGGTCATCGGGATCGAGCGCATCCACGTCGAGCAGGACGCGGGCAAGCTGATGCACGATCAGCACCCGACGATGTCCTACGTCGACCTCAACCGCGTGGGCGTGGCGCTGATGGAAATTGTCAGCCGCCCGGACATGACCTCGCCCGCCGAGGCCGGGGCCTACGTTTCGAAGCTGCGCCAGATCCTGCGCTACGTCGGCTCGTGCGATGGCAACATGGACCAGGGCTCGATGCGCGCGGACGTCAACGTCTCGGTGCGCAAGCCGGGCGAGGAACTGGGCACCCGTACCGAGACCAAGAACGTGAACTCGGTGCGCTTCGTCATGCAGGCGATCGAGCACGAGGCGATGCGTCAGGTCGACGTGCTGGAAGCGGGTGGCAAGATCGTGCAGGAAACGCGCCTGTTCGATCCGGGCACCGGCTCGACCCGCTCGATGCGTTCGAAGGAAGACGCGCACGATTACCGCTACTTCCCCGATCCCGACCTTTTGCCGCTGATCCTGGAAGACGACTTCCTTGAAGATTGCCGCAACTCGCTGCCCGAGCTGCCCGATGCCAAGAAGGCGCGCTACGAGAACGAGCTGGGCCTCTCGGCTTACAACGCACAGGTGCTGACCGCCGACGTCGACACCGCAAAGTGGTTCGAGCGCCTGCTGGCCGAGACCGCGAAGGCTTCGGGCAAGGCGCCCGCCGAAGTCTCCAAGCAGGCCGCCAACTGGCTGATCTCGGAACTGTTCGGCGCGCTCAACAAGCTGGGCACCAGCCTTGAGGAATCGCCCGTAACTCCTGAAAAGGGCGGCGATCTCCTGGCGCTCATCGCCAAGGGCACGATCTCGGGTTCGGCCGGTAAGCAGGTCCTCGAAATCATGCTCGACACCGGCGACGAGGCCGAGGCCATCGTCGAGCGCGAAGGGCTCAAGCAGGAGTCCGACACCGGCGCCATCGAGGCCGAGATCGACAAGGTCCTTGAAGCCAACGCCGACAAGGTCGAACAGTACAAGGGCGGCAAGGTCGCGCTCTTCGGCTTCTTCGTCGGCCAGACGATGAAGGCCATGAAGGGCAAGGGCAACCCGCAGGTCGTCAACGAGATCCTGAAAGCCAAGCTCGGCTGATCTCGCCCGTCCGGCACATAAAAAAGCCCCGGTGGAGCAATCCGTCGGGGCTTTTTCGTGGCTAGGTCGGATGTGCGCTCCACGCGACGTCGCCGTCAGCGCCAGGATAGGGCCGTTACGCGCAACACCCGCGAAGAAAGGTAAGGCAAAGCCCATGCGAGGGCCATCGCCCTCGCGCTCCCGAAATCGGAGAGGGCACGCCCTTGCGATATGGACGCGGCCTCCTTCGGCTGCGCGCCCTTATCGGTCGCTAGAGGGCCGATCTGGCGCGCCAGAAAGCGGCCTGTCCGGTTAGGCTTGTTATCCGAGCGGACAGCAGTCGGGCTGGGGTGGAAAGCGGATGTTAGCGGTCAGCTCTAAACGTTGCGATGGCTAATATGGCCTCGTCGAACTTGCGATCAGTTCCCAACAATGTGATGGAAACATCACCCCCAGTGATCGCACGGTTTGCGCGCCCTGATAGTCCTCTTAGGACTGCAGGACCCTCCACCGGAAAGCGCGACGGATCGCGCAGATGCAATATGATAGATTTGGTGCCTTTGTACCGCCATTCCGTCACGTCACTAATCTCTTCCCATGGGATGGTCTGATTGGACCACCCTGCCCACCGGATACCTGACCGACTGATGTGAAGGCGCTCAGCATTCGTCCACCAAAGCTTTGCGCCACCAATCGCACACATTCCGAAGAAAAGAATACAGAACCACCCCCAAATCTCGGTCATCAACAGGCCAGCTCTGCGTGTAACCGGGACCGGTCCTACCAATCCTGCCATCCATATTCCGATTGCAACAAAGCCGAGCGAAGTGGCGACAATAAGTGCGGCCCGCCAGCGCGAGGTATGTGCGACGAAATCATCCATTCAACTTCATGTAAAGCTACCGCGAATGTACGCAATGGGGCAATGCTGCTGGGCTGGCCTCGGGCCAAATATTTCGACGGCTTCAGCACTCGTTATGAAACCGGGGCTGGAAGCTGCGACTGATCGAGGAAGGTAATCCGGGAGACGCGATCTGGCCACGGATCTGGGGCTTGAAGCGGTGCGCTGACTGGATTCCCGCCTTCGCGGGAATGACGAAGAGTTGGATGCTCACTCATGCGGCGCCAATCTACTTTATCAGTCCGCAATTGGACCTTCCGTTACTCGGCCCATTCGACGCCTGCGATCTTAAATTAACAGGGGCGGGCAGAGCTGCCTTCGACGAGTTCGGGGAGCCCGAGGGCGATGGCCCTCGGAATCAATTTCTTCGAGTTTGTCCTTGTTAGGTGTCTGCCCTCATTGGCCCATCGCACCAGGCACGCGCGTCATCTGGGCCTCGGGGGGTGGGGGGCGGCTTAGCCGATCCGGGTGCCCTTCAGCTCCATCGTGCCGAAGAAGCCGGCCTTGATCGTGCCGGTGAGGTCATCGCCTTCGATGGAGGCCTTGCAGTCGAGGTCGATCTTCATGGGCGAGGTCATCGTCATCTTCCAGGCGATGGTGTTGCCGGCAATCGTGCCGTTCTCAAGGTCCATGGCGCCAAGGTCGCCTGCGATCGTGCCGGTGAAGGTGTCGCCTTCGGGCACGATGGTGAGCACGCCCTTCTGCGTGCCCATCGGCGTCTTCGTGGTGCATTCGTAGCGTCCGGCTACCGACATTGTGTTCTCTCCCTGATCGCTTATTCGCTGTCCGTGGTGGGGGCGGGCATGACCTCGACCGGCAGGCCGAGGCTTTCGAGTTGCGGCTCGACCACGGCGCGGTCGCCAACGACAACGAAGGTCAGCTCGCCAGGTTGCAGGTAGGCCTGTGCGGCTTCTCCGATGTCTTCGGCATCGATGCGGCGGTAGGTCTGCGCGAGCGTGGCGTAGTAGTCCTCGGGCCGGCCGAGGCGCTGGTTCAGGCGGATCGCGCCATCCACTGACGCGTTGGTCTCGAACTGGTTGGGAAGGCCCCGGATCGCGCCTTCGGTAACGCGCTGAAGCTCCTCTGCGGTGACCGGCTTTTCGCCCGGAAGCGCGGCTATGTCGGTGCGGATCGCGGCGATGGCATCACCGGTGCGGTCGGCCTGGACGGGCGCGCGCACCAGGAATGTACGGGGGCCTTCGTTCTTCGTGACGCCCGAGTTGACGCCGTAGCTCCAGCCCTTGTCCTCGCGGATGTCGGCGTTGAGGCGCGAGAGGAAGCCGCCGCCAAGGACGTCGTTGGCAAGGTCGAGCGCCTCGCCGTTCTTCGCGGTCCCATCCATGGGCAGGACGCGGCCCGCCATGATCACCGACTGGGGCGAATTGGGTCGGTCGACCAGCAGGATGCGCGCGCGCGCCTGCGGGGTGGCCGCATCGAGGTGCTTGACGGGCGCCGGGGTCGCGGGCGCCGTCCAGCCTGCAAAGGCGCGTTCGAGGAGGGGCTTCAATTCGGCCATCGTCACATCGCCCACCACCGTGATGCGGGCCAGATCCGGGCGCAGCCACTTGGCGTGCGCGGCTTTCAGGTCCTGTGCGCTCAGCGCGGCGAGCGAGGCGGCGTCCCCCAGGCCATCGCTGGGCTGGGCGTAGGGGTGGGTGCCGTAGAGCGCGGCGCCCAGCGTGCGCTGGGCCAGCGAATTGGGTGAGCTGAGCGCCTGCGAAAGCTGCGCCTGGCGGGTTGCCTTGAGGCGCGCGACGTCCTCGGGAGCAAAGGTCGGGTGGAGCAGGATCCCCGCGGCGAGATCGAGCGAGGGGGCGAGGTTGTCGCTCAGCGCGACGAGGTTGAGCACGCTGGCATCGGTGCTTGCCCCGGTCTCGATGCTGGCGCCGATGCGCTCCTGCGCTTCGGCGAGCTGGGTCGCATCGAGGCCGTTCGCGCTCTCATCGAGCATGTCGAGCATGAGCGCCTGGGTGCCGGGCGTGTCGAGCGCGTCGGCCGAGGTGCCTGCGTCGAATTCGATGGTCAGCTGCAGCTTGGGCACCGCGGTGCGGCGCGCGAGGGTGACGGGCACGCCGTTCGAAAGGGTGGCGTGTTCGAGCGTGGGGAAGGCGAGATCGCCGATGGTGCCGAGCGGGGGCGCTGTGCGTTCGGGCGCCGGGGCCAGTTCGGGGGCGGGGGCCTTGTTGTCGGGAGCGGGGGCCGGGGTGGTGTCCTCATCGCCCCAACCGCCCAGCGCGCCGCCATCGAGTGTGCGCTCGCCGGGAACGGTGGCGAGCTTGTAGACCGGGCGCGAGAGCCACTTGGCAAGGACGGCGCGCACCTTCTCGGGCGTGAGCGCGGCCATGGCCTCAAGGCGTGTCTTGTAGAAGGCGGGATCGCCCGAATAGACCATGCCCTCGGCCAGCGTCGCGCCCTTGCCGGCAAAGCCGCCGACGCGTTCGAGCGCGCCGATCTCGTCGGAAAGGGTAGAGACGACCGCGCGCTTCAACTCGTCCTCGCTTGGGCCTTCCTTCAGGTACGTGGCAAGGACCGCATCGAAGGCGGCTTCGGCCTTGGCGCGCTCGACGCCGGGCTTCACCATCATGGCCATCGAAAGCTGGCTCATCGCTTCGTAGGTCTGGGCGGATGCGGTGACGCCGACCGCCAGTTCCTGTCCGCGTACCAGGGCGTTGTCGAGGCGCGAGGAGGCGAGACCACCCAGGATGTGCATGCCGACCTCAAGCGCGGGCGCGTCGGGATCGTTGAGGCCGGGGCCCGTCCAGGTTCGGGTGAGGCGCAGGACCGGGACCTGGTCGGTGATGTCGCGCGAGGCGCTCTTCTCCAGCGTCACCGGGCCCGCTGTTACCGGGTGGATCGCGGGGCCGCGCGGGATCGCGCCGAACCACTTCTGGACCATGGGCTTCGCGGTCTTCGCGTCGATGTCGCCCGAAAGAACGAGGACGACATTGTTGGGGCCGTAATGGTCGGTGAACCAGGCGCGCACGTCGGTGAGCGAGGCCGCGTCGAGGTCCGCCATCGAGCCGATGGTGCTGTGGCGGTAGGGATGGCCGACGGGGAGCAGGCCTTCGGAGATCACGTAGTCTTCAAGTCCATAGGGCTGGTTGTCGCCTTGCCGCTTCTCGTTCTGGACGACGCCGCGCTGCTGGTCGAGCTTCTCCTGGCTGACCGCCGGGAGCAGGTAGCCCATGCGGTCGCTCTCCATGAAGAGCGCAAGGTCGAGCGCGCCGGTCGGCACGGTCTCGACGTAGTTGGTGCGGTCGTACCAGGTCGAGCCGTTGGTCGGTGTGGAGCCCGCCGCCTCGAGCGGAATGTCGAAGTTGGGCACGTTCGCCGAGCCGCCGAAGAAGAGATGCTCGTAGAGGTGGGCAAAGCCGGTGCGCCCGCGCGGCTCGTTCTTGGAACCGACCTTGTAGTAGGCCGTGACGCCGACGATCGGGGCCTTGCGGTCGGTGTGAACGATGGTGGTCAGCCCGTTTTCCAGCTGGAAGCTCTCGTAGGGGATGTCGACCTTGGCGACGAGTTCTTCGGGGGTGGCGGCGCCCGGCGTAGCGGCAGGCGCGGACGTTTCGGTCCGGTCGCGGGCCGCAAGCGGCAGCGGCGCGAGGCTGGTGACGAGAAGGGCGGCGGCAAGAGCTCCAAGGCTCGCACGGGTTCCGATACGCATGGTCTCGAAGCTAGCAAAGTTGCTGCGCCGCGCAATCGAAATACCGTGCGGAAAAAGAGAGCAAATTCCTCCTCTTTTGCACGCGTGCGCGGGCAAGGACGCGCTTGCCGGGCGGGGGCGGGTCTGCAATCGTTGGCGCACGGGAATAGGTACGGCCCCGCGGCCGGAGAGGAGTGGATATGGACTGGGACGCGAAGGCGCCGATGTGGAACCGCCGAGGGCTGCTGCGCAGGGGCGCGGGTCTGGGGCTTGCGGGCCTGGGAGCCGGATTGGGCGCAGGATTGGCTTTTCAGGCAAGCGCGCAGGGGCTTGGTGGTACGCTGACGGGGTTGCTGGTCCAGGCGAGCGACAGTTCGCTCGACAAGCTGGCCCGGCCCGGTGCGTTCTACGACGACCCGGATGTGCGCATCGACCTGCCGCTGATCGGCGGCCTCTTGGGCGGCAATTCCGGCGGGACGGGCGGCTTCGGACAGGGGCTCGGCGCGATCCTGGGCGCGGGCAGCCCGCTCGATTTGACCGGCGGGCTGGTGCGCGCGGTGAACGATGCGGCGGGCGTCGCGGCAGGGGCGGCGAAGCCGGTCTTCCGCACCGCGATCCGCGACCTCGACGTGACCGACGTGCCGGGCATCGCCTCGCGTTCGGACGGGGCGACGCGGTACTTGCGCACGAGCGCGGGCGAGGAACTGCACGGCGCGCTGCGCCCGCTCGTCGACGAGGGGCTGGACGAGGTCGGCGCCTACCGCCAGCTCGACCGGCTGACGACCTCGTCGCGGCTGGTGAAGAGCGCCGGGCTCACCCGCGACGCGCTGGGCGGTTCGGTGACCGAAAAGGCGCTCGACGGGATCTTCGCCTACATCGGCCGCGAGGAGGCGAACCTGCGGGCCGATCCCCTGAAGCCGCTGGGCGGACTGCTGCGCGGGGTGCTGAGGCAGTAGAAGGTCTATTTTCAAGGGGCCATCGCCCCTTGACCCCCGAACTGTCTAGCGCACCTTTCTCAGGCACCGTGGCGCGAGAGCCTTGAGCTTGACAGTTTTGGGAGCCCGAGGGCGATGGCCCTCGGATCTATTCTTCCCCCTTATGGCTGATTTGATCGCGGGCAATTGAATTGGCCGGAAAAGCGCCCAGATAAAGCCATGGAAAATTTTGGTGGGGCACCTCTTGTGTTGCAAAATTGCAACACCATATCCGGGGTGTCAGGAGGCAAAACAGACCATGAATCTCGAAAAGTTCACCGACCGCGCGAAGGGCTTCCTTCAGGCCGCGCAGACCGTGGCCATCCGCAACAACCATCAGCGCATCAGCCCTGAGCACATCGCCAAGGCCCTGCTCGAAGATGGCGAGGGTATGGCCGCGGGGCTGATCCAGCGCGCCGGTGGCAATCCCAAGATCGCGGAAAGCGCCATCGACAAGGCGCTGGCCAAGATGCCCGCCGTGTCGGGCTCGGGCGCGCAGGCGACCCCGGGTCTGGACAATGACGCGGTGCGCCTGCTCGACCAGGCCGAGCAGCTCGCGACCAAGTCGGGCGACAGCTACGTGACGGTGGAGCGCATCCTGCTCGCGCTGGTGCTGGCCGCCACCACCGAGGCGGGCAAGGCGCTGGCCTCGGCCAACCTCAACGCCAAGGCGCTGGAGGGGGCGATCACCGAACTGCGCGGCGGACGCACGGCGGACAACGCCTCGGCCGAAAACGCCTACGATGCGATGAAGAAGTACGCGCGCGACCTCACCGAGGCGGCTCGCGAGGGCAAGCTCGACCCGGTCATCGGGCGTGACGAGGAGATCCGCCGCACCGTCCAGATCCTGGCGCGCCGCACCAAGAACAACCCCGTTCTCATCGGCGATCCGGGCGTCGGCAAGACCGCCATCGCGGAAGGTCTTGCGCTGCGCATCGCCAACGGCGACGTGCCCGACAGTCTCAAGGACCGCACGCTGATGGCGCTCGACATGGGCGCGCTGATTGCAGGCGCGAAGTACCGGGGCGAGTTCGAGGAGCGCCTGAAGGCCGTGCTCGACGAAGTGAAGGGCGCCGAAGGCCAGATCATCCTGTTCATCGACGAGATGCACACGCTGATCGGGGCGGGCGCATCGGAAGGTTCGATGGATGCGGGCAACCTCTTGAAGCCCGCGCTCGCACGCGGCGAACTGCACTGCATCGGCGCGACCACGCTCGACGAATACCAGAAGTACGTCGAGAAGGACGCGGCCCTCCAGCGCCGTTTCCAGCCCGTCTTCATCGGTGAGCCCACGGTCGAGGACACCGTCTCGATCCTGCGCGGCATCAAGGAGAAGTACGAGCTGCACCACGGCGTGCGCATCACCGACGGCGCGCTGGTGGCGGCCGCGACCCTGTCCAACCGCTACATCACCAACCGCTTCCTGCCCGACAAGGCGATCGACCTCATGGATGAGGCCGCGAGCCGTATCCGCATGGAAGTGGAGAGCAAGCCCGAGGAGATCGAGAAGCTCGACCGCCGCATCATCCAGCTCAAGATCGAGGAGCAGGCGCTCGCCAAGGAGAACGACAGCGCGTCGGCCGACCGTCTCGTCACCTTGCGCGAGGAGCTGGCGAACCTCGAACAGCAGTCGAGCGAGCTGACCACCCGCTGGCAGAACGAGCGCGACAAGATCGCGGCGGAAGGCAAGATCAAGGAGAGCCTCGACAAGGCCCGGATCGAACTTGATCAGGCGCAGCGTTCGGGTGACCTTGGCCGCGCAGGCGAGCTGTCCTACGGCACCATCCCCTCGCTGGAACGCCAGCTCGCCGAGGCGCAGGCCCAGTCGGCCAACGCGCTCCTGCGCGAGGAAGTGACCGAGGACGACATCGCGGGTGTCGTCTCCAAGTGGACCGGCGTTCCGGTCGACAAGATGCTGGAGGGCGAGCGCGAGAAGCTCCTCAAGATGGAGGAGGTGCTGGGCAAGCGCGTGATCGGGCAGGTCCAGGCCGTCCAGGCCGTCTCCAAGGCGGTGCGCCGTGCGCGCGCAGGGCTGCAGGACCCCAACCGTCCGCTCGGCTCGTTCCTGTTCCTGGGCCCCACGGGCGTGGGCAAGACCGAGCTCACCAAGGCGCTCGCCGAATTCCTGTTCGACGATGACAGCGCGATGGTGCGCATCGACATGTCCGAGTTCATGGAAAAGCACGCGGTCGCCCGCCTGATCGGTGCGCCTCCGGGCTATGTCGGCTACGAGGAAGGCGGCGTCCTGACCGAAGCGGTGCGGCGCCGTCCCTATCAGGTCGTGCTTTTCGACGAGGTGGAAAAGGCCCACCCGGATGTCTTCAACGTCCTGCTCCAAGTGCTCGACGACGGGCGCCTGACCGATGGGCAGGGGCGCCAGGTGGACTTCACCAATACGCTCATCATCCTGACCTCGAACCTGGGCAGCCAGTTCCTGACGCAAATCGAGGACGGCAAGGACGTCGAGAGCGTCGAGCCGCAGGTGATGGAAGTCGTGCGCGGGCATTTTCGCCCTGAGTTCCTCAACCGCCTGGACGAGGTCATCATGTTCCACCGTCTTGGTCAGGACCACATGGGGCCCATCGTCGATATCCAGGTGGCGCGCGTGCAGAAGCTGCTCAAGGACCGCAAGATCGTGCTCGACCTTTCGGACGCGGCCAAGGCGTGGCTGGGCCGGGTGGGCTACGATCCGGTCTACGGCGCACGGCCTTTGAAGCGCGCGGTGCAGAAGTACCTGCAGGACCCGCTCGCCGAGAAGCTGCTGGCGGGCGATATCCCCGACGGTTCCCAGCTGGCGATTGGCGATGGCGACGGGGCACTGACGATTACCGTGGAGTAAAAGGGAGGATTCAAGGGGCCATCGCCCCTTGGACCCCCAAACGGTCGACCTCATCTTTCTCAAGCACCGTGGCGTGAGAGCCTTGAGGTAGCCCGTTTTGGGAGCCCGAGGGCAATGGCCCTCGGATCACCCTTCTTCTCTTCTGACCCAAAAGAAAGGGCCCCGGGATCGCTCCCGGGGCCCTTTTTGGTGTGCCGTGCGGCGCGGCTATCAGAAGCGCGCGGTCACGCCGACCTTGTAGTAACGGCCCATGAAGCCGCTCCAGTAGGTGTCGAGGCCGCCACCAGCGGGCGCCGGGTAGGGCGCGTTGGTGTCGAACACGTTGTCGACCATCAGGCGCACGGTGTAGTCATCGTTGATGTCGTAGCTGATCGAGCTGTTGACGAAGGCTACTGCCGGACGGGTCGGGTACTGGTAGGTGTTCGCCGAGGCGTCGGGATCGCGCTCGGCCTTCCCGATGTACTGCACCTGCGTGTAGGCCGTGAAGGGCCCGTTCATGTAGCTCGCGTTCACCGTGAACTGGTGCTTCGAGTAGCCGATGCTGCCACGGTCGGTCTGGATGTCACCCGTGCCGATACGCGTCTCGAGCGTGTCGATGTACTGGTACGAGGCGCCCAGCTGGATCGCGCTGTTGGCGCCCAGGAAGGGGGTGTCGGTGAAGTAGTGCAGTTCGCCGATCAGACCCTTGTACTTGTACGAGGCCGCGTTCAGGTAGCCGGTGCGGATGAATTCCACCTGGCCGTCCGCGTCGCGGTCGATCTGGTCGCAGGCCGCGCTCGGGAAGCTGGTTGCATCGTAGCAGGCTTCCAGCGTGCCGTCGGCATCGACGCTGACGATCGCGTTCTTCAGGTTCACGCTGACCCAGTCCACCGCGAGCGAGAAGCCGGGGAGGAACGTCGGGGTGAAGATACCACCGATGGTCCAGCTGTCGGCAACTTCGTTTTCCAGGCTGGTGTTGCCCGAAAGCGAACCGCGCGAGGTGAAGTCGACGATGTTCGAGGTGAAGTCGGCGGGAAGACCGTCGGCTGCACAGTTCGCTGCACGGTTGGCCGGGTTGGGGCCTGCGGTGATGAAGCGTGCATCGCACGGATCGTCGGCGGTGGTGAAGATCTGGCTCGTCGGGTTGTAGAGCTCGGTGATCGCGGGCGCGCGGATCGAGCGCGTGAAGTTGCCGCGAATGCCGAAGTCCTTGAGGAAGCTGACCTTACCGCCTGCGGTCCAGGTGAGGTCACCGCCCGCCAGCGAGTTGTCGACGTAGCGCCCGGCGCCGTGCAGCTCGGCCGAGTACAGGAACGGGACGTTCATGTCGGGCGAGATGAGCGGAACCTGGAGTTCGCCGAAGACCTCGTTGGTGTGGTAGCTGCCGCGGACCGGATCGATCGGGATCGAACGGCCGTACTGTGTGCGCGCACCGTCGGGATCGTTGGGGTCGACCGCACCGTAGAAGAAGGCGCCCGGATCGAACGAGGACTTCTCGTTGCGGTGTTCATAGCCCAGCGCGAAGCCGACGCCGCCTGCGGGCAGGTCGAACAGCGTGCCGGTGATGTCGGCGGTGACCATCCACTGCTCGTTGAGGGCGGTGGGGTGCGCGGTCGTGGTGATGTACTCACCCACTTCCGGACCGTTCTGGTTGCCGAACGGGTTGAACGGCACGCAGGTGGCCGAGCCGGTCTGGATCGGCGAATTGGTGTAGCCGTCCTGGCAGCCGGCCAGCGCGTTCTCGAAGTTCTGCTGGACCAGTTCGCGGCTCGAACCCTTGGTCTTCGAACGGCCGTAGTTGCCGATCACTTCCCAGGAGATGTCGCGGCCCGCGACGTTGAAGTCACCCTCAAGACCGCCGGTGATGCGGTAGAGTTCCACCGTCGAGCTGCCACGGCCCGAGACGAGGTCGGTGTTGGCACGGCCCAAGTAGAACACGTCCTGGCCCTCGGGCAGCTGCGCGGCGATGGTCTGGCGCGCGGCATCGCTGAGGAACGGGTTCGACAGCGGGATGATGAGGTTGCCGTCGGGATCGCCCGCGTCGCCGAACAGCCAGGTGTTGTAGACCGGCTGGGTGCGCAGTTCGGTGCCCTTCGAGCGGGCATAGTTGAAGTCGACCGTCGCCTTGATGCCGTCGGTCAGCTCGTAGTCGGCGTGGGCGTAGCCCAGGTACCGCTCGACCGGCGACAGCAGGTTCGAGAGCGGGACCAGGCTCATGCCGTTGCCGCCTGCCGAGGCTGTGGCGCCGTGCACGGTGCCGAAGTCGATCGGGGTGAGGTTGCCGTTGCGGTCGAAGCCCAGCGTGTTGCCCTGGTCATCGAGGATGCCGTAGTTGAGGCCCGGCGCGCCGAGCGGGCCGAGATCCCCCGGGATGATGTCGATGGTGGAGGGCAGGCCGTAGGGGCTCAGCGCCGGGATGCGGCGATCCTGGATGATGACCTGGCTGTAGGGCGAATCCTCGATCGGCGAGGTGTAGAACAGGCCTGCAGCGGTGCGCTTGCGCGCTTCGTAGGTCATGCCCTCGGTGCGGTTGTACTCGAAGGAGCCCACGATGTGGCCGCGCCCACCGCCAAAGCTGGTGCCCGCCAGCGCGCCGAGGCGGTGGTTCGCACCGTCGCCGCGCTTGGAAAGCCCGGTCTGCGCGTTGAGCTCGATGCCCTCGTATTCCTTCTTGAGAAGGATGTTGACGGTGCCCGCGATCGCGTCGGCGCCGTAGATCGGCGCGCCGCCCACGGCGATGGTCTCGATGCGGTCGAGCGCGAGGGTGGGCAGGGTGTTGAGGTCAACCTGCGAACCGGCGGCCGAGGGGCCGAAGATCGAGGCGGTGTTCGAGCTGACGAAGCGGCGGCTGTTGACGAGGGTCAGCGTGCGCTGCGAACCCAGGCCGAAGAAGTTGATGAAGCTCTGGCCCGAACCGAAGCTGCCACCCTGGCTGCCCGTGGCGCTGGCGCCGGGGGTGCCGAAGGCGGGAACCATGCTCAGCGCGTCGGCAATGTTGGTAAGGCCGCGCTTCTGGAGGAGCTCGCTGTCGAGGATGATCGAGGGCTCGTAGGTGTCCGCGTTGGTGCGCGCGATGCGCGAGCCGGTCACGATGATCGCGTTGTCCGGGCTCTCTTCGGTGGCGACAGGAGCGCTATCCTGCGCGAGGACGGGGGTGGCGCTCAGCGCGACGGTCGTGAGACACGTAGCCCCGATGAGCGCGGTGCGCATGATGTTGGTCTTCAATGGTTTGCCCCTTGTTTTACACATACGCCGCGGTCGCCCGCCGGCACCGGGGGGTGCTGGCTCGGCAAGCGCAACGGGGTAGGAGGGCTACCCCCTCGCGGCGTCGGGGGACGGATTGCGCTGATGGCGCTCCGGGGCAACACCTAAGACAACTGACTTAGGACATTTCATAAGTGGTGTAATAAAGTTGCCACACTTGAGTGGTGGGCAAGTGCTCTGCTGCCAAATTTGTGTTTCAAAGTGTACAAAGAGTGCAACTTTACGCATCGCTGCGCGTTTTAACCGGGGCTTTATTACGTGCGCGCGAAATGTTCATAGACGGCAAGCCTCCCGCCACGCGCGCCAACAGCTGCCCCTCAGCGCACGCGGTGCGCCTTGACCCCCATGTGGCCGTTGAGCCGCATCCAGTAGGTGCCAAAGGCCGCCTTCTCGAATTCCACACTGTCGCCCACCTTGGGGGCGGATGCGCTGCGCCGCTTGGTGGTGGTCTCCCAGACCGCATCGGCCTCGGCAATGGTCACGCGGTAGTAGCCGCGCGGCAGGCCCTCGACCCGGGTGATCGTCGAGACGAGGGTGTCCTCGTCACCATCGCGCGCCTCCTCGACGCTGTCCGCCTCGGCCGTTTCGGCCTTGGCGCTGCGGGTCTTGGAGAAGATCGCGATCTCGGGCACGGCAAAGCCATAGAGCGAACGGCGCACCTGGCGGGCCTCGTCCTCGTCGACGATGGCGACCGCGCCGGTATCGCTCGCGGCCAGAAGCGCGGCGCTCTCCCTGTCAAAGCAGGCGAGGCGGGCGGCATCGTCGGTGAGCGCGCGGCACTGGGCAAGCCC
>NZ_JALHAT010000042.1:0-2868 GCF_022818885.1 Novosphingobium mangrovi | reverse complement strand
CACGGCAAAGCCATAGAGCGAACGGCGCACCTGGCGGGCCTCGTCCTCGTCGACGATGGCGACCGCGCCGGTATCGCTCGCGGCCAGAAGCGCGGCGCTCTCCCTGTCAAAGCAGGCGAGGCGGGCGGCATCGTCGGTGAGCGCGCGGCACTGGGCAAGCCCGCGCAGCGCGGCGGGCGGCTCGCCGCTTTCCTGCGCGCCTGCGGCCAAGGGCGTCAGGGCCAGCGCGGCGCCGAGCGTGACAGGCGTGACGAACGACGCGCGCAGGTATGCGGCGCGGGCAGGACGGGCGGTCTTGGCAGCCATCGGTCTTCAGGTCTCCTCGGCACGCGTGGCGGTGCTTGGAGCTGAGCATAGCAGCGGCCTGCGCAAAATGAAAAGCCGCATCATGTCCCGGAAAAGGCGTCGGAAACCCTCAGGCCGGGACGGGCCCCTTGCGCATCCATCCGGTAACCGCATAGCGCCGGTTGGGGGCCGCGCGGGTCACTTCGCTGACCGAATGGGCCTGGCCGACGCGGATGAGGTCGAGCGTGTTGAAGGCGGGCACGGCGATGCGGCCCTGCTCGCCCCCGTCATGGAGCAGCAGCAGCCCGCCCCATTCCGCACGCCAGGCCGGATTGAGGCCCAGTACGTAGGCGGCATGGCGCCGCTTGCCCGCGACCGCGTCGTCGTGCGCGGTGAGGAAGTCGCCCGGCGCATAGGCGGTTCCTTGCGCGTCGGCAAAGGTGAGCGCGGCCTCGCCGGTGACCGCGCCCAGCAGCGCGCGCACGGGCGCCGAGGACATCCAGGTGGCAAAGCGGGCGAGCGGGTCGGTGCTCTTGGCCCGCGCCTTCGCGCTGTCGGGGACGCGCACGGCCTCGTAGCGGAACTGGAAGCCGCTGCGCGCGCCCGCGTAGACCGCATCGTCCATCGCCTTGGCCTGCTCGGGCGAGAAGCTCTTGCGGGTGGGCCGGTCGAGCTCGAAGCTCTTGTCCCCGCTGTTGATGACCTGCACCCAGTCCTCGCGGGCGCGCAGCTCGCGCCAGAGCGCTTCGGCGCAGGCTTCTTCGAGGAAGTCCGTGAGGCGCGTGTGGCCGCCTTGCGCGAACGCGTCGGCGGCCGCCTTCGTGTCGAGAGCGGGATTGAGCGTGAAGGTCAGGGACGTTGAGGTCGGGGGCATGGTCGGGTGCGCGGCTTCGTCTGTGATTTCCATCAATGCACATGGGCGGGCGGCTTGGGAAAGACGCGGGGCCTGTGCTACTTGCGGAGCCACGATGACGCTATCCCTCTTCGAGATCAATCCCGCGCTCGACCGCGCGGCCCTTCGCGCGAAGTTCCTGGAGCATGGCCGGGTGCAGGTGCGCGATTTCCTGAAGCCCGAGGCCGCGCAGACGATCCGCGGCGTCCTCGAGAAGGAGACGCCCTGGGGCCTTGCCTGCCAGGCCGGGGAGGAGCCGCACACCACGCTGCGCCCCGAGCAGATCCAGGCGATGAAGCCTGAGGAGCGCCAGGCGCTGGCGCAGAAGATCTACGGCGCGGCGGCCAAGGGCGAATACGCGGTGCGTTTCGCCAACTACCCGATGCTCGATGCGTACCTCCAGGGCTGGGACCGCAACGGCCCGCTCGCGCTGCTGCTCGAACACATCAACGACGCGCCGTTCCTGCAACTGGCGCGCGACATCTGCGGTATCCCCGAACTGCGCAAGGCCGACGCGCAGGCGACCCTGTTTGCGCCGGGCGACTTTCTGGGGCCCCACACCGACAGCCATGTCGCCGAGGGCTGGCGCGTCGCTTACGTGATGAACTTTGCCCAACCCGATTGGCACCCCGACTGGGGCGGCTACCTGCACTTCCTTGATGAGGATGGCGACGTGGTCGAAGGCTGGCGTCCGCGCTTCAACGCGCTCAACCTGCTGCGCGTGCCGCAAAGCCACATGGTGAGCTACGTCGCGCCCTTCGCGCCCGCGCGGCGCCTCGCCATCACCGGCTGGCTGCGCGATCGGTGAGCGTCTCGCTCGACATGGCGCGCATTGGCCAGTTGCGCGAAGCCGCGCTCAGCGCCGAGAAGGCGGGCCGGGCAGGCGAGGCACAGGCCCTCTTCGATGAGGCGCTTGCGCTGGCACCCAAGGAGCCCCGGCTGCTCAACAGCGCGGGAGGCAGCGCGCTGCGCCTCGGCGATACGACGCGCGCCGAGGCGCTCTATGCGCGGGCCTGCAAGGCCGCGCCGGGTGAACTCGAATACGCGGTCAACCACGCCATCGTGCTCGAACAACTGGGGCGCGCAGGCGAGGCCTCGCGCCTTCTCAAGGGGCTTGAGGCGAAGGGGCGCCATGATGCGCGCTACTGGTCGACACGCGGTTCGGCCGAACGGGCGAGCGGCGATCTGGCCGCGGCCTCGGCCAGCTACGAGGCGTGCCTCGCGCTCAATGCGGGACATGTGCGCGGCCTGCACGGTCGTGCGCGCATCGCGCTCGAACGCGGCGAGGGGGATGCGAGCGCGCGCTACGCCAAGGCGCTAGCGGTCAACCAGGGCGATCCGAACCTGTGGCTGGGCCGGGCCATGGCGCTGGAGGCCGAAGGCCAGTTTGCCGAGGCGCGCCAGATCGCTGATGCGCTTTCGGCGCAGATGCCCGGCTGGCTCGACGCGCATCGCTATCTTGCCGAACTGCGCCTCAACACCGAGGAGGGCGCGCTCGAAGGTGGGCGCTTTGCCGACCACTACGCGGCGGCCAGCCGCGCGCTGCCGGGCAACGCCGCGCTGGCGCTCGCCTGGGTCGGCGCGCTGAGCGGCGCAGACTGCACACCCGAAGCCCACGCGGCGGGGGAAGACGCTCTGGCGCGTATGCCCGAGGATCCCGACGTGCGCGTGGCCGCCGCAACGGCGGCGAG